>JBIKWC010000112.1:0-20068 GCA_044356535.1 Myxococcota bacterium
CCCCATCCCAAGCCTCCCTGGACCCCCCAGCCCGTTGCCCGCTGCCCCCAGCCCGCTCCCGGGCCGCCCCGCTGCCCGCTCTGCCTCCGCTGCCCGCTGCCCGCCCCCGCTGCCCGAGAGCCGGTCCTGGTGTCAGCGCCTCCGCTGCCCGCTCTGCCTCCGCTGCCCGAGAGCCGGTCCGGGTGTCAGCGCCTGCGTCGGCTGGGACGAGGCGGCCGCGCGGGCGGCTCGGGCGCCGGGTCCTCCGTGAACACGTCCGTCAACACGACGGCCGCGACCACCAGCGTGCCTCCGCCCAGCACCCCCAGGACCAGCAGCAGGGCGAGCCCCCACCCGGCGACCCAGGGCCACAGCCACCGCGCCGCGGCAGCCCGGCGCGGTGCGGGCGGCGGCGTGCGCAACACCGGTGGCGGGGGCGGCGGCAGCTCGTCGTCGAGCTCCGGTGAGGACACGAGCATCGTCGGGAGCGCGCTCGGCACCGGCGGGGGCGCGGCGCTCGGACGGCGCAGCGGCGGCCCGAACGGGGTGGACGCTGGGGGCGGGGGGCGGCTCCCCGGAGCGACGTCGCTCCACTGCGCTGCACCGCGCAGCAGGCGCTGCAGGTCGCGGACCGTCTGCACGCGCGCACCGGGGTCGAGGTGCAGGCAGGCCACGATGGCGGTGCGGACCCGGTCCGGGACGCCGAGCTCGCCCGGGTCCTGGTACACGCCGTCGATCACCGCCTGGAAGGTGTCGTACAGCGCGTCGCGCTGGAACGGCGACCGGTCCGTGTACACCTCGTACAGCAGGGTCCCGAGCGACCACAGGTCCGCGCGCGGATCCACCCGCTTGGCATCCCGGATCTGCTCGGGCGCCATGTACCGCGGGGTCCCGAGGGCGATCCCCGTGCGGGTGGCCCCGAGGCCGAGCTCCTTCACGAGGCCGAAGTCCGTGAGCCGCGCCACGGGACCGTCCGGCCCCTCTACCACGAGCACGTTCGCCGGCTTGAGGTCGCGGTGCACGAGGTTCCGCGAGTGGGCGTACGCGACCCCTTCGAGCAGCTGGCCGGCGAGCGCGTCGCGCACCTCGAACGGCGGGCTCCGCTCGGTGAGGTACCGGTCGAGCGACAACCCGGGGACGTACTCCAACACGAGCGCCGGCTCGCCGTTCACCTCGACGAGCTCCCGGGCGGTCACGATGTTCGGGTGGGACAGACCGAGCTGCACCCGCGCTTCGGCGAGGAAGCGGGTCTTGACCTCCGCCCGGTCGAGCGTGAGCACCTTCAGCGCCCAGAGGTGCCCCTGGTCGTCGGTCATGCGCCACACCGACGCCATCCCGCCCTGGCCGATCCACTCGTCGACCACGTAGCGGCCGATCCGAGTCCCGATCAACCCGCGACCCCCCGGTCGAGACTACCAGAGTCGGCTACAGTCTCTGACGATGAATGCCGGCGCGTTCCTGGTGGGGTTGCTCGGGCGATCCGTGTCGTCCGCGGTGTTGCTGCGGGAAGCGGCGCGGACCTCGCGCCGTTGGCAGACGTACGCGTCGCGCGCAGGCTTCTCGGGCGTCCTGCTCGTGGTGCTGCTGCTCGGCATCTGGGGCGCGGTGTCCGCCACCCGGTCGGCGATGGTGGACGTGGCGAGCCTCGCCTCCCTCGGACGCGGCCTGTTCATCGCGTTCTCCGTGGTGCAGACGCTGCTGGCGCTGATCCTGGCGCCGCTCGTCACGGCGTCGGCCATCACGGAGGAGACGGACGAGCGCACGCTCGAGATGCTGGTCCTCACGCGGCTGCGCCCGGAGCAGATCCTGACCGCGAAGATCCTGTCGCGCGTGCTGGTGCTCGTGACCGTGGTGTGCGGCGCGCTCCCGGTGATGGCGCTCGTCGTGAACCTCGGCGGCGTGTCGGCCGTGGAGGTCGTCTCCGTGACGGTCCACACGCTCACCACCGTGGTGGTGATGTCGGTGTTGGGCGCGTTCTTCGCGCTGTTCACCCGGTCTCCGACCCTCGCCACCGCCGCGGCGGCCAGCTACGCCGTCCCGTTCTTCGCGCTGTACCCGGCGATCTACGTGGTGGCGACGGGCAATCCGCTGTCGTCGGCGCACTTCTCGACCTTCGCCGCGCCGGTGGCCACCGACTGGTCGGCGCTGCTCCCGCCGCTGTCCTTCCTGCCCTCGATCGCGCTCACGCTCCACCTCTCGGCGCCGCTGTTCCAGCAGAAGGTGTCGTCGGCCTCGATCCAGCGCGCGTTCTCCGAAGACATCTGGCGCAGCCGCGTGTGGGGTGTGGTGCTCGCGGGCTGGTTCGTGGTCGGCGTGTTGACGCTGCCCTGGATGACGCCCCTCTCGTACATGTTCCACGGCGCGGTCGGCCCGTCCGGGTGGGCCTGGTACGGGATCGGCGCGTTCCTGTGGGTGTACTTCACGTTCGGGGCCGCGGTCTGGACCTGGGCGTTCCTGCGGGTCGGGATGGACGTCGTGGACGGCATCGACGCCGTGTTCAGCGGGTCCTCGCCCCTGTCCGGCGACCGCAGCCGCACCTCGGTCGAGGTCGGAGACAACCCGATCGTGTGGCGGGAGGCCCGGTTCCGCGCGTGGAGCTCGACGGCGCTCCCGATGTTGATGGTGTGGGGCTTCCTGTTGCTGGGCGTGTTCCAGACCGGCTGGTGGATCATCCCCGGCGGCCTGCTGGCGGTGGGCGTGATCAACACGCTCTTCACGTTCGGCTTCGCGTCGTGGCTCGCCACCCGGTCCGTCGCCGAGGAGCGCCGCCGCGGCACCTTCGAGCTGCTGCTCTGCACCACGCTCCCCGCCCGCTCGATCCTGTTCGGCAAGGCCCTCTCCGCGCTCCTCCCCACCGCGCCGATGATGGCGCTGAGCCTCGTCCTGCTGGTCCTGGGCGTCCCCCACCTGCAGATGTTCTCCGGCGGCGGCGTCGAGGCGCGGGGCCTCCTGGTGGGCCTGCTGGCGTTCGCCTGGACGGTGCCGGTCTGGTTGCTCGCCGTCGTGGGCTCGATGACGCTGGCGCTGCGTTCGCAGCGGCCCGCCAGCGCGTTCGGCGTGGTGATGGTCGGCATCCTGTTGTGTTTCGGGCTGCCGGCCGTGCTGGCGCGCATCTTCCCGGACTCCTGGGTGTCGGTCGCAGCGGGCGTGCTGGCCCCGCCGCTCGCCGGCAACACGAACCCGCTCGTCACCCTGTTGTCGTCGTCGGCGCTCGCGCTCGTGGTGGTGGCGCTCTCGGCGCGGATGGTGACCCACCTGCGCAAGTGGGCCGGGGCCTGGGTGGTGCTGCTCGCGGCGTCCCTCGCGGTCTCGCTGCCCGCCGAAGCCGCCCCGGGCCCCGAGGAGATCGAGCAGCTGGAGAAGCTGTTCCGCCTCCGGATGGACGCGCGGCCCCTGGCAGACGGGTTCGTGCGCGAGGGGTACCCCACCACGATCCGGGTGCGCCTCGAGAACTACGGCGACGACACCGCGGGCACCGTCTCGTTCGTGCAGAGCACGTTCGACGGAGGCTCGGCCCGGACCTGGCTGCGGCAGGTCGAGCTCCCGGCGGGCTCCCGCAAGGAGGTCCTCCTCGACATCGTCGCCGGCGCCGGCGGGGAGCAGGTGGTCCAGTACACCGGCAACGACGGTCGCCAGGCCGTGGGGGTGGCGAAGCTCCAGATCCTCGCCGGGGACGACGTGACGATCGGCGTGATCGGCCGCGACGCGCTGGGGCTCCCCGCCTTGCTGCGCGACACCACGAGCGGGCCCGTCCCATCGCGCTCCTACCGCCAGCTGGCGAGCGGCGACCGGCAGATCCGGGTGGGCCTCGTGGGGCCCGAGTCGATGCCCCGGCACTCGACGGCGTGGGCGTCCCTCGACTGGGTGGTGTGGCCCGACGCAGACCCGAGCGCCGTGTCCCAGGCCCAGCTGGACGCGCTGATCGGGTGGGTGGCCGACGGTGGGCACCTGCTGCTCACGGTCTCCGACACCTGGCGCCAGGTCTCGACCTCGTCGCTCGCGCCGGTGTTGCCGGTGGTGCTGGAGGGGTTGTCCGATCAGCAGGTGCCGCTGTTCTACCAGCTCGGCTCGCCCGCGGGCGGCGTGGTCCCCGTGGCGCGCGGCGCAGTCGTCCCCGACGCCTGGGTCCGCGCCCGGGCAGAAGAGACGCCGCTGTTCGTGGGGCGCTCCGTGGGGGGCGGCACCGTCCAGCTCGTGCTCGCCGACCTCGACTCCCCCGTGTTCTCCGGGCTGCGGACCGCGGACGCCTGGCGCCGGCTCCTGACGCTACCGGGTCCGAGCGGCGCCGCCACCGATCTGCTGGCCTCCGAGCCGGAGGTGGCTGCCACCCTGACCCGCGCCTACCACCTCGAACCGGTGCCGACCTACCACCAGTTCACGAACTTCGAGTCGTCGGACCCCGGGCTCGGCTGGGAAGCGGCGCTCCGCAACCGCCTGGACGACATCCCCGGGGTGGCGCCCCTCCCGCTCGAGTGGCTCGTGGTCTTCGCGGTCGGGTACCTGCTCGTGATCGGGCCGCTGGACTACTTCGTCCTCCGGGCCCTGCACCGCCAGCCGTGGACCTGGCTCACGTTCCCGGCCTGGATCACCGTGTTCTCGGGCGTGGCGCTGTACCTCGTCACCTCGTCCAAGGGCTCGCAGTCGGTGATGGTGCGGATCGAGGTGTTGGACGTGTTCCCCGACGCCGGCCTCGCGCGCGGCACCACCTGGTTGTCGGTGTTCTCCACCGGGAAGACGCGCGTCACCGTCCAGTCGGAGCTCGCGGATGCCCGGATCGTGCCGCTGCGAGAGGCGGGGTTCCAGGAGGACGTGCGGGTGTTCGCGGGCGACGGCGGTGGGGCGCTGTCGTGGCACGCCGAGACGTGGACCCTGGCCTACGCGCGGAGCGACTGGACCCGCCCGGAGACCGGCGCGGTGACGCTCGCCGACGGCATCGTCACGAACCACCTCGGCCACGACCTCGCGCGGGCCGTGGTCGTCGTCCCCACCGACGCAGGCGGGCTCGGCGGTTGGCTCGACCTCGGGCCCCTTCCGGACGGCGCCTCCGCCGCGATCCCGGAGGGCGCCTCCGGCATCGGCGCGAAGTCGGGCGACGAACGGCTCGACTGGGTCCTCGATCACTTCGGGCCCACGGTGGGCGGGCAGCGCGGCACGATGGATCTCGAGCACCGCACGGTGTTCGTGGGCCTCGCCGAGGGCACCACCGAGCCGCTCGTCGTCGACGGCGTCCGGCCCGAGGAGCGCGCGTTCACCGTGATCCGGCAGGAGCTCGATCTCGACCGGCACCTGGACGCCTCGCTCCTCGAGACCACCATCCGCTTCGACGCGCCGCTCCAGCTCACCGCCTACCCGTCGTGCCCGGACTCGGGTGGCGCGCCGAACATCGTGACGTTCGACAACGAGCTGCGCATGACCCTCCGCCCCGGCTGCAGCGCTTCGATCTCGGACACGCACTCCGGCGCCTCCACGTTCCTGACGCTCGAGGTGGGCGCGGCCTACCGGTGCGTGAAAGACCCCCAGAACGAGTACAGCCTCCTGTGTACGGAGTCCGAGTGATCGAGACCCGCGGCCTGGCGAAGAGCTACGGCGGCTTCCACGCGCTCAAAGGCATCGACCTGCGGGTCGAGGCGGGCGACGTCTACGGCTTCATCGGGCCCAACGGCGCCGGGAAGACGACGACGATCCGCATCCTCACGACCCTGCTCGAGCCCACGACCGGGCAGGCGTTCGTGGACGGCACGAACGTGCTCGAAGACAAGGAGCGCATCCGCGGGATGATCGGGTACATGCCCGACGACTTCGGGGTGTACCGGGACATGACCGTCACCGAGTACCTCCAGTTCTTCGCGGCGGCGTACGGGATCCCGTCGGGGGAGCGGGTGACGCTCGTGGGCGGCCTGCTCGAGATCACCGACCTGACGGTGAAGAAGGACGCGCTGATCGACAACCTGTCGCGCGGGATGCAGCAGCGCCTGGGCCTCGCGCGGACGCTGGTGCACGACCCGAAGGTCCTGATCCTCGACGAGCCCGCCTCCGGCCTCGATCCGCGGGCGCGCATCGAGATCCGGGAGATCCTCAAGGAGCTGCAGCGGATGGGCAAGACGATCCTGCTGTCGTCGCACATCCTCCCGGAGCTCGAGTCGCTGTGTACCCGGATCGGGATCCTGGAGCGCGGAGAGCTCGTCGCGCAGGGCACCGTGGCCGAGGTGGTGGCGAAGGCCGCCCGGGACGCCCACGTGGAGCTCTCGACCACCGACGACGCCCGCGCAGTGGTGGTGGTGAAGGAGCTCGCCGGGGTCCTGGCGGCCGAGCGGGAGGGCGCCGCCGGTGAGGAGGGCGCCGGTCTGCGGTGCCGTGTGTCGCGCGACCTCGATCTGTCGGCCCTCACCGCGCACCTGGGTGGCCGCGGCATCTGGGTCCGCCACCTCGTGAAGAAGGAGCCCTCCCTGGAGGAGGTGTTCATGACGCTCACCAAGGGGCTCGTGCAGTGAAGGCCTGCGCGCTCGCCCTGCTGTGGGCCTGTGAGCGGGTCCCGCCGGCGCCGCTGGCCGAGCCGCTGCCGCCCGACGTGCCGATCCCGCGCACGGACGGCGCGATCGCCGGTCCCCGGTACGTGGTGGACGCGGCACCACCGCCCGCCGTCCCCACCGACGTGCCCGGCCAGGGGGTGTTGTCGCCCTACGTGTCGATGCTCCGCCGCGACCTCACGGATCGCATGGCGGGCTGTGTCCCGGAGGGGGCACACGGGGCGATGCTCTCGCTCGTCCTCTCCGCCGACGGCGCCGTCACGAACGCGGTCCTGGCGCGCTCCTCGGGGGTTCCCGCCTGGGACGAGTGCCTCACCACCGCCGTCGCCGCGGGCGCGTTCGAGGCGCCGCCGTTCGAGCTGCTCCAGGGTGGGAGCTTCAGCACGAACCTCGTCTTCCGGTGAAGCTCCGGGGTCCGATCAGCGCGGCTCGAGGCTCCGGACCTGCCCGATCTCGATGCGGTAGTTCCCGAACGTGGTGCGCCCGAACAGCGGCCGGTCGGACTCCAACACCACCTCCTGCGTCTCGCCGAGCCGGGTGAGGATCCGCCCCACCACGTGGTCCTCGTCGGCTCCGGGGGCCACGTCCAGCCGCCGCAGGGTGTCGAACGGCACCGTGACCTGGGCGAGCCCGACGGTCCCGAACAGGTAGATCTCGCCGTCGAACGAGGCGCGCTCCACGTCCACCACCACGCCGGAGCGGTCCTCGATCCGCATCCGGAACTCCTGCGCGGGCACGGGAATGCGCCCGGGGGCGTCGTTCCCGAACAGGCCACCCCAGGCGGCAGGGGCGGCGAGCAACAGCAGCAACAGCGTCGGTCGGGGAAGTCGCACGCGCGCATCGTACCCGACTCCCGTTGGCGTCGCGGGGCGCTGCTGAGTACGACGGGGGCCGGAGGCGTCGGCGTGCAGGTCGTGCGGTCCATCTCCCAGGCGGGCCCGCTCCGCGGTCGGGTGGTGACCATCGGGAACTTCGACGGGGTGCACCGCGGTCACCAGCACCTCCTGGCGGCTGCAGGTGGGGCTGCGGCCACGCTCGGCGTGGGGTGCACGGTGCTCACGTTCGACCCCGCCCCGCGCGACGTGTTGCGCCCCGGCAACGGGATCCCGCGCATCCAGACGCTCGGACGCAAGCTCGTGCACCTCGAGCGGGCAGGCGTGGACGCCGTGCTGGTGTTGCCCTTCGACCACGCCACGGCCGCCGTCGAGCCCGATGTCTTCGCGCAGGAGGTCCTCGGAGACGCGCTCGACGCCCGCGCCCTCGTGGTGGGCCACGACTTCCGGTTCGGCCGCCAGCGCAGGGGGGACGCCGCGCTGCTGCGCGAGGTGCTGCAGATCCCAGTCACCTCGGTGGACGCGCTCTCCGACGACGAGGGACCGGTGTCGAGCAGCCGCGTCCGCGCGCACCTGTCGGGCGGCGACGTCGAGCGCGCGGCGGCGCTGCTGGGTCGGCCCCACGAGGTGTGCGGCGTCGTGGTCCAGGGAGATCGGCGCGGCCGCACGATCGGGTTCCCGACGGCGAACGTGGTGCCCGACGGCGGAATGCTGCCGCCCGACGGGGTGTACGCCGCACAGGTCCACCTCGGCGACCAGCGGATCGGCGGGGTCGCCAACCTCGGCCTCCGCCCCACGTTCGGCGGAACCGAGCGCCGCCTCGAGGTCCACCTGTTCGACTGGTCCGGCGACCTGTACGGGCAGGCGCTCGCCGTCGAGCTGCGGTCGCACCTCCGCGAGGAGCGCAAGTTCGCCGGCCTCGAGGCCCTGGTGGCCCAGATCCACGTGGACGCCGCCGAAGCGCGCGCGCGGCTGGGCCGGTGAGCACCCGCCCGACGCCGGTCTACGCGGTGCTGGGTCGACCCGTGGGCCGCAGCCGATCGCCGGCGCTCCACAACGCGTGGCTCGCGGCGACCGGTTCCCCGGGGACGTACGTCGCGCTCGAGGTGCCCGAGGGCGCCGAGGATCACGTGGCTTCCGCCGTCCGCACCCTCGGTCTCGCGGGCTGCAACGTGACGCTGCCGCTCAAGGAGCGGGTGGTGTCCCAGGTCGACGCGCTCCACCCCACGGCAGAGCGGACCGGCGCGGTGAACACCCTGGTCTGGGAGGGCCCGCGGCTGGTCGGGCACAACACCGACGTCGAGGGTTGCACCCGGGCCCTGGCCGAGGCGGGCCTCGAGACCCACGGGGTGCGGGCCGTGGTGGTGGGCGCCGGCGGCGCAGCGCGCGCGGTGATCGAGGCGCTCCTCCTGGGTGGCGCCGCCCGGATCGGGATCGTGGCGCGCGACGTTGCCGCGGCCGAACGGCTCGTGGCGCGGGCTCCGTCCCGGATCGCGGTGGTGGATCGGGCCGGGCTCCGCGATGCCGAGCTCGGCGTTCACGCCACCTCCGGCCACCCGACGGCGCTGGAGGGGCTGGTACCGGAGGATCTGCCCCACCTCGGCGGGTGGATGGATCTCAACTACTGGGATCCCGCCCCGCCGCTCCGCAGCGTGATCGAGCAGCGCGGCGCCCGGTTCGTGGACGGGTGGCCGATGCTCGTGGCGCAGGCAGCAGCCGCCTTCCGGGCGTGGACCGGGGTGGACCCGCTCCCGCTGCTCCGGCCCGCTCGGATTCTGGTACCATGACCACCGCGTGAAGACCGCTCGATGGAGGAGCGCCGGAATGGCGGACGTGCCGGTCCTGGTGTGTACGGCGGGGAAGCTCTCGGGGAAGCGGATCCTGGTCCCGGAAGGGGGCCTCGGTCTCGGCCGCTCGCCCGAGAACGCCGTCGTCGTGCAGGACGAAGGGGTTTCGCGCTACCATGCGCGCCTGCTGTACGAGAACGGGTCGCTGTGGTTGCAGGACGCCGGCTCGCGCAACGGGGTGTTCGTGAACGGGGTGCGCGTGACCGGACACAAGGCGCTCAAGGTCGGTGACTCGGTGTCGATCGCCGAGCACAGCTTCGAGCTGCGGTGGCAGGGCGAGGACGCCGCGCGCTCCGGGGAGGCTTCGGTCGACTCGGCCCCGCTCGTTCCTGCGGAAGGGGAGGCTGCGCCAGCCGGGCGACGCCGCTGGTTCTGGCCGTTCTCCTGAGGAGCGAGCTTCGGGGTCTTGACGGCGGCCGCCGGGAGGCGGACCGTAGGGTGTCGTGGGAGGGTGGTCTGGTGGGGGAGCGCAAGGTGAGGATCGGCCCGTGATCGAGTCCGTCGAGCTGCTGATCAAGCAGCCCGGTCATGCTGACCGGACCGTCCGACTGCCCGAAGGCGCCACGCGGATGGGCCGGGCCGAGGACAACGAGGTCGTCCTCGCCGACGTGGGCGTGAGCCGGCGCCACGCACAGGTGTACGTGAGCCGCACCGAGGTGACGGTCGAGGACCTCGGCTCGGGCAACGGCACCTACTACAACGGGTACCGGGTCCAGTCGCAGGCGATCTCCGACGGCGACGAGGTGGTCGTCGACCCCTTCGTGTTGCAGTTCCGCATCCGCGGGAAAGGCGCGGCGCGAAACGAGTCGCCCCCCAAAGCGCCGTCTGCGGCCAACCTCGAGGTCGTCGTCGGGACGGGCCTCGCGGGGACGAACTACCCGATCTCGTCGCGCGGCCTCTCGATCGGGCGCAGCGAGGATCGCGACGTCGTGATCCCGGATCCCGCTGCGTCGCGGCACCACGCGCAGATCAGCGCCCAGGGCGGAGACTACGTCCTCCGCGACATGGGCAGCAGCAACGGCATCTACGTGAACGGCGTCCGCGTGCGGGAGTGCACCCTCGCCGACGGCGACATGCTGCGGATCGGCAACACCGAGATGCGGTTCGGCCGGTTCGACCAGGGGAGCGCACCCGCTGCGGCGAGCTCCCAGGATCGGGCCCCGATCCAGCCTTCGCCCACCGCGCCCTCGCCGGCCTGGCGGGAGTCGTCCCCCGCCCCCGCGAGCGAACCGTCGTACCCACCGCCCGCGCCCCGCCGCAGCCCGGTCCGCTCGATCCTGGCCGTCGCCTTCGGGGCGGTGTTCCTGATCATGTTGTTCATGGTCGTGGTGCTGGTCGTGGTGTTGGTGGTGCTGGTCTACTTCCGGTGGTTCTACGGACCCACGGTGACCTCGGTTCCTGCGCGTCCTCCGCGCTGGGAGCTGAAGGTGCCCGCAGGTCTCCCGAACACCCCGGACGAGCAGCTCCTCGCCTCGGGCCAGTCGAAGCTCTCGAGCGGCGACTCGCGGGGAGCCCTCGAGGACTTCTACCGGGTCGTCGTGGCGCGCCCCGACAACCGCGCCGCGAACACGCTCGCCGTGACGGCTGGCGAGTACCTCGTGCTGGAGAGCCTGCAGAAGGCCTTCTCCGATCACGCAGCCGCGGAGCTCGACCGGCTCGCGGAGCGGGACCGCCTGCTCAAGACCGTCCAGAAGGGTCCGCGGACCCAGGCCCTCGAAGCCAAGAACATGCTGCGCCGCAAGTACAAGGAGGACCCCGTCGTGATCGAGGCCCTCGAGCTCGTGCGGCCCGACTCGCTCGTGGCGCTCGACCGCTCGCTCGCCCTGGCCGAGGAGAAGCTCAAGGTCCAGAAGTTCGACGACGCCGTGGTGCTGTACGAGAAGCTCCTCGCGGACTCGGACGACCCGGCCCGGCGCATCGACGTCCTCAAACACCTGCAGCTCGCCTCGACGGAGGTCGCGCGGCAGTCGTCGGCTGCGTGGACCGACGCGGTCGTGACCGAGCGGAACGACGCCGCCATCGGTCGCCAGAAGTTCCTGGCGCTCCTCTCGGAGCACCCCTCCAACGCGTCGGCGCAGATCCACCTCGGCAAGCGGTGAGGCGCCTCGCCGCGACCGTCGCGCTGGCGCTCCTGGTGGCGTGTCCGCACCGGCCGTCGACGCCGACAGTGGTCGACGATCCGGGGCTCGTGGACGCGTCGGCGTCGGCACGCACCCCCGCGGAGGTGTTGTCCGCCGCACGCTCCTCGCCGTCCCCCGACCTGCGGGCCCGCGCCTGGGCAGCCGGCAGCGCGGGAGAAGTCGTGGCCGGGCTCGCCGACCCCGATCCCTGGGTGCAGCTCGCGGTGGTGAGGGCCGTGGGGCAGGACGATGCGCTGGCTGCGGTGGCGGCCGACCCCGCGCGCGATCCGTACGTGCGTGCCGCGGCTGCAGTGGGGCTCGGTGGCGACGCGGGGCTCGCGGCCCTGGGCGACACCTGGCGCACCGGGCCCGCGTCCGACCGCCTCGCGCTCACCTGGGCTGCCTTCCAGCTGGGAGCGCCGCCAGCCCGCGCTGCGCTCGAGGAGCTGCTGGCACGGGGCGACCTGCCGCTCGAGCCTGCGTTCTTCCAGGCGCTGTCGGCAGTCCCCGACCCTGGGTTGGCTGCCGCGCTCGCGCAGGGCCAGGAGCGAGCGGAGGAGGAGCTGGCGTTCACCGTCGCTGCGGCCCGGCTGCGGCTCGGGGACGAAGCGGCAGCCGAGGTCCTCCGCAAGGGGCTGGCCGCGCCCGACGAGGAGGTCCGGCTGGAGGTCCTGGACCTGCTGGTGGAGATCCAGGGCCCCGTCGCCGACGAGCTCGTGGACCGGGCCCGGCGCGACGGCTCCGAGTTCGTGTCGATGTACGCCGAGCTCCTCACGCTGGCGCGCGCCGGCAAGGACGCTCCGGCGTTCGCCCGCGCCTTCGAGTCCCCCGAGTGGGAGGTGCGGCAGCTCGCGGTCCGGTTCGCAGGTGCGGCTGCAGCGTCGTCCGTCCGCGTCCCTCGCTCGACGGAGAAGCTGCTCGAGGCGGCGCTGCAGGATCGATCGTCGGTGGTTCGGGCCGAGGCCGCGACCGCGATCGGGCACCTCGGGACCCGTACCGCGCTCCGGGCGAGCCTCGAGCCGCTGCTCGCCGACGACTCCCCCGACGTGGCGGTCGCGGCTGCCGTGGCGTTGACCGGACCCTGACGCGCTGGTGGAAACACGCAGTCACAGGCCGAGGGCGCGGGAGAACAGCGCCAACACCTGGCCCGCCACCAGCGCCGGCTCCCCCAGCGCCGTGCCCCGGAAGCCCTCGTACAGCAGGCGCTCCACCGCGCCGAAGACGATGTACCCGACGAGCTCGGGCGCGGGTGCGTCCAGCAGGCCGCGCGCCGCGGCGGTGCGGGTGAACGCGTGGATGCGGTCGAACATCTGCAGCTCGCGCCTCCGGATCGCGTCACCGGCTTCCCCAGGGACCCGCGACTCGCGGAACGAGATCTCCACCTCGGCCGGGTGCGCCGCCGCCACCATCGCCAGCTCCAGCGCCATGACGTGGTACGCGCCCACCAGCTCGGCCCGGGTCTGGACGGTGGCGGCTCGCTCCACCATCCGGTCGAGGCAGCCGAGGAGCGACGCGGTGAGCCGGTCGAGCACGGCCTCGAACAGGGCCTGCTTGTCGTCGAAGTACAGGTAGAACGTGCCCCGAGCCACCGCTGCGTCCCGGATGACCCGCTCGATCGACGCGCGCTCGTAGCCCTCTTCGCGGAACGCCGCGGCCCCGGCCGCCAGCAGGGCGTCCCGTTTGTGCCGTTTGTTGTCCTCCCGCTTGCCCACGGCGCGCCCCGGCCCTACCGTGTGGCGAGTAACTTCGGAGGGTTCGTGAGCCAGTCGCTGCCGTCCTGGGCCCAGGAGCTCCGGGGGCGCTACCTCGCCGGGGAGTCGAGCCTGTTCCTGCTCCATGGGAACGTTCGCGATCTACACGGGTGGGTGGACGATCGGGGGGAGCGCACCTGGCACGACCTGCGCTCGTTCCTCGAGAAGTTCCTCGAGCGCACCCGCGACGTCGTCGCCTACTACAACGTGTCGCAGGGGCTCCAGTTCGCCCAGAAGGGCCACGAGCGCCTGTTCCGCTCGATCGTGGACGGCAAGCGCGTGTCCCGCGGCCAGGACAAGCTCTCGGAGCTGCCCAGCACTGCAGCGGCGACGATCCCCGTGATCGAGGACCTCATCACGGACGCTGGACACTCGTCGGCCGTGGTGGTGGACTACTTCGAGACGGTGGCGCCCAACGCAGACGTGGCGTTCATGGTCCACGAAGACAAGGCCAACCTCGTGTCGCTCCAGCGCTGGGCGACCGATCCCGCGTTCGTGGCCACCGACAACCTCGTGGTCCTCGTCACCGAGCACCTCTCCGACATCTCGCGCCGGATCACGTCGAGCCCGTCCCTGGCCAGCATCCAGATCCCGTTCCCCGACGTGGCCATGCGGGAGGCGTTCCTGCGCGCGCAGGACGTGTCCAAGGTCAAGATGGACATGGACCTGAGCGTGCTCGCCAAGATGTGCGCGGGGCTCACGTTGAGCCAGATCCGGAACATCCTCCGGTCGGCCGCCCTCACCGGCGACCCGATCGACTTCGCCGACATCTCCGCGCGCAAGAAGAAGATCATCGAGCAGGAGTGCCACGGCCTCGTGGAGTTCATTCCGCCCAAGCACCACTTCGGGCACGTCGGTGGCATGGAGCGCATCAAGGAGGACCTCAAGCGCGTGGCCGACGCCGTGAAGAGCGGCAACCGCTCCCGGGTGCCGATGGGCATGATCTTCGTCGGGCCGATGGGCACGGGCAAGACCTTCATCGCCGAGGCCTTCGCGACGGAGTCCGGACTCACCTGCCTCAAACTCAAGAACTTCCGGGACAAGTGGGTCGGCTCGACCGAAGCCAACCTCGAGAAGGTGCTGGGGCTCGTCGAGGCCCTCGGCTACGTCCTGCTGGTCGTGGACGAGGCGGATCGCGGCCTCTCCGCTGGCGAGTCGAACGACGGAGGCGTGAACTCCCGCGTCATCGCGCGCCTCAAGGAGTTCATGTCCGACACGAGCCACCGCGGCCGGGTCGTGATCCTGATGATGACCAACCGCCCGGACAAGCTCGACGTCGACCTCAAGCGGCCGGGACGCTTCGACATGAAGATCCCGTTCTTCTTCCCGGAGTCCCTGGAGGAGCGCAAGTCGATCTTCGAAGCCGTCGCGCGCAAGAGCAAGCTCGTCGTCTCCCCGGGCGTCACGTACGACGCCGCCGCCGTCGCGACCGACGGGTACAGCGCAGCGGAGCTCGAGGCCGTGATGCTCGCCGCAGCCTCGGCCGCGGGCGACTCGGACACCGACTCGATCCGGCAGGAACACATCGATCAGGCCGCTGTCGACGTGATCCCGTCCCGCGACACCCGCATGCTCGAGTTCATGGAGCTGCTCGCGGTGTTCGAGTGTTCGGCCAAGCGGATGCTTCCCGACCGGTTCCAGGGGCTCAGCACGACCGAGGTCCAGCAGCGCCTCGACGTCCTGAGCCTGCAGCTCGGACGCCGCGCGGGGTAGCGTCTCCCGTCTCGTCCTTGCTCCACGCCGCCGGACTGCTTACACAGGCGTGCTCGGGGCGATCGCTCGCCCTGACCCTCGCGTCCCACGCTGGACGCTGGGCCGGGCTCCCAAGTCGCGATTCCCGCGCGCCCGGGTCGGAGATCACCATGTACGCGATCGTCGAAACGAGCGGCAAGCAGTACCGCGTGGCGAAAGGGGACTCGATCCTCGTCGACCTCGTGTCTGCCGAGATCGGCAGCACCGTCACCCTCGACCGGGTCCTCCTGGTCCACGGAGACGCGGTCAAGGTGGGCACCCCCACCCTCGAAGGCGCCACGGTCACCGCCAAGGTGATCGAGCACCCCCGCGGCGAGAAGCTGCGGAGCTTCAAGTACGTCCGCACCCGCCGGTACCGCCGGCGGCACGGCTACCGTCACGATTACACCCGGCTCGAAATCCTCGACATCCAAGGCTGAGGAGGACCACACCATGGCTCACAAGAAAGGTGCGGGCTCTACCCGCAACGGTCGCGATTCCAATGCGCAGTACCGCGGCGTGAAGGCCTTCGACGGCGAAGTCGTCAAGGGCGGATCCATCATCGTCCGGCAGGTCGGCACCAAGGTGCATCCTGGCGACAACGTGGGGATCGGCAAGGACTTCACGCTGTTCGCGAAGGTCCTCGGCGTCGTTCGGTTCCACGAGCGCAACAAGCGCAAGCTCGTGTCGATCGACCCGGTCGCGTGAACCGAAGCCTGCGGGCCCCGGTTCGCCGGGGGTCGCAAGCGAGTGCGGGGTGGGGGAGTGATCCTTCACCCCGTGTTGTTTCTGGGGTGGTCGGTGAAGTTCAAGGACGAGGTCACGTTTCGCATCGCCTCCGGCCACGGCGGGCCCGGTGTCGTGTCGTTCCGGCGCGAGTCGTACACGCCGCGTGGCGGGCCCGACGGCGGCGACGGAGGGAAAGGCGGCACGGTCGTCTTCCGCGCCACGACCCACCGCAACACCCTGATCGACTTCCGCTTCAACAAGACGTATCGGGCGGCCGACGGCGGGAAAGGCCAGCGCAAGGACATGACCGGCGCCGATGGCGAGGACCTCGTCCTGCTGGTGCCGATCGGGACGCTCATCCACGACGCCGACACCGAGGCGCTGATCGCGGACCTCGCCGAAGACGGCGCGGAGTGGCAGCTCACCGGGGGTCGAGGCGGCAAGGGCAACCACTTCTTCGCCACCCCGACCCACCGCACGCCCACCACGGCGCAGGACGGCATCCCCGGGACGGAGCTGCGAGTCCGCCTCGAGCTCCGCCTGTTGGCCGACGTGGGCTTGCTGGGCTTCCCGAACGCCGGCAAGTCGACCCTGATCTCGCGGATCAGCGCCGCCCGGCCGAAGATCGCCGACTACCCGTTCACCACCCTCGTGCCGCACCTGGGCGTGGTCGACATGGGCCAGGGGCGGTCGTTCGTGGTCGCAGACCTCCCGGGCCTCATCGAGGGGGCTGCCGAAGGCGCCGGCCTGGGCCACCGGTTCCTCAAACACCTCGATCGGTGCCGCGTGCTCCTGCACCTCGTCTCGGTGGACGGCGAGGGAGACCCGCTCGAGCGCAAGCGCATCATCGACGCCGAGCTCGCCGCGTACGACGAGGAGCTCGCGAAGCGGCCGCAGGTGGTCGTGGTCTCGAAGATCGACGCCGCCACGCCCGAAGAGGTGGAGGCCACGGTCACGCGGTTCCGGACGGAGGGCATCGACGCGCTCGCCCTGTCGGCCGTGTCGGGCGCCGGCATCCCCGGTCTGCTCGAGCTGCTCTGGCGGTGGGTCGCACCGGCCGAAGCCGAGGACTGACCCGGCCCGTCATCGTTCGTCACCGCAGCTGGAGCGCCACCCCGGGGACGGGTACACGGGAATCGAACGAGGGTGGTCACGCCATGGGTCCTCAGCTGGTGTCGTTGCTCTCGGTGCTCACCCCCACGTACGCGTGCCCGGGGCGCGCGGGCGCCGAGGCACACCCCGCCGGCGACACCTGCGCCGACCACAAGATCGGCGCAGACACGAACCCCGCGGCGAGCGCGCGGCGGGTGGAGCTCGTCGGCGCCGAAGCCTGCGCCTGGACCACGGGCGCGATGGCCCAGCGGGTCCTGGAAGAGGGCATGCCCTGGTCCTTCGTCGGCCGGCTGTCGTCCGCAGCGAACACGCTGCCCTCCAAGGTGGCGGCGCCGTATACGCTCGGTCCCGACGCCGAGGTGTTCGTGATCGCGAACGCCGTCCTCGAGAAGCTGCAGGAGAGCGGCATCGCCGGGAACCGGCTCGAGTTCGTGGGGCGGCTGCTGGCCGTCGACGGCACCACGTACTTCGTCGCTACCGAGGTCTCCGCCAACCGCAGCTGAGCCGCCCGCGTCGTCAGTGGTGGCCATCAGTGGTGGTACGGCACGCCTTCGAGCAACGTGAGCGCCCGGTAGAGCTGCTCGACCAGGACCACGCGGGCGAGCTCGTGGTTCAACACCAGGTCCGACAGCCGGACCACCCGCCAGGCGCGGGCGCGGGCGGGCTCTCCGTGGCCATAGGGGCCGCCGATGGCGAACACCACGGTGCCCTGTTGGCGGCCTGCGTCGACGAGCGTGGAGAACGTGATGCTGTCGAGGCGCTCCCCTCGCTCGTCGAGCGTCACCAGGCGGTCGCGCGGCCCCACCCGGGCGAGGAGACGGTTGGCCTCGGCGTCGCGGACCACGTCGACGTTCCCCTTGAAGGGCTCGGGCCGCAGCTCCTCCTCCTCGAAGCCACCCCACCTGCGCATCCGCCGCGTCCAGTCGTCGACGGGCGCCTGCGACCACGCGTCCTTGCCCGCCCGCCCGATCCGGACCAGGCGGAACCGGGCGCTCACACGCTGGCGCCGGGCGCGTCGAAGTCGCCTTCGGGCGGGGCGAGGCGCGGGGCGTCGACCCAGAGGCCGTCGAGGTTGTAGAACCCGCGCAACGGCTGGTCGAACAGGTGGATGATGACGGAGCCGAAGTCCACCAGCACCCAGCGGGCGGCGGGGAGACCTTCGATTCCCACAGGCGCCATGCCGAGCTCGTTCTTGGCGTACATCCGCAGCTCTTCGGCCATGGCCGCGACGTGCCGACGGTTGCGCGCAGTGAGGATCACGAACACGTCGCAGTAGTCCACGAGCCCGCGCATGTCGAGGAGCGACGGGTCCTGGGCCTTGGCGGCCAGGGCCACCTTGCACAGGAGCGCGGCGGTCTCGACGGGGTCACGCGGTTCGGTCGACAGGAGTCCTCCAGCGGTCGGGGTTCGTACCCCGCTATTGTGCGTCGGCGCGGCACGGGCCGCAAGGACAGGCCCGGCGACCCCTCTTTCCGAGGGGGCCGGCAGGGAGTGGGGTGTCACTCGTCCTGGTTCACGAGCAGGGCGAACTCGTCCTTGACGACCTCGTACAGCGCGTCGTCCTCGATGTACGAGAACGTCTGGTTGCCCTCGTCGTCCACCTCGTACAGGAAGATGAACATCTCGACGGCGTCGCCGTCGTCGTCCGAGAGCTGGTCCACGGGAGCGAGCAGGGCGTACTCGGCGTCCTCGTGCTCGAGGACCCCGAGGATGGCGCACTCGTAGGACTTGCCCTCCTCGTCGGTGATGGTGACGAGATCGGACTCGTCGAACTCTTCGGAGTCGTCGAGCTCATCGACGTGACCGTCGCCGTTCTTGTTCTCGACCTCGACCGGCTCGACGTCCTCGCGCGACTTCTTGCCCATGTGCTACCCCCGGGTGGCCTCGAAGTCGCGCATGTAGCTCACCAGGGCCGCGACGGCAGCATCCGGCAGCGCGTTGTACAGGCTGGCGCGCAGCCCGCCGAGCTCCCGGTGGCCTTTGAGGCCGGAGAGCCCGCGCTCCGCTGCGCCCTTGAGGAACGCGGCGTCGACGTCGGCGGAGCCGGTGGTGAAGACCACGTTCATGCGCGACCGGCTCGGCTTCTTCACGTGGGACCGCCAGAACCCAGTGCGATCGATCTCCGCGTACACGGCGTCGGCCTGGGCAACGTTGCGCCGCTCCATCACCTCGACCCCGCCCACGTCCTCCTCGAGCCACTTCGCGACCTGGCCGATCATGTAGATCCCGAAGGTGCAAGGCGTGTTGAGCATCGAGTCCTTCTCGACCTGCTTGTCGTAGCGCAGCATCGAAGGCAGGTTCTTCTCCATCATCGCCAGCAGGCCCCGCTTGACGACGACGATGGTCACGCCGGACGGGCCGATGTTCTTCTGGGCGCCGGCGTAGATGAAGTCGAATTGCGAGCCGTCCACGGGCTTCGACAGGAAGTTGCTGCTCATGTCGCAGGTGAGGAGGGTGCCTGGGACCTTCGGCACGTAGTGGAACTCGGTGCCGTAGATCGTGTTGTTCGACGTGTAGTGGAAGTAGACCGTGCCGTCCGGCAGGGGTCCCCACTCGCCGGGCTCGGGGACCCGATCGTACGTGGCAGCCGCCGAGGAGAAGCCGATGTCGATCGTGCCGTACCGCTTCGCGTCCTCGGCCGCGACGTGGGCCCAGTGGCCCGTGTCGAGGTAGGTCGCGCGCCCGCCTTTGAGCAGGTTCATCGGCAACATGTAGAACTGCGACCGCGCTCCGCCCTGGAGGAACAGGATCTCCTGGTCGTCGGAGCAGCGCAGCAGGCGCTTCACGCGCGCCTTCGCGTCGAGGTGGATCGCGTCGAACACCTTCCCGCGGTGGCTGTGTTCGAGCACGCCGATCCCGCTGCCCGACACGTCCCACAGGTCGTTCTGGGCCTGCTTCAGGACGGATTCGGGGAGCACTCCGGGACCAGCAGAGAAGTTGTGGATGCGCGCCATGGGACAGACCTCCAGGGAGCCCGCAGCCTACTACACCTCAGGGGGTCGTCAGCTCGATCTCGACGCCATCGACCGCGTCGTCCGCCGAGGTGACGGGGCCGGTGACGCCTTCCGCGAGCACGTCGTCGGGGCTCGCACCGAGCACGCGGGCGCGGAGGTCGTAGGTGCCCGCCTCGAGCTGCACGATCTCGAAGTCCATGGGACCACCACAGGTCGCGGGCAGCTCGAACATGTTGGCCGGGACCACGCCGAGCCAGACTGCGCCGGTGCCCACGGACACCTCGACCTGCAGGTCGTTCTCGAGGTCGGCGGGGAACGTGAGCGTGCCGCTGACGGTCCCGGCGCCTTCGTCGAGGGTGAAGGTGGTCCCCTGGTACGGCGCACACGGCTCGGGTGTGGTCGTGTCGTCGCCGCCGCAGGCCACCGCCGCGAGGAGCAGCAGGAGCCGCGTCCTCACAGCGTCACCGCGGAGACGTGCAGCATG
>JBIKWC010000398.1:0-5674 GCA_044356535.1 Myxococcota bacterium
ATGCCCGAGCACGGGTTCGCGCTGCTCCGGTGCGACGAGTGCGGGACGGCGCGGGCGGTTGCGTTCTCGTGCAAGCACCGCGGATTCTGTCCTGGATCACGTTTGCGCTCCAGGTCCAAGTCCTTCGTGCGCAACGTGAGGCACTCGTCGAGCCCCTCCGGATCCGCGCGGAGCACCTCCCGGTACAGGAACCGTAGCGGCGCAGGTCAGACCCAGGCGGAGCCCGCGACCTGCGGGCAGGACGAACCGACGCACCGAACGCCACGAGATCGGGGACCCGCCAGTAGCGGCCTGGCCATACCTGGCCACCCCGTTATCGCTCGCCCAGGAGCCCGCTGTGTCCTCGCCCGCCCCGACCGAGCTCCACGCCGCCCTCGCGAGGCTCGCGACCGACGCCCGCGCCCGCCGGGACCCCGCGTGGCTCGCCGCGCTGCCCCTCGAGAACGAGGACCGCGCGACCCTCGAAGCCATCCCCACGGACGCCCTCGAGCGCTACGCCGAGTCGCTGCTCGACAAGCGCGTCAGCGAGCTCGTGGACGCGATCCCACACGCCGCGCGAGCGTTCCCACCCCTCCTCGCCCACTACCGGTCGTGGCTCGCGGACAATCCGGCGCCTCCGAGCGAGGACGTGCTCACGCCCGGGCTCCGCGAGGCGTTGCGCGCGCTGCCCGTGCTGGCGGCCCTCGTGGAGCCCGACTGGCTCTCCGACGCGCTGAAGTTCGAGGTGCTCTCCGGGTGCTCGCGACGGGACGGCCTGCAGCGAACGCTCCGCTCGCGGTGGGCGTTGGCTCCGCTGCTCGCCGAGCTCCGGGACGGGGAGATCCCCCTCGACCCCGACGAGCACCCCACGCTCCACCGGTTTCCCTAGCCACAGGCAACGCCGAGGCAATCAGGGCCCGAGGCCCGTCGTACCGAGGGTGCTTGCTCGCCGCCATCAGCTACCGCCACCGCTGGTTCGACGCCCTGCTCCACGGCGACGAGCGCCCAGACGCGCTCGAGCTCGTCGCCGACCACTTCTTCGGCCGGGAGGAGCGCGCGATCGAGCTCGCCCGGCGCTACCCGGTCGTGATCCACGACACCGCCTGCTCGATCGCCACCGGTGGTCCCTCGGAGCGGCGCCTGCTGCGGCTCCGCGCGCTGGTCGAGGCCACGGGGGCGCTCGCGTTCACCGACCACCTCGCGATGACGAGGTCGCCCGCCGGCGATGTCGACCTCGGGCACCTCTGCCCCGTGCGCTTCGACGCGCGCACGCTCGCCCGCGTGGTCGACGGGGTCTTCCGCCTGCAAGATGCCATCCAGGTGCCGGTGTCGCTCGAGAACATCGCGACACCCTTCACCCTCGCCGGAGGCATGCCCGAGGCCGAGTTCTGGCATGCCCTCGTCGACGCGACGGGGTGTGGCCTGCTCCTCGACGTGACGAACGCGCTGCTCGACGCCCGCAACGACGACGCCGATCCCTTCGAGCGCCTGTGCGCCCTGCCGCTCCACGCCGTTCGCCAGGTGCACCTCGCGGGCGGCCGCAGCGACGGGCACCACTGGATCGACAGCCACTCGGCGCCCGTCGAAGACGACAGCTACCGGCTCCTCGCAGCCCTCCGGGGCCGGATGCCCCTCGAGCTCGTGGTCGTGGAGCGAGACAGCCACCTGCCCGCCGTGGGAGCCTCCATCGCCGAGGCCCGCAGGGCGGTGGCTGCGTGGGAGGTCGCGTGATCCCGTCAGAGGTGGTGGAGCGGCTTCGGCGCGACCGCTGGGCAGACCCGGGCGGGCGGGTGAAGGACCCGGGACCGCTGGTCGACGCCATCGACGGCCGGCAGTCCTACGTCGTGGTGCTGCCCGAGGGGGCGTCGCTCGCCGAGTGGCGCGCGCTGTGGCGGCTCCTCGATCTGCAGGACGAGGGCGACCTGCTCGTGCTCTTCGACGGCCGGCGCTGGGAGGCCCGCGGCTGGGGCCTGTCGTCGGCGGAGATCTCCGCTGCGCTCGACCAGGCCGAGCCCGCGTTGCGCGACGGGTTCGGGGCGGGGCTCGCCGAGGCCTTGGGCCAGCTCGAGGCCGCGCAGACCGGCGGCGCCACGTTCGGCTCGGTGGCGCTGGGCGCCGGGGCCGTCGCGGCGATGGCCGCGCTCGGTGGCCTCGGCTGGATCCTCGTTCGCCGGATACAGCGCGAGCGGGAGGGCCGCGCGGAGGTCGAGAAGGCGCGGGCTTCGCTCGACGACACCGTCGCGGAGCTGATCCTCACCTCCGACGAGCTGGGAGAGAGCGGCCACACGCTCCAGGAGAAGGCGGTGGCGCTTCAGGCGGCGGTGCGCAGCGTGCCGGCCGACCTTACGCCCCGGGTGAGGGCCGCGCGCATCGAACAGCTCGAGAACGAGGTCGTCGCCTTGCAGTCCGAGGTGATGCAGCGGCAGCTCGGCGGGGCCGAGACCCCGGAGCGGCTGCGGAGTCCACGACGCAACCCCATTGCGGAGGGCTGACATGCTGAAGAGCCGAATCGAGATCGACCTGCCCGGGATCGAGGTCCAGCGCTCGCTCGGGCCCGTCGAATGGCTCCAGTCGCTGTTCGGCGCCACCTTCGATCGCAGCAGCGGCCAGATCGAGACGACGGTGGGTGCGTTCTCGCTCGTCCAGGCGCTCTACCGCGGCTTCTCGAGCGCGGGCGTCACGGATGCCGTGAGCTTCCTCGTCGACCGCAAGGCCATCTACGTCGACACGAAGGAGGTCACGCACGACCTCGAGCTCGTCTGGCAAGCGGCGCGCCTCCGCAAGGTGACGGAGCGGCCGTTCAAGGAGATGCACCTGGTCCTGACGCGCCACCAGGCCGGCTTGCACCTCCTGTTCGACGCGCGGGTGAACCTCCGCGCGATGGAGGGCGACCCCCACCTGACCGTCGAGGTCTCCGGCCGGCCCGAGGAGCTGCGGATCCGGCGCGGCGAGTCCGCGCAGGAGTACGCCTTGCGGGTGCGGGAGCTCACGCGGAACGACGGCGGCGCCGAGGCGTACCGCCGTGCGCTCCAGCAGATCGCCGAGGACGTGGCTCATCACCTGGTCCGCGAGCTCCCGGGCGCTCGGGTCGAGGTGGTCGACGCCCAGGTCCAGATCGTCCGCCCCGGCCAGCGCGAGCTCGCCCGGTTCCGCGGGCTGCGCTTCGGGCGCGACGTGGTCGAGCCGTCGTACCGGCCGGTGCCCACGCAGGCGCGCGCGGGCGCGTACGCCGACCCCTTCGTCTACTTCTACTACGACCCGTACTGGGACTTCACGAGCTACCTCCTCATCGACAGCATGCTCCACCTCCACCACTGGCACACGCCGGACGTGGTCGTCGTGGACCCCTCCGGCGCGCCGCTGTTCGACGGCGCCCACGTGGACGCGGGCGAGGCCGGGCTGCTGGACGCCGTGAGCGTCGGCGACGACGTGAGCGTGTCCTCGGTCGTGCCCGACCAGAGCGGCTGGGGCGGGGACTTCGTCGCGACCGGTGCGGGCGACCTCGGCGGCTGGGGCGGGAGCGACACGAGCTCGTCGGACGGCGGCTGGGGCGGAAGCGACGCCGGCTCGTCGGACGGCGGCGGCTCGTCGTGTGGGTCGTCCTGTGGCGGCTCGTCGTGCGGCGGCGGCTGCGGGGGCGGCGGGGACTGACGCACCAAGGTGCAGCGTCTCCTTCCGGCTGGCGGCGTAGCTCCCATCCGCTCAGCGCGCTGCCTCCGTCTCCAGGAACCCGGTCCCGGCTGCGCCCCCGCCCAGGGCGTCCGCAGTGAACCGCCACCCGCCGGCCGCCAGCGGCGGAAGTGGGGGTATCGGTACGCTGAGGTGGCCCTTCGCGTCGGTGTGCAGGGCCGGCCACCATCCGACCGTCTCGGGGCCGCGGGGATCGGGCTGGAACGAAGCGACATCGGGCCGGGCGTACGGCGCTTCGGCGGAACGGCGTGGGGTGGCGATGGTGAACGTCACCGTGTCCGGACGGGGTTGGGCGCGCGCGAGGCGGCCGAGGAGGCAGGCGGCCAGCTCGGGGGAGTCGAGCGACGTGGCCGACAGCGCGTAGCCCGCGTCGTCGCGCGCGAAGGTGAAGCCACCGTTCAGGATCGCGCCGTCCATGTATTGGTCGAGCGCGCAGTACTCGAGCAAGGAGAAGGCGGAGGGGAGGGGAGGCTCGACCCCGAACGAGACCTCGCCGGGGGCCGGCATCATCCGACCCTGAAGCTGGGGAGAGCTGGCGATCGAGGCCCAGACCCCCGGGGGGGGACGTCGCCCAGGGGCAGCGCGGTGTCCAGCGGGAGCCCTTCGGGCCATGGCAGCCAGGGGGCACCGAGGCCGTCGAACGCTGCGTCCTCGGAGCGCCACAGCGTGGGAAGCCCGGAGACTTCTTGCAGCCGGGCACCGAGGGGCGCCTCCTCCTCCGCGAACGCCGAGGCTGCCACGATCTTCAGCGCCACGTCGGCCTCCACGGGGTGACCGTCCCGCAGGACCGCGATGTCGACGGTGTCTTCGTGCCGGGACAGGGCGACCACGAGATCCATCGGCGCGGGGAGCAGGGCGGGCTCCGGGTCTGGTGACCCCATGACGAACCGCAGCTCCCGGGGGTCCCCGCCCACATCGTCCACCCGCAGCGCGATCATCCCTCGACGGGCGTCGCCCAGGGCCCAGACCAGGTCGGCGGCGCCGTTCGCGTCCGTCGTGGCCACCGCCGGGACGTCCCCGCGCCCGTGGACCCGCAGCACCGCGTGGATCCCGTGTCCGGCCACCGGAGTGCCGTCCGGCGAGCGGACGGTGACCTTTGCCACCACGCTCTGGCTCCCCTCCGGGATCACGTCGCGCTCGAGGCGCGCGTCGATCCGGTATGGCAGGCGCTCCGAGGGACGCACGACGAACCGCTCACGGGCCAGCCTCCCTTCCGGTCCCGACACGATCACCTCCCACACCCCTTGGAGGCCGTCGGACGGGATCTGGAGCACGGCGTAGGGGTGGTCCGGCGAGAGCGCGACCCGATCCGTCACGGGTCCCTCGACCGACTTCACCGTCACGGTGAGGGCTTCCCGCACGGGCTGCCAGCGCTCGTCGACCCGCCATACCCGCACGTGAATCCTCTCGCCGGCCCGATAGACGGGGCGATCGGTGCGCACGAGGGTACGCGACCGCGACGTTGCGGCTGTCGCGGCCGTCGGGGGCGACGGCGCTGGCGCGGGGGGAGCGGGGACGACCGGCTGGGCATCGCCCCCACACGCAACGAGCAGGACGCCGAGCATGGGCGCGAGGGTACCACGCGGTCCGGTGGGCGTCCTGTGCTGGACCATGAGGCCCCACGCTGGAGGGACCCGAGGTACACGCTCGACAGTCCGACGCCGAAGCCGCTCCGGAGGCCGACCAGATTGCGGCTCCTACGGTTTCGGGGAGGTGAGCCTCGTCCGCAGCGCGAGCCCCAGCTCCACGGCCAGCCACACCCAAGGGGCGCCGTGAAACGCGAGGTCCCCCCAGTCCAGGGCCGACATGCCCACCGCGCCACCGAGGACCCAGCGCAGCTTGCCCACGACGTGGGGCTCCGGCAGGAACGGCGCGAGCCCCAACCAACCAACGCCGCGTTTCCACCGGGCGGGCGTCAACGCCGCCCCGACCGCACGACTCGTGCTACCCTCCAGCCCATGCCCAGGGAAGCCGGCGATGCAGCGGGACCATGGCGGAGGCCCTT
>JBIKWC010000113.1:0-20051 GCA_044356535.1 Myxococcota bacterium
CTGGACACACGAAGCGGTACGGCGCTGGACACACGGCTGGACACACTTCTGCGGAAAGGTGCGGATCTCCTGCGGCAGGATGCGGTGTGTCCAGAAAAATGGCGCCTCCGAAAATGATGCTTTAACGCCGATTAAAGTCCCATCTCCGTCCACTTCCAGATGATCTCCTTCATGACCTCCGACGTCCCGCCGCCGATCGGCAGCAGCCGCACGTCCCGGTACTGCCGCGAGATGTCGTACTCCTCGATGAACCCGTACCCGCCGTGGAACTGCTGGCAGTCGTACGTCACCTTCTGCGCCAGGTCCGCCGCGAACAGCTTCGCCATCGAGACCATCTTCGTGGCCGCCTGCGGGTTCTTCTGGTTCAGCTTGTCCACCGCCTGCCACGTCAGCGCCTTCGCCGCCTCCAGCGACGTCAGGTGCTCCGCGAACTTGTGCTTCCAGACCTGGAAGCTGCCGATCGGGCGCCCGAACGCCGTGCGCTCCTTGCCGTACTTGATCGCGTCCGACAACGCGAGCTCCATCCCCGTGTTCGCCATGATCGCTGCGACCAGGCGCTCCCCCTGGAAGTTCGTCATGATGTAGTAGAACCCGCCGTTCTCGTCGCCCAGCAGGTTCCGGCGCGGGATGCGGCAGTTGTCGAAGTGCAGCTCGCAGGAGTCCACCGAGCGCGTGCCGAGCTTGTCCAGCTTGCGGCCCACGCTGAAGCCCTTCGTGTTCGTGGGGAACAACACCAGCGAGACGCCGCCGTGGCCTTCGTCGCCCGTGCGCACCGCGAGGGTGATGAAGTCCGCGAACGCGCCGTTCGTGATGTAGGTCTTCTGGCCGTTGATGACGTAGTCCCCGCCGTCCTTCTTGGCGGTCGTGCGGAGCGCCGCCACGTCCGAGCCGCAGTTCGGCTCCGACACGCCCAGCGCCGCCACCTTCTCGCCGCGGATGCAGGGAGCCAGGAACTCCTCCTTCTGCTCCTTCGTGCCGATCTCGTCGATGATCGGCGTGGCCATGTCGGTGTCCACCAGGATCGACATCAGCAGGCCCGCGTTCCGGGCGTGCGACAGGCCCTCGATGAACGCCACCGTGTACCACCAGTCGAGCCCGAGCCCGCCCACCGCCGGATCGAACCGGATGCCGAGCACGCCGAGATCCGCGAGCTGCTTGAACACCTCGCGAGGGAAGTGCCCCTGCTTGTCCCAGTCGAAGCGGTGGGGCGCGAGCTCCTGCTCCGCGAACTTGCGGACGCTGTCGCGGAGCTGGTTGTGTTCGTCGGTCCAGTTCGGGAACGGCATGGAGGACTCCGGTGAAGAAGGCGGTAACGAAGTCGGGCTCAGAGCGAGACGCCCACCCCGAGCTTGAAGGCGAGGCTCGCGTCGTCGATGGTGCCGCGGTCGAGGCCCGAGTCCGCGCCGGTGAGGAGGGCGCCGCGGGTCACGGTGGAGAGGCCGCCCGACAGGAACAGGTGCTCCACGGGGGCCCAGCCGACCTCGAGGTCGACCGCGTTCGAGTACGGCTGCGAGCCGCGCGCCAGCCCCAGGGTGTACCCGGCGATGACGTGGACGGGACCGATGTCGGCGCCGAGCTCCGGCCCCACGCCCATGCCCGGCACCTCCAGGCCCAGGAACCGGATCGTCGAGCCCGGGGTGAGGTCGCCGAGGAAGGTCAGGAAGTCCCCGTACTGGAACCCGGCCTTCGCGCCGACCCAGTACTGGTGCCCGCCGAGCTCGAAGGGGTACCGGCCCACTGCGTCGAGCGAGCCGTTCCACAACACGTCGCTCGCCGCGTTCGAGAACGCCTCCGACGCGATCGAGTAGGCAGCGCCGCGCACCTGGCCGTGGAAGCCCACGTACGGCACACCCACCGCGTCGAGCCACACCCGGGCGTCTCCTTCGGCGCCGACGGGGGTCGCCGGGGCGCCGCCGTCCGGCCCACCCACCGAGAGCGTCGCGGGGAGCACCGGCCCCGGTTCCTGGGAGGGCGCCTGGGTGTAGCGGTAGGTCCCGAAGACGCCGTTGCCGCGCACGCGGAGCCAGGGGTGCTCGGTCGCAGCGCGGGGCGGTTCCGGGATCTCCGGGACGGGCGCGGGCGCCGCAGGGACCGGCGGGACGGGCGGCACCGGAGCCACGGGCGCCACGGCGGGTACACCCCACGCGCTGGCGACGTCGTCGTCCTGGCCCACCACCACCTTCGCCGTGCGGCCGCCCGCCGCGGCGGAGACATCGATGCTGCCGCGGTGATCGGCCGGGATCGAGAGGATCGACCGCACCGTGCCGTCCGCGGCGGTCTCCGGCGGAGACAACGTGCCGGCCGACGCCGTGAGCGTGGGGGCGAAGGCGCCCAGGACCTGACCGGTGCCGTCCACCGCGGAGGCCACGAGCACGACGGTGGCGCCGGGCCCCGCGACCCCTTCGACCGACAGGTTCACCTTCTGCACGGGGGAGGCCACCGGCGCGATCGCCACCGCAGGCCCCTCCGACCGGGGGATGCGCAGCGTGGGCACCAGGGCCGCCAGGGCGGGGGTGCGGCTCGGCGGCGGGGGGACGGGCGGCTTGCCGTCCGGGAACTGGCCCAGCACGACCAGCTGATCGAGGTCGACCGAGCGCGCGCGGACCCCGACGTAGCCAGCCTCGGAGCCGGAGGTGTACGTGACGCGGGCCGTTCCGTCGGCGCCGGTCGTGACGGAGGCCGGCTCCACCTTGCCGCCCCCGCCGTCGACCGACAGCTCCACCTTGCGGTCTGCCACCGGCTGACCCGCGGCGTCCACCGCGAGCACCAGGACCTCGACCTTCGCGGCGCCGTCGTTGTTCACGCCCAGGCGCTCGGGCACCAGGGCCACCGTGGTGGCGGGGTTCGGCGACGCTGCGACCTTCCAGTGCGCCGTCGCGCGGATCGGGCCCTCCGCCGTGGGCTCGGCGCGCAGCGACCACCCGGTGGCCTCGCGCACGGCCGGCTCGCCTTTCGCCCCGTCGAAGTCCACCACGGGCTCCCCGCGGTCGTAGGCGCTGCCGTCGGCGCGGGTCGCTGCCACCACCACGCGGAACGGCGCCGTCCCGGACACCGTCTCCGGGCTCGACGACACGGTGATCGCGGAGGGCAGCGGCACCGTCAGGGCCACGTCCACGGCGTCGGTCTGCAGCGGCGACCCGAGCGAGGCGGTCACCGTGGCGGAGGTGCCGGACTCGGGCAGCGTCCACTTCGCGCGGAACACGCCGCCACCCAGGCCTTCCACCGCGCCCACCACGCCCGCCGACACCGTGAAGGTCGGCTTCGCGTCGGGGTCCGGCGAGCCGTCCGGCTTCACGACGATCACGCGGAGCGGCACCTCGCGGCGGTCTGCGGGGAGCGCGGCGGGGAGCGGGTACACGAGCAGGCGCTTCGCTTCCGGGATCTTGAGGTCGATCGACTCGCGGGTCTCGCTGCCGTCCTTCGTCGACACCTTGGTGGCCGCGGACACGCCCGGGGGCACGACGATCGGCACGCGGCCCTTGCCGTCGGCGCCGAGCACCACCGGACCGAACCGCTCGCTGCCGAGCTCCAGCAGGACCGATGCGCCCGGCTCTCCCTTGACCGGGAACTCGATCGCGCCCGACATCGGGAGCGCCACGTGGGTGGCGGTGGCCAGCGGATCCGCGAGGTCGGCGACGGCCACGAGGGCGATGCGCGGGGGCCGGTCCGCAGGCGCCATCAGCTTCGCGCTGAAGATGCCGCCGGGGAGCTGCTCTGCGGCGCCGACGGTGCCCGCGCTGGTCCGCACCTTCAGCCCTGCGCGGCTGGCGCCCTGCACCGTGACGGTGGCCTCCGGGTCCCGGCCGAGCGTGAGGGACATGGGCGACACCCCCACCCGCGGCGCGCCCCGTCCTGGCGCGATCGCCACCGTGACGGTGGCCTCGAGGGGCCGCTTGGAGGCCGGGTCCTTGCCCTTGAGCGTGACCTTCGCCTCCTTCGCCTGCCCTGCGGCGGACGCCCGGTACACGACCTTGTACAGGCCGGGCGCCACCTCGCTGACGGCCTCGACCACGCCGACCGTCGCGGTGGCCTTCGCGACGACCCCCGCCGTGGGCTGCCCGTTCGCCGACCACACCGCGAAGTACAGGTCCACCGGAGCGCCCTCCGCGAGCGCCACGGGCGCGGGCAACGCGACGACGGCTTCGGACGCGGGCGACTGCGCGTGCGCTTCGGTGGTCGGGGCGAGGCCGGCCAGCGGCGCCCCCAGCGCGAGGGCGAGCACCACGTTCCGAGCGAGCGACACGGGACCTCCAGGGCGAGCGGCCGCATCCTAACTGGAGCGGCCGCGTTCGGGGCCCGTCAGAGGTACTGGGCGTAGTCCTGGGCGAGCTGGAACAGGGCGCCGCCGACCTGGGTCGCCTGGTCGGTCGACGTGAACGACGCGGCGCAGAACTCGGGGAGCTGGCCCGCCAGCAGGTCCTCGCACGACACGGTGTCGAACTGGGCGAGGCACTCGCGGGCGCCCTGGCGCGCGGTGTTGACGTCGTCGAGGGAGGTCTCCGGCAGGTACAGGTCGTCGTCGGTGCACTGCGTGGTGAACACGGGCTCGAGGCGGGCGACACAGAGGTCGTACGGGGAGCCGAGCGCGTCCTGCGCGGCCTGGGGCAGGGACCCGTCGAAGTCGGCCAGCACGCACTCCTCGGTGCGCCGACAGTAGGTCTCGGTGTACCGCTGGCACAGCTCGGGGCCCGTCTCGGTGGTGGCGTCGCGCGCGGCCTCGAACGTGGCGACCACGTCGCCGCCCTGGGTGAGGCACTCGGCGGGAGCGGTGCCGGTCTTGATCTCGTCGATCGAGCCCACGAACGCCGTACACTCGCCGGCCCCCGCGGCGGCGTCGATCGCGGAGACACAGCCCTGCAGCGCCTTCTTGGAGACGGGATCGATGGACCCCTCCTCGGCCTTGGCGCAGGACGGGTCGGACGCGCGGGTCTCGGTGAGGCACGCCTCGAGCGAGGCCGCTTCGTCGATGGTGCGCTCGGTCGACTGGCAGTCCACGGCCCAGTCGCACACGGCTTCACAGTAGCTCCGGGTGGGCTCTCCGCCGCAGCCCCCCAACAGGCTCAGGAACAAGGTCATGTCTCCTCCTCGCGCGCAGTGTACCCGCCCGGACCTCGAAGAAGCACCTCGTCGGTCGGGTTGGAGGGCCGGCGGCCTACGACAGGTTCCAGTTCTCGACTTCTACGCGGAGTGCGGCGAAGTGGCGCACGTTCGCGGTCACGACGACCAGACCGTGCGAGACAGCCGTGGCGGCGATGAGGAGGTCGGCGAGGTCGACGACGTTGCCGACTGCATCCAAGCGCGCGCGCTCCGCCCCGAGCCACTCGGCGGCGCGCTGGTCGAACGGGAGAACGGGGACAGCGCCGACCACGCCATCGACGAAGGCACCGAGGCGTTCGCGACGAGCGGCATCGGGGTGCCGGCACGCTCCGTACCGAAGCTCGGCGACGACCAGCGAGGCGATGGCGTACTGCCCCTCGTGCTGCTCGAGTCGGGCGAGGAGACCAGGGGAGGGTCGGGGCCGCGAGAGCTCGCTCACCGTCGACGTATCGAGGAGGTACCTCACCCGAGATCGCTCGGTCGACCAGGACCGCGGAGCCGAACCTCCGCGAAGTCGTCCGGCGCGTCGGAGCTGGGCTGCGGTTCAGCGGCTCGCCAGGCTTCCAGCGCGGCGAGGAGATCACCACGACGAGCGGACGCGGCGAGCGAGAGCCGGCATTCCTCCTCGAGGGAGCGACCGGCCCGGAGCGCGCGGGCCTTGAGGCGCGCAAGCACCTCGTCGTCGAGCCGACGCACCAGAATCTGTCCCACGCCCACCTCCCGATATCACACGTGATATCACACCGGAACACCAGGGGCAGGTGGCGCTCGGTCAGCCGGCGTTCAGCCCCAGCGCGACGAGCACGAAGGCCCGCGCCTCCTCGCGCTGCGCGTCCTGACTGTGGCCCCAGCCCCACCCACACGTCGGGATGCGCGAGCCGTGGGTGTCGCCGTCGACCCGCAGCAACACCGGACCCCCGGGCACCTCCGACCACGCCGCCGCCAGCCGCACGGAGTGGACGGGGTTCACCACCGGGTCCCACTCGCCGGTGAGCACGTACACGGGGGGCAACGGGCCCGACGGCGGGGTGTACACCGGCGACAACGCGGTCGCCGCCTCGCGCTCCGCGGTGAGCCAGGGCCGCGGGTACTCGTCGCCCAGCCACCAGCCGAGCCCGCCGTGCGGAGGGGGCCACGCCAGGATGGAACCCGACGTGGTCGCGGCCCGAGGGTCCGGCCGCGCCAGGCGCCGCGCGTCGACGAGGTCGTGGGGGCCCACGATCGACACCACCGCGCCATACGACCCGGGCGCCCGCGCCACCGCCGCGGCGACCACGAGCCCGCCGTTGCTCTCGCCCCACGCCACCGTTCGCGCCGGGCTGCCGATCCCGGCCGCATGGAGCCCGGCGACCGCAGCGTTCAGGTCGAGCGCCGCCTGGACCTTGTGGACGCCCTTGCCTGCGGCGTGCCACGCCTCGCCACGCTCCCCACCACCGCGGACGTGTACGGTCGCCCACCAGCCCCCGGCGCGGATCCACTCGCCCAGGTGTGCATCCGCGGCGGGCTGCACGATCCCGAAGCCTCCGTACACGTCGACCCACAGCGGGGCCTCGGGGCCCGGCTCCGGCCCGGCGGCGCGCACGAGCGTGACCGGCACGTGCTCCCCGCCCACCACCATCCGCGCCGTCCGCACGACCACCGGGCACACCTGCCGGGACACCTCCCGGACCTCCGTCGCGGTCACCTCGAACCTGGCTCGCCCCTCCAGGCCCGCGGTGGTGACCTCGAGCACGCCGCCGTCGACGAGGCCGAGGTCGATCCGCCCCCACGACTCGATCCCGAGCGGGCGCACGGCGCCGTCGGCGGTGACGCGCTCGGCGACGACCTTGCCGTCCCACTCGCGCACGACGATCCACTCTCCGCCACCGAGCGCACGCCCGTCGAGCACGTTCTCCATCCACGCCGGCAGGTCCTCGACGAGGGCGCTGGTCCGCCGCGCACTGCCGGGAAGGGCCGCGTCGGGTGACGGCGCAGCAGGCAGCGGCACCTCCGCGCACGGGACGAACTCGGGGATCGATGCGCGCCAGGCCGAGAGGAGCGATGCCCCGTCCCCCACCCACGCGTCGGTGGCGAGCCGCCGCTCCTCCACGAACGCGGCGACGTGCCGCTGGTCGAGCGCGAGCACGGACTCGACGGACGGGGCTGCGAACGCGGCGAACACCCACACGGCGACCTCCGACCAGAGGTGCGACCCCGCGGGCGGTCGTTCACTCCGCGACGCTGTCCTGGCGCAGGCCTACAGCAGCCGACGCGCCTTGATCTCCAGGTACCGGTTGAGCAGGTCCGCAGTGAGTGTACGCGGCGAGGCGTCCACCACCAGGGCACCCCGCTTCTCCACCGCGCGAAGCGCCGTCGCCCGCCAGTGCAGGATCTCGGCCGCTGCTGCACGGTCGTAGCGGACCTCGTCCGTCGTGCCCTCTGCGGCCAGGAGCGCGTCCGTGTCCGCGTCACCGAGCCACACCGCCAGCGGCAGGTGGCGCGAGCGCAGCGCCTTCACCAGCTGCACCACCAGGTCCGCGTTCACCTGGTCCACCACCGCAGTGAGCAGCACCACCAGCGACCGCCGGCGCACGTGGGTGTTGAGGTGGCGGAAGGCTCCGGCCCAGTCCGGCTCCTCCAGCGAGGGCTCCAGGTCGTAGGTCGCGCGGATCAGCCGGTCCGCCGTGCGAGCCCCGCCCCGGGGAGGCAGCCAGACGCGCATCTTCCGGTCGAACGCCAGCAGGCCCACGCGGTCCCCGTGTTGGAGCGCCACCTGCCCCAGCAACACCGCCGCGTTGAGCGCGTGATCGAAGTGGCTCAGGTCGCCGCTCGAGCCCGACATCGTCCGGCCGCAGTCCAGCAGGAACAACAGGTTCTGGTTCGACTCCTGGCCGAACTCGCGGGTGATGTGGGACCGGTGGCGGGCCGTCGCCTTCCAGTCGATGTGCCGGTACGGGTCCCCGGGGACGTAGGGCCGGAGCCGCTGGAACTCGTTCTCTCCGCCCGTGCGGCGCCGCACCCGCACCGGCGCCCGCTGGTCCCCGGCGCGCGCCCGGAGGCCGAGCTCCCGCAGCCGCGCGAAGTCCGGGTACACCCGCACCACCGCCGGCGCCGGGAACGCGCGCTGCCGCTCGAACCAGCCGAGCGGTGAGCGCGTCCGGAGCGTGATCGTCCCGAACGCGTACTGGCCGCGGTGATCGAGCCGCACCCGGTACGGGACCGCGCGGGTCTCGCCCGGCTCCAACACGAGCTCCGAGGTGGGCAGGCCGTCGGCGGTGCCGGGGGCGTCGTCTGCGGCTCGCACCCGCAGCGCGCGGCCCGAGGCGTTCCGCACCACCAGGGTGACCTCGAACGGCCGCCCCACCGACTGCACGGCGTGGAACACCCGCCCCGCTTCGAGCCCGCCACCCCGCGCGCCGAGGAGGTCCCCCAGCGCCACCAGGGCGATGACGAGGTCCAGCGCCACCACCGGCACCGTCGCGAGCGGCTCGAACAACACCGCCAGCGACAGGAGCAGCGGCGCGAGGGCGACCGCGAACAGCCACCCCGACGGCACCCCCACCCAGCCGAACCACCACGACACGGGCGCAGCGGGCACGGTCACCACCGCCAGGGGCGGCGCGGGGTTGGCGGCCGGACCGCTCACCGGCTCTCGCCCCCCGGCACGGGCACGTCGGCGAGGATGCGGTTCACGACGTCGTCGGGGCGGGCACCCTCGAGCTCGGCGTCGGGGCGCAACACGAAGCGGTGGCGGAGCACGGCCGCCGCGAGCTCCTTCACGTCGTCGGGCACCACGAACGCCCGCCGCTCGGCCATCGCGACCACCTGGCTGCACCGCAGCAACGCGATCGAGGCTCGGGGCGAGGCGCCGAGGTCCACGGCAGGGTCCTGGCGGGTCCGGCCGACCAGCGCGGCGATGTACTCCAGGACCGCGTCATCCAGGCGGATGCGGCGCGCCACGGCCCGCATCTCCAGCAGCTGCTCCGACGACGCGACGGTCTGCAGGCGCTCGGCCTCGAGGTTCGAGCTGTCGAACCCGCGCGCGTGGTTGCGGAGCAGCGCCACCTCCACCTCGCGCGGCGGGTGGGTGAGCAGCACCTTCAGCAGGAAGCGGTCGAGCTGGGCCTCGGGCAGCGGGTAGGTGCCCTCGGACTCGATCGGGTTCTGCGTCGCGATGGTGAAGTACGGGTCGGGCAACCGCCGCGTCTCGCCGTCGACCGTGACCTGGTGGTCGCCCATGGCCTCGAGCAGCGCCGCCTGGGTCTTCGCGGGCGCCCGGTTGATCTCGTCGGCGAGCACGATCTGCGCGAACACGGGACCCGCGCGGAACACGAACCCGTTCTCGCGCTCGGAGTACACGTTCCCGCCCGTGACGTCCGAGGGCATGAGGTCGGGCGTGAACTGGATGCGCTTCATGGTGAGGCCCAGCACCTTGCCGAGGCTCCGCGCGAGCAGCGTCTTGCCGATGCCCGGCGGCCCCTCGAGGAGCACGTGGCCGCCGGCGAGCAACGCCACGAGCGCGCCCCGCACCGCGTCCTCCTGGCCCAGCAACACCCGACCCACCTCGTCGGTGGCAGCGACGAACCGGTCGGCGGCGGCGCCGATCTCGGCCTCGGTCGGAATCACGGGGTCCGCGCCCGGGTGATGGTCCACAACTCCTCCATGAACACGTGATCGTTCCGTGACGGTCGCCCGTCGCCCGTCGCCCGCGCCTCGACCTCGCGCGCGAACTCCGCAGCTGCTGACCGGCCCCGCCCCGTCTGCTCGGCGGCGAGCACCAGGCCCGCCACCCCGAGGCGACCGTGCCAGTACCGCGCCAGCGACCGCGCGGCGACACCCGAGGCCCGGGCCCGCCACAACCGCACACCCAGCGCCCGGACGTGCTCGGAGAACGAGCGCCGGCCGGCGTTCGCGGGGTCCCGCAGCGGCGCGAACGCCCACCCGCGCCACGCCGCCAGCACGCCGAACGCCAGGAGCAGCTGCAGCACGAACGGCAGGAGCCGCGCGTTGGCCACCGAGCGGAGCGGGTTGTTGCCGCCCTGGGGTGGAGCCTGGGTCGCGGCATACGTGGCGAGCTCGATCCGGGCGGGGTCGTCGGTGGGCCAGCGGTCGACGAAGCGCCCTGTGTGCAGCAGATCGCCCACGAACCGCTCGGTTCCCGGGTCCACGTAGGCGCCGTTCCGCAGCCAGACGGGGTCGGCGAAGGCCACCACGACCCCTTCGCCCAGGTGCCGCACCTGCACCGCCGCGCCCTCGCCGCACCAGACGACCGCCTGGTCGACCTCGAGCCAGATCGCGAGCTCCCCGGGCGCCCGGGGGGTGGACAAGGAGGAGAACTGCGGGTCGATCTCCGGCACGCACAGGGTCTCCACCGTCGGCCCGAGCTCGTCGAAGCCCACCGGGGGGCTGCCCGCCATCCACAGCACCCCGCCGCCTTCGACCCAGGTCCGCAGGTGCCCGAACTGGTCCGCCGACGGCTCCACCTCGTACAGATCGAGCACGAGCACGTCCGTCTCGGCGTCGAGCTCGTCGAGCGACCGCAGCCGCCAGGTGACGGCGTAGCCCCAGGCCTGCAGCAGCCTGGGCAGCGCCGCGTCGCCGTGGGGTCCGTACCGGGGATCCGCCGCCTGGGCCTCGCCCGCGAGCAGGAACAAGACCAGCGCCGCAGCCACGATGCGCTCGGCGGCTGCCAGCACGGCGGTCGCGAGCCCACCGTCGACCGGCCGGCGGCCGAACAACAAGGCTTCCCGCGCCCGCGCGATGACGCCCAGGGACTGCCCCGTCTCGCCGTGGGCCCGCATGGCGCGCACGTACTCGCGGTCGGTCCGGGCCCGGTGCAGCACGAGCTTGCCGGACTCGGACAGGTGCTTGAGGGCGGCCCCGCGCGCCAGCACCACGACCTCGTCGAACCGGCCCTCCGCCAGCGCGGTCCGCGCGGCCGAGAGGACGTCGGCCACGGGCGCTGCCGGCAGCTCCTCGTCCGCCGGCGCAGCCACCGCCGCGGAGGCCGGCACCGAGCGATCGACGGGGGCAGCGCGACGCCGCCCGAACGAGCGGACGAGGAACCGGAACAGCAGCAGCACCAGCGCCGCCACCAGGAACGCCATCACCCAGCGCGCCAGCGACTGCAGGGCCTGCCCCCACTCCGGGAGCTCGAGCTGGGGCGGCTCGGGCTCGGGGTCGCCGGGCGCTCCAGCCAGGCTGTCCGGGCGCGTGAAGGTGCCCGGATCCGCGCAGCCCGCGGACTCCTCGGGCGGCACCACGCCGCTCGCGCACGTCTCCCGCAGGCCGGGGCACCGGTCGGGCGGAAGACCCTCGAGGAGCGGGCAGAACCGGAGCACCTCGGCCCCGCCGCGAGCGGGCTCCGTACAGAACGGGAACCCCTCCCCCAGGACGTGGTCCGTGGGCGGCTCGGCCGCGGCTGCCGCGAGGAGGAACCAGCCGATCACGAGAGGCTCCGGCCGGCGAGCCCGAGGGCCCGGAGCGCGACCTGCAGGTCCCAGCCCTCCGCGCGGGTCCGGACGTCGAGGTACGCCAGCAGCCGGAACACGCCGAACACCACCTGGCCGAGCGACAGGCCGATGAGCAGGAACGGCGTGGCCCGGAAGTCGAACAGGCTGCCGAACGGCTCCCCGAGCTGCAGCACGGTCCCGACCGCGGCCTGGCCGAGCACCTCCCCGGCGAAGCCGGTCCAGGCCGTCAGCCCGTACCACCCGAACACGACGCTCGTGGACACCCCCACGTGGAGCCGGGCGAGCCGCGTGAACCGCTTCCGGGCACGGTCCGGCGCGGCCTCCTCGAGCAGCGCCACCTCCGTCACCCAGCTCGTCGCGATCGAACCGACCCAGCTCAGCACCCCGCACCCGAGGACGAAGGGCAGGGTCCACCAGAACACCACCTGCGCCAGCGCCACCGGGCGCCGGGCGAGCTCGCGGAGCACGTCGCGGACGCGGACGGTGGGCGCGAACAGGAGCCGCCCGGCCAGCACCGTGGCGGGCGCCTGCAGGAGCGGCGCCAGCGCCAGCGGGATCAACACCAGCGCAGGGTGCCCCTCCGTCCACCAGCACAACGCGAAGTACAGCGGCGCGAGCGGCCCCACCAGGACCAGGGCGAGCCGCCCGAACGGGCCCGGGTGCTGCTGGAGGAACCGCACGGCCAGATCGAAGACCTCGAGCGGTCCCCGGCGGCGAAGGACCACGCGGCATGCGTGCGGGTTCACCGGCCCACCCCCCCGCGCCCACCGAGCGTGAGCCATGCGGTCACGATGCACAGCTGGAGCACGCCGAACGCGAGCTTCCCGGCGGGAGGGACCGGTCCCGCGGACCAGAAGCCCTCGATCGCTGCGGCCACGACCAGCATCACGGTGGTGCCGAGGACGATGCGGTACAGCGCCGGCCCCGCCGCGACGAGCGACCCGAGCCGCGTCCGCCCCCCGGTCGCGACCATCGCCCACCCCATCCGCAGCCCTCCGGCGCCCGCCACACACACCCCCAGGAGCTCCCAGGAGGAGTGCCCCGACACGAAGGTGAGCAGGTTCCCGCCCACCCCGACGGAGGTGAGGTGGCCGGCCACCGTCCCGATCACGAGCCCGTTGTAGATCAGGTAGAACAGCGGGCCTCCGCCGAACAGGATGCCCGTGGCGAAGCAGCGGAAGGCGATGCCGACGTTGTTGAAGACGTAGAACCCGGCCATGTGGGCGTCTGCGCCGGAGCCCCGCGCGAGGTCGCCGGCGTACATCTCCTCCATCGACCGCAGCTGCTCGTCCGGCAGGATGCGCGCGGCGTACGTCGGGTCGAACAGCGCCCCGAAGTACCCGAGCAGCGCGGGGCCGAAGAACAGCAGCAGCGAGGTCGCGAAGAACACGCCCTGCGCGCGGAGCTCCCGCGGGAACCCGTGCAGCGCGTCGTGGAAGATCCGGCCCGCGTCCCACCGGCCGGTCCCCGCGTAGAGCTTCGCGTGGGCGCGCGCGGCGAGCTCGTCCAGGAACGCCACGACGTCGGCCGCCTTCCCGGTCCCGCGGGCGGTGGCGAGGTCCGCGCACACCGACCGGTACAACGTCGCCAGCTCGAACCACTCCTCCGCCTGCGACACCCGCTGGTCCAGCAGGCGCTCGAGCCGCATCCAGCGCTGCCGCCCCGCAGCCACGAAGTTGTCGCGATCCACCGGCAGGTTCACGTGGTCTCCCGGTCCTTGCCCGTGGCGCGCGCGTACGCCAGGGTCAACACGCGCTCCCAGGTCGGCGCGATCACGCCTTCGCGGGCCGACAGCGCGGGACCGAAGTGCCGGGCGAGGTCCTCGGCCCGCTCCCGCCCGAGCTGGGGCCGTCGGACCAGGAACGCCTCGATCGCCTCGACCTCCTCGGGGGACAGGTGCACCCGCGCGGGCAGCTGGCGCCGCTCCTCGTCGGTGACCGGCGGATCGATGCGGACGCTGGACAGGAGCCGGGCGCGGTCCTCCGCGATCACCACGGTGCCGGCGACGAGATCGCCCAGCCGCCGGAGCCGCCTGTCCCCCGCCATCACCAGCACGCCCACCGCGAACCCGAGCGGCAGGAAGTCGGCGGCGCGCACGAGGTTGCGGAGCAGCAGCTCCGGGAACCGGGCCGCCGAGCCGTCCGTGCGCACCACGCGGAGCTCCATCGCCACCTTCCCCGGCGTCCGCCCCGCGAGCACCACCTCGAAGAACACCCCGTAGAACCACTGGAGCACGAACAGCCCGAGCATCATCACGCCGGTCGACAGGCCGCCGAACACGGGGCTCGCCGCGGTCGCGATCCCCACCACCACCGCCCCGGCCACGCCCTGGATCATCGCGTCGACCGCCCAGGCGGCCCCCCGCTGCGCGGGCCCGGCGAGCCGATAGCGGAAGCGGATTCGCTCGGGTGTCTCGACGAACTCGGTGGTGTCCACCCGTTCGACCGGGTCCAGAGCGTTCAACGGTACTCCGCGCGAAACTTCCGCCGCCCGTGGTAACATCCCGCCGTCTTCCACCGGGCGCGTCCAGCGCGGCCAGTGGTCCACTTTCGAGGTCCACATGGCCAAGCACCCCGCGCCCGGCATCCGCAGCATCACCACGATCCTCGCGCTCACGATCGCCGCGGGCGCGGGCGCGACGGCGCTGCCGACCATCACCACGAAGGCGACGGGCTGGGACTCCCCCTCCGCCACCTCGAACATCGACCTCGGCGGGACGATCCCCTCGCTGGCCCTGGCGGCGCGCGACCAGAAGGTCGGCGACTGGTACCGCCGCGAATGGAACGACGCCGACTACGACGTGCAGGCCGAGAAGGAGGTCGGCGACTCCGTGTTCACGGCCGGCGACCGGTGCCTCCTCGACGCCGACAACGCCTCGCTGCAGGGCACGCAGCCGAACACGATCGGCGGGTACCCGTACCGGACGGGCCCGCAGGTCGAGGCGATCAGCAGCGACGACTACGTCGCCACCGTGCCCACCAGCACGCAGATCCCCGTCCCCGCCGCGCTCGACTTCGTGTCCTCGGTGCGGTTCCTGACGGGCGGCGCCCGCATCGCCACCTCGGACTACACGGTCCGGTTCCACTACGCCACGGGCGTGCCCGCCACGAACGACATCGTGGTGCCCATCGCCCTCGACTCGGTCACCGGCGCGGCGCGCAACAGCGCCGGCACGAACTACACCACCACGAGCATCGGCGTCCTCACCAACAACACCACGGTCGTCTGGGACGCCGGCGCCCCCGCCGGCACGGACTGTACGGGCGCGGGCGGTGACCAGGTCGTGGTGACCAACCCCGACAGCGCGCGCCGCGTGTCGGCGATCGAGTTCATCTATACGGACTACTCCCCCACCGAGGTCGAGTGGCTCGGTGGCCCGTTCGCGGTCGCCCTCGAGAGCGACCAGGCCGCGCTCGAGGCCACCTACGACTACGTCGGCACCTGGTCGTCCAGCGTCACCACGGCCGACGCCCCGGTCGACATGCCGGCGCACAGCGACACCGCGTTGTGGTACCGCTTCGACTACACGGCCACGATCCCGGGTAACAGCGCGATCTTCGTCCACTTCCAGTGCGCCAACGACGACAGCGGCAACGGCACCCTGGCGGGCGGCGAGCTGTCGGTCGAGGAGGTCCACGAGCTGCAGGACGGCGCCAACTTCGTCGACCTCACCACGGTGTGTGCGGGCCGGTACGTCCAGTACGACGTGGAGATCATCGACGCCTACGACGACAACCCCACGCTCGACGCGATCACCTTCAACTACGACGCCGACAACGACGACGACGGGTTCGGCGCCACGGGCGACGCCGGCACGCTCGTGGACTGCCGCGACAACGACAACAACTCGTTCCCCGGCGCGTTCGAGGTCGTGGGCAACAACGTCGACAACGACTGCAACGGCATCGAGGACTGCTTCGTCGACGCAGACAACGACGGCTTCCGCCTCAGCACGACGGACCCCGGCGGCTCCAACAACGACGCCGACTGCAACGACGCCAACGAAGCGGTCGTCGGCGACCTCGCGGACTGCCTCGACTCCAACCCTGCGGTGCGACCTGGTGTGGCCGAACTCCCCGGCGACAACGTCGATCAGAACTGCGACGCCATCGAGGACTGCTACACCGACGCCGACAACGACGGGGCCCGACTCGGCACCACGGTCGTGGGCGGCTCCAACGGCGACGCCGACTGCAACGACGCCAACGAGGGCATCACCGCCGACCTCACCGACTGCGCCGACGGGAACGCCGCGATCAACCCGGGCGCGATCGAGCTCAAGGGCGACGAGGTCGACCAGAACTGCGACACCGACGAGCTGTGCTGGCCCGACGCCGACGCCGACGGCGACCGGGCGAACGCCGGCCAGGTCCTCTCGAGCGACGTCGACTGCGACGACGCCGGAGAAGGTCAGAACAGCGACCTCATCGACTGCAACGACGCCGTGGCCGCCATCTTCAGCGGCGCGATCGAGGTGGCCGGCGACAACGTCGACCAGAACTGCGACACGGTGGAGAACTGCTTCACCGACGCCGACGACGACGGCGCCCGGCTGGGCACCACGGTCGTGGGCGGCTCCAACAGCGACGCCGACTGCAACGATGCGAACGAGGGCATCACCGCCGACCCGACCGACTGCGTCGACAACAACGCGGCGATCAACCCCTCCGCGACCGAGATCAAGGGCGACCAGGTCGATCAGAACTGCAACGGCCAGGAGCTCTGCTGGCCCGACGCCGACAACGACAACGACCGCGACGACACGGGCCAGGTCGTCTCCGCAGACGCCGACTGCACCGACGCGAACGAGGGCCGCACCACGGACCCCGTCGACTGCAACGACGCCAACAACCTCATCAACTCGGGCGCGACCGAGATCCCTGGCGACAACGTCGACCAGGACTGCGACAACATCGAGGACTGCTTCACCGACGCCGACAACGACGGCGCGCGGCTCACCACCTCGCTCACGGGCGGCTCCAACAGCGACGCCGACTGCAACGACGCCAACGAGGGCGTCACCGCCGACCTCATCGACTGCAATGACGGGGTCGCGGCCATCAATCCAGGCGCCACCGAGATCAAGGGCGACGAGGTCGATCAGAACTGCGACACCGACGAGTTGTGCTGGCCCGATGGTGACGGCGACAACGAGCGGGCCAACGCGGGGCAGGTCGTGTCGAGCGACGTGGACTGCGACGACGCGGGCGAAGGGCAGAACAGCGACCCCGTCGACTGCAACGACGGCGACGCCGCCATCAACTCGCTCGCCGCCGAGATCCCAGGCGACAACGTCGACCAGAACTGCAACAGCATCGAGAACTGCTACACCGACGCCGACAACGACGGCGCGCGTCTCGGTAGCATCGTGGTCGGCGGCTCCAACAACGACGCGGACTGCAACGACGCGAACGAGGGCCTCGCGGCCGACCCGACGGACTGCAACGACACCACGAACACCGTGAGCCCGCTCATCGCCGAGGTCAAGGGCAACGACGTCGACAACGACTGCAACGGCGGCGAGCTCTGCTGGCCCAACGTCGACAACGACACCGACCGCGCCGATGCTGGCCAGGTCGTGTCCGCCGACGCCGACTGCACCGACGCGAACGAAGGCCAGACCACCGATCCGATCGACTGCGACGACAACCTCGCCACGCGCGCCTCGAGCAACGCCGAGACCCCCGGCAACAACGTCGACAACAACTGCGACAACATCGAGAACTGCTTCACCGACGCCGACAACGACGGAAACCGCCTCTCGTCGGTGGTGATCGGCGGCTCGAACAACGACGCCGACTGCCTCGACGCCAACGAGGGCGAGGCGACCGACCTGTTCAACGACTGCAACGACGCCGACAGCTCCGTCCGCCAGGGTAGCCCCGAGATCACCGGCAACAACGTCGACAACAACTGCGACAACGTCGAAGACTGCTTCACCGACGCCGACAACGACAACGCTCGCACCGTGGTCGTCGTGGTGGGCGGCTCGAACGGCGACGCCGACTGCCTCGACGCGAACGAGGGCCAGCTCAGCGAAGCGATCGATTGCGTCGACACGAACCCGCTCATCAACCCGGCGGCGGCGGAGATCACGGGAGACAGCGTCGACCAGAACTGCAACGGCCAGGAGGTCTGCTTCACCGACGCCGACAACGACGGCGCACGCCTCACGACGACCGTCGTGTCGACGGACACCGACTGCAACGACAACAACGAGGGAGTGACGGGCGACGCGATCGACTGCGTCGACACCGACGCCGCCACGAACCCGGCGGCCGCCGAGATCAAGGGCGACGAGTACGACCAGAACTGCGACGACCAGGAGACGTGCTGGCCCGACCTCGACAACGACGACGACCGCGCCGGGATGGGCAGCGTCGCGAGCGCCGACGTGGACTGCGACGACGTGAACGAGGCCTCGACCAGCCAGGCGGTCGACTGTGACGACGGCACGGCCACCCGCGCCAGCCGCAACGCCGAGATCACCGGCAACGAGCTCGACGACAACTGCGACAACATCGAGAAGTGCTTCATCGACGCCGACAACGACTCGACCCGCGCCAGCGCGGGCACCGTCGACTCCGTCGGTCCCGACTTCGACTGCGACGATCCGGGTGAGGAGCCCACGGGCTCGCTCGTCGACTGCGCCGACAACAACGCCGACCGCAGCCCCCTCCTGAACGAGAACGGCGCCTACCTCGCCAACGAAGTCGACAACGACTGCAACGGCGGCGAGATCTGCATGCAGGACTCCGACAACGACGACTACAGCACGACCAACACCGTCGTCTCCTCCGACGCCGACTGCCAGGACTCGGGCGAGGATCCCGCGAGCGCGGGCGACGACTGCAACGACGGCAACGCAGCCGTGAACCCCGGCGAACCGGACATCTGCGGCAACGGCGTCGACGACAACTGCAACGGGACGGGCTCCGACCACGGCGGGCTCGCGTTCGACGACGACGACGGCGACACCCTCGACTTCGCGTTCGAGAGCACGTACCGCTTCAACGGCACGGGCACCCAGTGCCTGTCCGACTGCGACTCCGACTCCGACAACGACGGCGTCGACGACGACGACGAGGTCGGCACCCGGCTCCGGACCGACCCTTGCGACACCGACACCGACAACGACGGCCTCAGCGACGCCGTGGAGATCGGGCCCAACGTCAACGCGCCGCTCAACACCGACGGCGACGGTCTGATCGACGCCCTCGATCCCGACGACGACAACGACGGCATCCCCACCAGCGTCGAGCGCCTGGCGGTGGCCAACCCCGACGGTGACGCCCTCCAGAACTACCACGACCTCGACTCCGACGGCGACGGCTGGTCCGACGCCTACGAGTGGACCGAGATCCTGACCGACTCGGACGAAGACAACGACGGCAACGACAACTACGTCGACACCGACTCCGACGGCGACACCTTCCTCGACGACGACGAGCTCGGCACCGAGTCCGTCCCCGGCGATTCCGACAACGACGGGATCGAGAACCGCCTCGACAACGACGACGACAACGACTGCGTGCCCACCCGCGACGAGATCCGGGTGGCTGGCGTGCTGGCCAACACCGACGGCGACGCGCTGCTCGACTACCTCGACAACGACGACGACAACGACACGCTCAACTCCTGCCAGGAGAACCCGGACAACAGCGGCACCCCGTTCGCCGACGACACGGACGGCGACACGATCCCCAACTTCCGCGACAACGACGACGACGACGACCTCATCCCGACCGCGGTCGAGGTCACCATCAACCGCCCGAACTGCACCACCGACGACTCCATCCCCACCCACCTCGACCAGGACTCCGACAACGACGGCTGGACGGACGAGGTCGAGTCCCCGGGCGGCGTGCTCGTGAACACGGACGGCGACGCCGACATCGACATGTGTGACCTCGACTCCGACCAGGACCGCGTCACCGACAACCTCGAGACCCGCGGCGACACCGACGGCAATGGTCTCCTCGACCGGGTGGACCCCGACGACGACGGCGACGGCTTCCGCACCGACCTCGAGTGCGGCTTCCCCACCGCCTGCGACACGAACCCGCGCAACGACGACACCGACGGCGACGGCGTCTACAACTACCTGGACGACGACGACGACGGCGACGGCGTCGACACCGAGGTCGAGCGCTGGGACGGAGGGACCAACCCCGCTACGGCCGCCGACACCGACGGCGACGGCCGCCCCGACTGGGCCGACACCGACGACGACAACGACACCGTCCAGACGGAAGACGAGGACCCGCCGCCGGCCGACCTCGACAGCGACTCGCTGCCCAACTACCGCGACGACGACGACGACGGAGACTCCCTGCTCACCGCCGAGGAGATCGAGACCGGGACTCCGCTCGACTTCGACTTCGACGGAGACACGCTCCCGAACTTCCTCGACAAGGACGACGACAACGACGGCAAGTACACCCTCTGCGAGGTGGCCTGGCTGTCGAGCGTGCCCCCGTACCACCTGAACGAGGACTCCGA
>JBIKWC010000114.1:0-20018 GCA_044356535.1 Myxococcota bacterium
GACGCCGACGGCCTCTCCGACCCGGCCGAGGCGGCGGCGGGCACCGACCCGACCGACGCCGACTCCGACGACGACGGCCTGACCGACGGCGACGAGGCCGGCCGCGGCACCGACCCGCTCGACAGCGACTCCGACGACTCCGGTGTCTCCGACGGCGACGAGGTGACCGACGGCACGGACCCGGCCGACCCGAGCGACGACCAGGACGACCAGGACAGCGACGGCGTCACCGATCCCGACGAGGAGCTCGCGGGCACCGATCCCACCGACGCCGACTCCGACGACGACGGCCTGGACGACGGCGAGGAGGCCGCGCTCGGCACCGACCCGAACGACGCCGACTCCGACGACTCGGGCATCAGCGACGGGGACGAGGTCGCCGACGGCACGGATCCGACCGATCCGGCCGACGACCTCGACGACACCGACGGCGACGGCATCTCCGACCCGGAGGAGGTGGCCAACGGCACCGACCCGACCTCGGCCGACTCCGACACCGACGGCCTCACCGACGCAGAGGAGCTGGCGCTGGGCACCGATCCGCTCGACGCCGACTCCGACGGCGCAGGCATCCTCGACGGCCAGGAGATCAACGACGGCACGGATCCGACCGATCCGGCCGACGACCTCGACGACACCGACGGCGACGGCGTCTCCGACCCGGCAGAGCTGGCGGAGGGCACCGACCCGACCGACGCCGACTCCGACGACGACGGCCTGGACGACGGCGAGGAGCTGTCGCTCGGCACCGACCCGCTCGCCGCGGACTCCGACGGCGGCGGCCTGACCGACGCCGAAGAGGTGGAAGCCGGCACCGACCCGCTCGACGCGTCCGACGACGTGGAGGAGCCGGTCGCCGTCGACACCGACGGGGACGGCCTCACCGACGACGAGGAGCTGGCGCTCGGCACCGACCCGGACGAGGCCGACACCGATGGCGACGGCATGTCCGACGGCGACGAGGTGGCGGCCGGCAGGGACCCGCTCCTCCCCGACGCCCCGGGCCTCCCCGACGACGGCACCCGCAACGTCTCCGAGGCGAAGGGCTGCGCCTGCGACACCAGCACGCCCCTGAACCCCGGAACGCTCGTCCTGGCGCTCGGCGCCCTGGCGGGCCTGCTCCGCCGCCGCAGCAGGTAACCCGGCCCGTCAGGCTGGTTCTCCCTGGGGATCGTCGGCTCACGCCGGCGGTCCCCTTCGCGTTCACGCCGCGAGCCGCAGACCTGTCGGCGCAGCGCGCACCGTGACCGAACGGCCGTAGGGCAGCGCCACGGCGTCCGCCTCGATGCCGTCGCCGAACAACACGCCGCCGTGCTCCATCTCCGAGACCACGTGCACCGCGTCCACCCGCCCGCCGAGGAGCGAGGTGCCGGTGTGCTTCGACGGCCACGCCTCCCGGACCAGCAGCACCACCACGGGCTCGGCCGGGCCAGGGAGCGTCACCTTCACGCGCGAGGCCCGGGCGATCGACGCAGCCCACCCCGTCGCGCCCGTCCCCGTCGCCACCAGGAGCCCCGACGACGACTGGCGCTCTGTCGCCCCGAGCGCGGTGAGCGCGTAGCGGGCGGACTGGTGGGACCGGTGGCCCACGAAGATCTCGTTGAGGGCCCGCAGGCGCTGGCCGTCGTCGGTGACCGCCTCGACCCGCGTGCGCACCTCGGTCTTCGCGCGGCCCGCGTGCAGGTCGCGAACGAGGTCCCCCGCGGCCGCCGCCGGGAACCGCACCAGCACACCGTCGATCCGCTCGGGGTCGGGGTTGATGCCGACCACGGGCTGGTCCTCGAGGTACTTCGCGACGTTCGCGACGAGCCCGTCCTGCCCGAGCACCACCACCAGGTCGTCGGGCTCGAACAGGAACCGGTCGAGCTCGGCGCGATCGATCCGCGAGCGGCGCCAGGTCGGGGGCAACCCGGCGAGGACCGTGCGCAGCGCTGCCTCCCGGCGCTCGTGGGCCTGGGTGACGGACCCCAGCGTCTGCCCCTGGCGCTCCAGCACCCACGTGGCCTGGCGGAGCGTGCCGTGCGTCACCAGCAGCTCCTGCAGCGCCGTGGGCCGCGTGACCAGCACCACCCGCGGCTCGGCGCTCATCGCTGGGTCCCCCACTGGTCGGCGATCCGCGTGAGCGCGGGGCCGACGAGTTCGGGCGACAGGGTCAGGTGCTCCACCGGCGGCAGGTTCCCCGCCAGCTCGCGCACCGCGAGGCCCCACAACACCTGGGCGGGCAGGTCCTTGTAGATGGCGACCCGCGCGGTCTCGGCCTCGATCTTCGCGGCCTCGACGAGGCGCAGGCCGTCGGCCTGGGTCGTCGCCTCGAGGGTCGCGCGCTCGGCGCCCGCCGCGGCCTCGATCTGCTTGCTCGCCACGTCCTCGGTCATCCGCTTCCGCTCGTTGGCGCCGCGGGTCAGGATCAGCTCCTCCTCCCGCTTGGCGAGCTCGATCTGGTTCTGCAGCTCGTTCTCGGCGATGGCCCGCTCGAGCTCCACGGCCGAGGCCCGGCGCTCGAACGTGGCGCGGTCTGCCGACTGCTGGATGCGCTCGCGGGTCGGCGTCTGCAGCGCCCGCTCCACCTCGGCGGTGGGCCGCACCGACGCGATCCGCGCGGAGACCAGCTGCAGGCCGAGGTCCCCGACCGCCGGATCCTGGACGAGGGCCGCCGTGACCCGGTCGCGGAGCTGCTCGACACCGCCGCGCAGCGCCTCCTCGACGGTGACCTTCGACACCCAGTCGTTGACGACCTGCTGGGCGAGCTCGGCGAGCCGCTGGGTCACGACCTCCATGGGCGTGGCGCGCCACTTCCCGGTGGCGAGGTCGACGGTGAAGTCGACGCGCTCGGCGAGCCGCTCGGCGTCGGTGACGCGGAACGAGACCACGCCCTGGACCGTCACCTCCTGGTGGTCCCGCGAACGCGACGACACCAGCAGGGGCAGGTCGCGGTCCTCGACCGGGACCTCGGAGATCGACGCGGTGAGCGGCAGGAACCAGAACGACAACCCCCGCCCCGACCGCACGCGGTGCCCCGCCGCGTGGTGCAGCACGTGCGTGCTCGCCTCCGACCGCAGGTGCCCCACGAACCACCACCGCTTGAGCTCGGCCATCGTCGCCTCCTGGCATCGAAGACGTGGGACCTGCCCCCAGCCTTCGATGTCATGTGCATATATGCACTCGGCGTCGAACGCAACCCCAGGTTCACGAACCCGCGGGCGTGAACCGGTAGCGCTCGGCGGGGCGGTGGCCGACGCCCGCTTCGCGCTCGCCCGTCGGAGACACGAGCCCCGTGGCGAGCACCGTGCGGCGGAACGAGTCCTTGTTGACCTTCCGACCGAGGATCGTCTCGTGGACGCCCTGGAGCTGGCGCAGGGTGAACGCGTCGGGGAGGAGGGCGAACGCGACGTCGGTCCAGCCGAGCTTGCCGCGCAGGCGGCGCACGGCGAGGGCGCAGATCTCCGCGTGATCGAACGCGAGCGCCTCGACCGGGAGGCCCTCTGCGTCGAGCCGGATTCGCTCGCCCCCGGACGGCATCTCCTGGGGCGGCACGAGCGCGAACCAGGTGACGGACACCACGCGTCCCCGCGGGTCGCGGCCCGGCGCTCCGAAGGTGTAGAGCTGCTCGAGGTGCCGGGGCACGGTGTCGCCGACCTTGCGGAGCGCGCGCGAGACCGCGTCCTCGAGGGGCTCGTCGGGGCGGACGAAGGCGCCGGGCAGAGACGACAGGCCGCGGAACGGCGGCTCGGCGCGCCGGGTCACGGCCACCCACAACGCGCCGGCGTCGGCCGTCATCCACACCACGTCGACCGCGACCGAGGGGCGCGGGAACCGGTCGAAGTCGTAGTTCGAGAGGAACGCCCGATCCTCGCTCGTCAGGTCTCGCGGCACTGCGCCTCCAGGGCCGCCAGCGTAGCTGGTCACCCGCGGACCCGGCACCTGTCCCGCGCGTCCCGCGGGGCATGTCCCGCGCACGACGCGCATGGAGCTACGCCGCGAATTCTGTGGCACACTCCATGCTCCGTCCGGGGTGGAGGTACACATGCGGGCAGTCGGAGCGGTTCGGTACGGCGTCGTGTTCGCGCTCGCGCTGGCCGCGTGCAGCGGCGGAGACGACAAGACGAGCGACACCGGCACCCCGCCGGACGACAGCGACACCGACACCGACTCGGACACCGACTCGGACACCGACACCGACTCGGACACCGACACCGACACCGACACGCCGGTCGACGGGGACGGGGACGGCGTCGAGGCGGGCGTGGACTGTGACGACACCGACGCCAACGTGTTCCCCGGCGCCCCGGAGCTGTGCAACGACGCCGACGACGACTGCGACGGCACGCCGGACGACGGCGCCGGCACCCCGTTCTACGAAGACCTCGACGGGGACGGCTACGGCGCCGACGCGGTGATGGTGGTGGCGTGTGACCAGCCGGCCGGGTTCCTGCCGACCAGCGGCGACTGCGACGACGCCGACCTCGACGTGAACCCCGCAGCCGACGAGACCTGCGACGCCGCCGACCGCGACTGCGACGGGGACCCGTTCGTCGGCGCCATCGACCCGCTCTCGTTCTACACGGACGCCGACGGCGACGGCTACGGCAACTCCGGGAGCGTGGTGGAGGCCTGCGAGCCGCCGGTGGGCGCGACGGCCAACCCCGGTGATTGCGCGGACAGCGACTCGACCGTCTTCCCGGGCGCGGTCGAGGTCTGCGACCACGGCGCGAACGACCAGAACTGCGACGCCGACCCCAACGACGGCTGCACCGTCGACCACTGCGGGGCGATCACCACCAGCGAGGTCTGGGGCGGGAACCGGCTCCACCGCGTCACCTGCACGGTCCGCGTGGAGGGTGTGTCCGTGCCCCGGCTCACGATCGAGAACGGCGCCGAGGTGCGGTTCGTGCCGAGCCCCGGTGGTCCCTTCGAGATCGTGGTCGGCGAGCTCGCGCCGGGTGAGCTGCTCGTCGACGGCACGCTCTACCCGATCACGTTCACGTCCGATGCAGCGACGCCGGCGCGGGGCGACTGGGGCGGCATCCGCATCGCATACCAGGCGACCAACTCGCGGATCGAGGGCGCGGTGCTCGAGTACGGCGGCACGGCGCCGGGTGGCGCGATCGAAGGGGTCCTCGCAGTCGGGACCACGCCCCTCGTGCAGGTGTTCGACACCACCATCCGCGAGTCCGCCGGCGACGGCATCTACTGGCAGGGCGGCGGCAGCCTCGAGCTGCAGGGCGTCTCCCTGCTCGACAACAGCGGCGACGGCATCGAGCTGGCCGACTCCCGCGCGGTGCTCGTCGACGCGTCCGCGCTCGTGAGCAACGGCAACGGCGGCTGGTCCGCGGTCATCCCGCCGGCCATCGTGGGCGCGCTGACCCGCCTCGGCTCCGACTTCACCGGGAACGGGACGGACGGCATCTCGATGCGCTCGCCGAGCGCGCTCGGTAGCACGCTCGCCACCTCGGCGACGTGGCAGGACCTCGGTGTCCCCTACTTCATGGACTACCGCCTGTCGGTCTCCGACTTCAGCTCGCCGGAGCTCGTGCTCGAGGAGGGCGTCGAGGTCCGGTTCCAGCACGCCGGCGCGACCTTGTCGTCCGGCAACCTCACCCAGGACGTGGGCGGCGTCGCCCTCGGCATGCCGGGCCGGGTGGTCGCGAACGGCACCCCCGCCTTCCCCGTACGCCTCGTGGGCGACGCCGAGGTCCCGGGGGCCTGGGGCGGCGTGAACCTGGGTTTCTCCGACTCGGGCTCCACCTACACGAACACGGCGATCGAATACGGCGGCTCGGACACCAGCGGCAACCCCTCCCTGGGTGCGGTCACGCTCGGGTGTTTCGCGACGCCGGCGGTGTCCCTCACCGACGTGGGGGTGACCGACAGCCTCTCCTACGGCGTGTTCCTCGAGCGGAACCAGTGCGCGACGGACCTCACGACCGTCACCTTCGCGCGGAACGCGTCGGGCGACGTCGGCCCGTGACGAGGCCACTGACCTCCTCCTCCGGGATGCGTGCGCCGAGGTAGAGTGCGGCTCCCCCATCCACGGGCCAGCGTGAACCGCCACCCGCGCCGAACCCGGTCCCCTTCCCGTCCGCCGTCCGCCGAGCGGCCGAGGTGATCGCCGCAGACGCTGCGCTGGTCGACCTCGCGCGCGCCGGGGGCGGAGACGTCCGCGGCATCGACGACCTGTCGCTCCCCGAGCTGAAGGCGGCGGAGGTGATCGTCATCGGGCCGACCCAGGCCTGGGATCGCGTCCGCGCCTGGCGGGTGGCGGGGGTGGTGGTCGGGGTCGTCGTCGTCGGCGGCGTCGCCCCGGAGGACCGCACCCGGCTCGAGCCGGTGATGATCCTGGCGCGGCCCGAGCCTCACGCGTTCGCGGTGGCCCGCGAGCGGCTGGCGGTCGCCGAGCTCTCCGGCCAGGTCGTGCTGCGGGGCGCGGTCGCCGACCTGCACCGCTCCGTGGTCCGCCGGACCGGCCAGCCGGAGGAGCGGCTCACCGGCCTCGAGGCCCGGCTGCTCGGATACCTCGCCGCCCGCGCGCCCCGCGTGGTGGGCCGGGAGGAGCTGCAGGAGCAGGTCTGGGACCACCGGCAGCCCCTCGAGACCCGGACCGTCGAGGTGACGGTGGGGCGGCTGCGGAAGAAGCTCGAGGTGGATCCGTCCAGGCCGGTGTCGCTCCTGACCGTGCGGGGAAGCGGCTACCGCGTGGTGCGCGAGGAGGGGGCGGGGCCCCAGCGGCCGGTCGCTGCCCCCGTGGGACGCGACGACCTGCTGGCGAGCCTGTCGGCGGAGGCGCGGACCGGCGGCATCACGACGTTGTACGGGGCTCCGGGCGTGGGCAAGAGCACCGTCCTCCGGGCGCTCGCGCGGACCCTCGGGGCGGCGGTGGTGGATCTCGACGGGGCCCCCGAGGACCCCTGGACGGCGCTCGCGGTCGGGCTGCGCGCGCCCCAGCCGCAGCGCGGAGATCGGGCGGAGTCCTTGATCGCGGCCCTGGCCGCCAGCGGACGCACCCACCTGTGTATCGACCACGCCGACCGGCACCTCGCCGCGCTCGTGGGCGTGGCCCAGGTGCTGGTGGACCGGGGCATCGGGGTGGTGACCACCTCCCGCCGGATGCCAGGGTGGGTGGGCTCGCGGGTGCGCGAGGTCCCGCCGTTGGCGGAGGACAGCGCGGTCGCGCTCCTCGCGGACCGGTCCGGGGTGTCGGGTGCAGCCCTGGCCGGGATCGTCCGGCGCCTCGACCACCTGCCGCTCGCGATCGAGCTCGTGGCGCCGCGGGTGTCCGCGCTCGGGCCGGAGGTGCTCCTGGAGACGCTGGATCGCCACGGGACCCTCTGGCTGGCGGGTGACGGACACCGCCACGGCTCGGTGCGCGCGACGGTGGCGTGGTCGTTCGCCGGGCTGACGCCAGCGGACACCCGCCGCATGGCCCGGTTGTCGGTGCTGCAGGCGCCGTTCGAGCCCGCGTTCGCGACCGAGGCGACCGGGGTCTCGGCGCTCGAGCTGCTGGCCCTGGTCGAGGCGTCGCTCGTGGTCGGCGACGACCGGCGGTTCCGCCTGCTCCACGCCGTTCGCGAGTTCGCCCGGGAGTCCTCCCCCGACGAGCTCGCCGAGACCGTACCCACCTGGGTGGCCGCCGTGGCCCGTCGCGCCGAGGACGAGCTCCGGACGCTCGAGACCCTCGAAGGCCAAGCCGCGCTCGAGCGCCTGCGCGAGGCTCTGCCCGAGCTCCGCGCGGTGATCGAGCTCGGACCTCCCGGACCCGATCCGCAGCGGGTCGCGGCCGTGCTGGCGGTCGAGCGGGTGCTCGCGGTCCACGGGTCGTTCGACGAGCGGGTCGCGTTGCTCGCGGCGTGGACCGAGGCCACCGCTGCGTCTCCGGCGCTCCACGGGCGGGTCGCGCTGCGGCTCCACGGCGCCCGGTTCCACGGGGACCGCGACGCCAGCCTGGCCCGCCTCGACGCGCTGGCGGAGACCGTCGGAGCCCACGATCCCGTCCTCCGCGCGCAGATCCTGCTGCAGTCTGCGGTGTTCGCGTCCGCCCACCTGGGGCCCGCCGCGGTGATGACCCGGCTTTCGGCGTTCGATCCGCGCCTGTTGTCCACCGGCGACGCGCTGCGGGCCGACGCGTTCGCGCTGCGCGCCCGCACGAAGCTCGGGGAGCTCGACCGCGACGAACAGGTCCATCGCCTGCAGGCCATCGTCGAGCAATTGGTCGAGGCCGGGCTCCCCGGTCGGGCGGCCGAGGTGGCCATCCGGCTGGGAGACGCGCTGCTGGGACAGGACACCACGCGGGCCGAGGCCATGTTGCGACCGGTGGCGGCGTTCGTCGATCGGTGCGTGGACCCGACGCTGCAGTGCTCGGTGTTCGTCGCGCTCGCCCTGGCGGAGGGGGACCTCGGCCGCACGACCGAGGCGCTGGCCCACCTGGAGCGGGCGGAGACCGCCATCCGGCACGTCGATCCCGTCCGCCGGTGGCTGGTGGAGCACTCGCGCGGCCGGGTCTGGTTGGCGGGCGACCACCTGGACGAAGCCCGCGCGGTCCTGGCGTCGTGCCTGCACTGGTGGGAGACGCACGGCTGGGACTCCGGCGCCTACGACCAGCTCGAGCAGCTGGTGATCGTGGAGCTCCTGGCCGCCCGGCCGGGGGAGGCGCTGCGCTGGGCGCGGCAGGCGCTCGGCCTCGCGCGCGGGTTGGACGCTGCGGTGTTGGCCGAGGCCGCCGCCTGGGTCACCGCGGCGGCAGCGGCAGACGGAGCCGCGGACGAGGCCCGCGCGGCGGCGAGGGAGGTCGACCCCGGTCTCCTGCCCCCCGACCGGCGCCTGGTGTTCTTCGCAGCGTGCCTGCGCGCGGAGCGCCTCGACGGCGGCGACGACCGACCCGTCGCAGACCATGTGGAGCAGCTGCGGCGCAGGGTCCCCGCGGCCCACCCCGTGCGGCGCGTGGCGGAGGGCCTGCTGCTCGACCTCGCGTAGGGACGCTCGCGCCCGGACCGTCACCCGCGCGATGGGCCGACCGAGCGACGCCGGCGGAGCGCGAACGCGAGGCCCAGCACCCAGGTGACGGGCGAAGGGAGCGGCGCGTCCGTACACCCGCAACCCCCGTTCTCCCGCGGCACCGGACGCGGGGAGCTGGTCGTCGTCGGCGTGGTCGGCGTCGTGGTGACCGGGGCATCCGCGCCGTCGCAGTCCTGGTCGATCCCGTCCTCTGGTCGCCATCGCCGTCGACGTCGGCCGGGCTGATGGTGCCCCGCTCATCGGCCACCCGGGCGGAGGTGAGGTACCGGACGTTGGCGAAGGTCCCGCCCAGGTTCTCGACCAGGAGAAAGCGGTTCTCCTGGACGAAGGGATAGTAGTCGTACGTCTCCTGCGCGCCGACGATGTCGAGGTCTCCGTCACCATCGATGTCGGCGAGGCTGAACCACAGGTCCTCGATCGGCCAGGGGAAGCCACCGATGCCAACGTACGGGTCGAACGTGGCGTCTCCCCGGTTGGGAGACCAGTACGGCAACCAGGGGTCGGCCGTCAGGACATCGAGGTCGCCGTCCCCGTCGAGGTCGCCGAGGGAGCCGACGGGCGTCGAGACCTCGACGAACACGCCGGGAGCGGTCTGGAGCAGGGTGCCGAGGGCGGTGACGAGGTCGAGCGTGCCGTCGCCGTCGAGATCGCCCGTGGGGAGGTCGAACGCCACCGCCCCGAACCCCGAGAGGCCCGGGAGGGGGACCTCGGGTCCGAAGGTGATGGACTGCGGCGGGGTCGCCTCGTGCGGGCAGGGGTCGACTCCGTCCAGGAGCCCGTCCCCGTCAGCGTCCTGCGCGCGGGCTCCGACCGCCCACCACCCGAACGGCCCCACGTTTCCTCCCCGCGTCTCGCAGCATGCCACGTCGGGCCGAAACTCAGCGCCCCCTCTCGTTCCTGGCGTGGGGGTCGGCGTCCACCTGCTCGGCCGGGCCGCGAACGATCCGGCCGACCTGCCGCACGAGGGTTCCGTCCACCACGGTGAAGAACTCGTACTTCGGGTCGCCATCCCCCGAGGTGACGCACTCGACCTCACCCTGCGCATCGCGGAGAATGGCCGCCAGACCCAGCAGGAAGGTCACCACGAACCGGTTCGAGTCGCGGCCGTTGTACTCGAACTCGACCCACTGCTCTCCCAGCTCGACGCTGAGTCCCACGGACTGCGCCAGGACGAGCGTGCGCTGGCGCGCCTCCCCGGTCATCGCAACCCGCCACGTCCCGGAGTACTCGCGCATCTCGCTCATGGCGGGAGCCTACCCCGCGCGAAGCCGATCGGTACGCCGAAGCCAACCGGTCAGTAGACCCGCTGGACGAGCTCGGCCGCCGCGCCCGGCACGACCTCGAACCGCACGCGGCCGATCTCCGTGCCGTCTCCCGTCTCGACGAGCACCCGCCACGGCCCCGGCGCGACGTTGCGCTTGTTCGTGTACCCACGGTACCCGCCGGAGCGCCCACCGGTGAGGTCGAAGTCCAGCCGATCCGTCGTGACCCAGCCCTGCTCCGCGTCCCACCGCTCCCAGTGGTGGATGACGTCGAACTCCATCCCCGTGGGCGCGAACACCGCCGAGAACACCCACACCGTCTGCCCCTCGGTCCAGTGGACGACGGCGTCGTGGTCCTGCCACACCCGCCAGCCCGGGGCCTCGTACGCGAGGTGGTAGCCGTCGGCCCGGCGGCGGACGTCGTGGAACGCGCCGGCCTCGGCGAGGGCGAGCGGCACCGGGGGCACGAGCCCGAGCGCGATGAGCACGCGCAACGCCACGAGGACCCCGGCGGCGGTGGCGACGTTCTTCGCGAGGTCCACGAGGCCGTCGCCGGCGAGGACACCCACGCCGAGCACCAGCGCGAGCGCGATCGGCCCGGCGGTGCCGAGCCCGACGAACACGTGGGTGTGCACCGGCAGGAACACCAGCAGGAACGTGGCCACCACGAGGCCGTAGACCGGCAGCCGAACGCGGGGGGTGGTGAGGTGGTGCTCGGCGAGCTCGTTGGCGAGGAGCAGGCCGACCAGGACGAGCAGGAACACCAGGGAGCGACCGAACGACGCAGAGCGTGAGTAGTAGACGACGTACGCCGAGAACAGTCCGCCGAACAGGAACTGCGCGCCCGTGCCCACCCAGGCCGTCCGGGCCGCGATCCACGCCGGCACCCAGCGCTGAGCACCCAGGCGGCGCTCGAGCACGAGCAGGCCGCTGAGGGTCGCGAGGTACGTCACGAGCAGCACGTTGTCGAGCCACGCGTCGACGCGGGACAGCGTCGCGAAGTCCCACGCGGACCCGGCGACGAGGAACAGCGGGCCACGCCAGGGCCACAGCCGATCGAGAAGGAGACGGAGCATGGCCGAGCCGACTATCCGGCCGACGTTCCCGGAGTCGCTGGCGGGCGCCAGCCGGGACCGCGACCACCCGGAGGCACCGAGGGCTACGTCGTCGCGCGGATCAACGGCTCACGTCCAGCGGCTCGGGCCTCGGCGTGAACCACCCCTGGTAGCGCCAGGGGCCACCTTTGCGCGAGGCCTCCAACACGAGCGCACCGAGCGCGGCAGCCGAAGCGCCCGGGCGCGGAGTCCATGGCTCGTCTACGGCGTGGACCTCCGATACCCGTCCGTCGCCGTCCACGCGGGCGGACGCGACGACCCTCCAATGCTCGGGCGACGGCCGCACGGTCCACACGTCGAAGGTCCCACCGGGCGCGGGGGCGGCAACGAGGACGTCATCGTCGTCGGAGAGCGCCCGGAGCGCGCGCAACGCCGACCGCAGCGCGGTGGCAGGCGTGGGGCCCGCGGGGAGGAACCCAGGCCCCGAACCTTCGAAGTTCGTGTACCGGCAGGGCAGGACCGGTCCGAGCGATTCGTCGTCGGCACCGAGGTACACGCCCACCACCCAGGTGCCCGCCAGGTTGCGGACCAACACCGAATGCGGACCACAACACATGCCAGCGCCCGGCATGCGCACAGCCACGACGGGCCCCGCGTTGGGATGCGCTGCCGCCAGGTGCTTCAACCCCTCCGCCACCGGGTCGGTGCCGACCAGGAGCGGCTCATGGGAGCGCGGAGAGGCGGGCACGCCGGCGAACGCGGAAGTCAGCAGCAGCAACCACATGGCTCCATCATGCTTCGTTCCGGGCCCGTCGGACCGCAGGTTCCCCCATCCATGGGGATAGGATGGGAGATGCGACCCGCCGTCGATGCTTCCCGGGTGTTCGCGGTGATCCGGGGACTCCTCGCCGAGTACCCGGAGCCGCTGGGCGCCGAGGCGACGCTGGAGCTCCGCGCGCGGCTCGTCGACCTGGACGAGGTGCGCGAGTGGTTCGCCGGCCACCCCGAGGTGCAGGAGCTGTGCGCCACCGTCCTGCGCCGGGCCGGCGGCCAGGAGCAGATGTTGGCGGCCGCCAGCGACGCCCGCCGCGCGCTGAGGAGCGCCGAGACGCTCCGGCGGTTCCGGTGGGCCCTGTGGGGCGTCGCGGAGGCCGGGCTCCGCGTACACCCGTCGGCGCACCCCGCCGCGGACGACGTCGAGGCGTGGTGGGTCGGCGGCCACGTGCTGGGCGACCAGTCCAGGCTTCGGGAGGCGTCGGTCTGGTTCGGGCGGGTCCTGGAGGTGAAGGCGGACCACGTCGAGGCGCGCGCGCTCCACGCGTGGACCCGGTGGCTCCTGGACATGGAGCCCGGCTGGGTCGAGGAGGTGGCCTCGCTCGCTGCGGCGCACCCGGAGAGCGCGCTCCTCGCGGGTCTGGCGAAGGAGATGTCGCCGAGCGGCCCCCGAAGGTGACGGCGCGCATCGGATACGCGGTACCATGTCGAAGCGGCAGGCAGGGAGCGTGGCGCTGGTGGTGGGGCTGTTCGCGCTGGGAACGGGCGCGTTCCTGGGCCTCCGGGGGATGCAGTGCGCCCTCGACGGCTGCCCTGCCTGCGGGGTGTCGCAGGAGGACTACCTCGCCGGCTGCATGCGCCTGCTCGGCTGGTCCGGCGCAATGCTCTTCGGGGGGCTCGTGGCGACCGTGGGTGGCGGCGCGACCGTGCTGCGGGCGTCCGATCCGCGCCCCACGGTCAACGCAGCGCGCGCTCGAACGCCCGGGGCGCCCGTCCCACCGCAGCCTTGAAGTCGCGCGACAGGTGCGCCTGGTCGGCGTAGCCCAGGGCCAGCGCCAGCTCCGTCAGGTCCGGTGCGCGCCCCGCCTCGATCGCGAGCGCGGCCTCCTGCAGCCGGTACCGCCGCAGGACCCACTTCGGCGCAGCGCCCAGGTGGGCGCGGAGCTGGCGTTGGAGCACCGCGACGCTCACACCCACCCGCGCCGCCCAGTCGTCCACCCGGGTCAGGTCCGACCGCGAGCGGGCTTCGCGCACCCACGCCACCACCTCCGCAGCCGCGGCGTCAGGCGCCAGGCGCTCCGTCGCCCACCGCTCCAGGGCTGCCAGGCCGTCTGCGTCGTCTTCTGGGCCGTCCACCGCTGCCACCAGCGCGGAGAGGTCCTCTCCCAGCGCCTCTCCGAGCGGGGTCACCCGGTTCGTCCACCGGTGGACCGGCCCCGGCAGCAACACCTGCGCAGCCCCCGGGTGCAGCTTGAGGGCCCGGACGTGGCCCCGGTCCGACAACGTGCGCGTCCACAAGCGGGTCCACACGCCCACGAGCCGGGCCGCGCCCCCCTCGAACGACAGGTGGACCGCCGGGTCCCCGAGGAGCTCGGTCACGTGCGGGTCCTGCCCGCGGAGGTCCCACCGCGCCAGCCACAGGCACTCCACCCAGGGCGCCAGCGCAGGTCCGGGGGCGAAGGTCCGCGCCTCCACCCGGCGTCCGCTCACCCGGCTCGACACCAGGCCCCGCGCGCGACCGTGCCCGGTGGGTCGCGTTTCTTCAAGCGGCCCGTCTCGCCCGCGTTTACCCATCGCGTGTCACTCCAGGAGGTTCCCGTGACCGACGTCCGCCGACTCCACGTATCCGAGATCGCCCCGTACACCGGAGAGGCCGAGCTCCCCGGCATCCGGTTCCGTCCCGCCCGCAAGGCCCTCGGCGTGACCGCCTGGGGCATGAACGTGATCGAGCTCGACCCCCACACCGCCACCTACCCGGCGCACGACCACACCGCGGACGGCCAGGAGGAGGTCTACGTGGTCCTGACGGGGTCGTGTACGCTCGAGGTGGACGGGGGAGCGCCCGTCGAGCTCCGCGCCGGGGACCTGGCCCGCGTGGGCCCCGCTGTCCAGCGCAAGCTCGTCACCACCGACGCCGCCGCGACCGTGCTGGCGATCGGGAGCACCCCGGGGAAGGCGTACGAGCCCCCGCCCTGGGGGTAGTCGCTGGTACCCTCCCGCCGGGAGGCCCGATGGAGACCGACGATTCCCTGGTGTTGCACACGCTGCGGTTCCTGGCCGAAGACGACCCGGTCCCCAGCGCGCACCCCGAGGTGACGGCCGCCCTGGGCACCCCCGAGACCTTCACCCGGCTCCTCGACCAGCTCGACCGCCTGGAGCCGGCGCCCACCACGCGAAGCACCCGCGGCCCAGGGGGCCCCTCGTGGGAGGATTGGCTCGAGGGCAACGAGGTCCCCGTCGCCGCCGTCGCGAACGAGCTCGAAACCCTGGACGCGCTGCGACAGCGCCTGAAGGCCAGCGCCAACCCTGTCCGCGTGGCTGGTGAACGCCACTCCGACAACACCATCGCCCAGCCGCAGCCTGGGTCGCTCCTCGTCGACCTCCGGAGCTGGCAGAAGGGCGCCAGCTTCCCCCTCGAGCGCCGCGACCAGGGAGGCCGCACCTGGGTCCGCGTCTTCGCGTGGGAGAACCTGCAGGACCTCGTGGACCGCCTGGCAGCGGCCAAGCTCGCGCCGATCAACACGGGCTCGTTCACCGGCCAGACGGTCGCCGGGCCGCTGTCCATGGGGACGCACGGGTCGGGGGTCGGGCTGGGCGCGCTGGCCGACCACGTCGTCGCCATCGATCTGCTCGGCACGCACGGACCCACCGGCACCGTCCACCGCATCCGCTCCGCCGCCTGCCCCTTCCCCGACGGCGAGACCGTCACCCTCCCCCACGGCCGCGGGACCTATGTGCCAGTCCCCTCGGACGCACCGCTCGCGGCCGCCGTCGTCAACCTCGGCACCTTCGGCGTGGCGCTCTCCTACGTCCTCGAGGTCCGCAGCGACTACTGGCTGCACCAGGAGGTGGAGCTGACGACCCTCGACGAGGCGCTCACCTGGGTCGACCAGCCCGCGAACCGCAGCAAGTACCGCCACGTGGAGCTCGTCCTGACCCCGGTCCCGGTCAAAGGGGGTCGGCAGGCGGCGATCCTGAAGCGCACCGAGGTGAAGCCAGGCAGCCAGCCGCGACAAAAGCCGGCGAAGCTCCCCCGCATCGTCGAGAGCCTGCGGGACAGGCTGGGGCGCACCCGGATCGTGACGCGGATCCTCGAGCGCAGCGAGCCGCTCCGGAAGCACCTGTTCGATGGGGCGCTCGACGCACAGCAGGCCAACAACGGTGTCTGCGGCCCGTGGCCCGAGGTCCTCGTCCGCAACACGGGCATCGCCGCGCACGGCTTCGAGGTGCACTTCCCGGCGGTGTTCACCCGCGCCGGGATCAGCGCGGTCCTCGCCGGCATGAAGGCCGCCCACGATCTCGACGGCGCCAAGGCCACCGCCCCGATCGGGGTCCGCTTCGTGAAGTCCGGCGAGCAGCTCCTGGGCATGAACCACAAGCGCGTCCACCTCGCGGGCCGCGAGGTCGAGGTCGACAGCTGGTGCACCGTGGAGGTGCCTCGCCTGTACGGGGCGGCCCGGCCCGAGGCCATCCCCCGGCGGATCCTGGCCGCGCTGCGCGCCGCAGGCATCCCGGCCCGTCCGCACTGGGGGCAGTACTTCCCCGTCGACCAGGTGGAGGCCACCGCCCTCTACCCCCGGCTGGCCGACTGGCGCGCAGCCCGCGCGGCCTTCGGGGCGGACGCCCGGTTCCTCACCCCGGCGATCGCCGCCGCCACCGGCCTGCCCCAACCCAAGGCCGTGGTCGCGCTGCCGCGCGTCGCGGGGGCTGGAGAGGTGCGCCGGGTGTTGTGTGTCCCGGGGGTCGGCGCGCGCAACGAGGACCCGGACTGGCGCTCGACCTGGCAGCGCGCGGTGGCGAAGGCAGCGGCGGCCGCAGGGGGTCCCACGCCTCAGGTGGAGTTCCTGGCGCTCGACGACGTGTTCGAGGGACCGAAGCTGGACGCCGACACCCTCGGTGACGCGCTGGCCGGGCTCCTCGACTCCCGCCTGCGGTACCGGACCAGCCGGACCCGGGCCCGGGGGTGGCTCGAGCACCTGGAGGGCCGGTCGGACTGGGATCCCGAGGTGGTCGCGCGGTGGCTCACCAGCGCTCCGATCCGCGACGCCCTGAAGCAGCGGCTCGCGGTGCTCGTCGAGGGCTTCCAGCCGAACGTCGTGGTCGCCCACGGCCTCGGAGGCCTCGTCGCCTACGACCTGCTCTCCGACACCGAGCGCCCACCGCTCCGACTTCGCCACCCGCTCCAGTTGTTCACGTTCGGCACCCAGATCGGGCATCAGGGGCTGCGGTCGGTGTGGGGCGGGCGCCTGCAGAAGCCGGGCGCCGTAGACCGGTGGCTCCACGTGTACGACCCCGACGACCCCGTGTTCACCGCGCCCATCACCGGCGCCGGCGCCCACAACGTCACCGTCTGCACCGCCGAGGTGTCGGACCCGCAGCCCGCGCTCCGCTACCTCCGGCACCCCACGGTCGAGGAGCTGGTGTGGCCCACGCTCCTGGGCCGGGACACCCCGCCCCGACGCCTCGGCGCCGTGATGACCACCGCCGCCCACCGGTCTCGGAAGGCGCTGCTGGTGGGCATCGACCGGTACGCCAGCCCCGGCATCGACCTGGAGGGCTGCGTCAACGACGTGTACCGCATCTCCGCGCTGCTCCAGAGCCGGTACGGCTACGCAGCGGACGACATCCGCCTGCTCACGAACGACCGCGCCACGGCCGACGCGATGCGAACCCGGCTCGACTGGTTGCTCGAAGACGCGCGCGACGGTGACCAGCGCGTCTTCTACTTCAGCGGGCACGGCGCCAGGGTCCCCGGCTACAACGCGCTCGAGGTGGTCGACCAGGTGGACGAGTGCCTCGTGGCCCACGACTTCGACTGGGACGTGCCCGGAAGCGCCATCGTCGACGACGAGTTCCTCGAGCGGTACGCGCAGCTCGGGTACGACGTGCGCTTCACCGCCCTGTTCGACTGCTGCCACTCCGGGGGCATGGCCCGCTCGGGCGCTGCACAGGCCCGTGGCATCACGCCGCCCGACGACATCCGTCATCGGCTGCTCGCGTGGAACGGCGAGACCTGGGCCCACCGGAGCCCCGTCGTGGGCCGGAGCCACACCGTCCGCACCCGCCAGCGCCGGAAGGTCCGCAACGCGTTCCTGGGCAGCGCGCAGGCCATCCGCCCGGCCCGCGCCGAGTTCGACGACCTGCGCAAGCTCCGCGGCCACAAGGGCCCGTACATGCCGGTGCTCCTGTACGGGTGCGCGGAGGGCGAGCTCGCCTTCGAACACCGGGTGGGGCCCACGGTCTACGGCGCCTTCACCTACGCCCTCGCCGAGGCCCTGCAGCAGGACGGCGACCGCACCTTCGAGGAGGTCGTCCAGGAGGTGCGCCGCTCGGTCAAGGCCCTGGGCTACGCGCAGCGACCGGAGCTCGAGGGCCCGAGCGTGGTGACCTCCACGCCGTTCCGGTTGTAGGCGTCAGTTCTCGAGCTGATCCCGCAGCCGGTACCCGACCCCGGTCTCCGTCACCAACACGCGCGGCAGGTTGGGGTCCTCCTCGATCTTCTTCCGGAGCGCGTGGACGTGCACCCGCACGTAGTGGGTGTGTCGCACGTACGCGGGCCCCCACACGAGCTTGAGGATCTGGGCATGCGTCAACACCCGCCCCGCGTGCTGCACCAGCGTGTCGAGCAGCTTGAACTCGACCGGGGTCAACGCCACCAGGGCGCCCGCCACCCGCACCTCCCGGCGCGCCCGGTCCACCTCCAGCCGCCCCACGCGGAACACCGGCGCGGCCTCCGCAGGCGACAACCGTGCCCGGTGACGCAGCGCCACCCGCAGCCGCGCGAGCAGCTCCCCGGCGGCGAACGGCTTGGTGAGGTAGTCGTCGGCCCCGGCGTCCAGCGCCTCGATCTTGTCTGCCTCCCGGCCGCGCGCGCTCACGACGATGATCGGCACTGCGCTCCAGGTGCGCACCCGCAGGACGAACGCCAGCCCGTCCGGCCTGAGCAAGGAGGTCATCCCGGTCGTGGTGCAACGGAACGGCACCTTCGGCCTGTCCGTGCGGACCTGAGGCCCTGGTGGCGCGCCGTTAAGTGACGGCTTAACGGGCGCCGATGGCCTCCCTGCCGCTGCTCCTGGTCCAGCTGCTGTCCATCATCGTGGTGGGTCGGGTGTTCGCCCGGCTGCTGCGGCCCCTCGGCCAGCCCGCCGTCATCGCCGAGATCCTTGCGGGCATCTCGCTCGGACCGTCCGTGTTGGGCGCCCTCCTGCCCCAGGCGACGGAGGTGCTGTTCCCCGCTGCGGGCATGCCGGGGCTCGCGCTCGTCAGCCAGCTGGCGCTCGTGTTGTTCATGTTCCTCGTGGGCCTCGAGTTCGATCCCCGCCTGCTCCGGGGCCGCGTCCGCACCTCGTTGTTCATCAGCCAGGCCAGCATCGCCCTGCCCTTCGCCCTCGGCGCCGCCCTCGCCGTCCCCCTGCACGCGTCGCTGGCGCCGCCCGGCGTCCCGATGCTGTCGTTCGCGCTGTTCCTCGGCGCCGCCATGAGCATCACCGCGTTCCCCGTGCTGGCGCGCATCCTCACCGAGCGCGGCATGATCCGCACCGAGCTCGGCGCCGTGTCGCTCGCTTGCGCCGCCGTCGACGACGTGACCGCCTGGTGCCTGCTCGCGTTCGTGGTGGCGGTGGCCGAGGCCAGCGGGGTCCAGGGCGCGCTCGTCACCACCGGGCTCACCGCCGGGTACGTGGGGCTGTTGGTGTGGGTCGTGCGCCCCCTGCTCGCGCCGCTGGGCCCGCGCGCCGGCTCCGACCTGTCCCCGGACCTCCTCGCCGGTGTGTTCGTGGTGCTGTTCGCGTCGGCGTTCACCACCGAATGGATCGGGATCCACGCCCTGTTCGGCGCGTTCCTGTTCGGCGCCGTGATGCCCCGCGAAGGCGGGCTCGTCCACGCGATCGGGAGCAAGCTCGAGGACGTGGTCACGGTGGTGCTGTTGCCCCTGTTCTTCGCGTACAGCGGGCTGCGGACCCACATCGGACTGCTCGACGACGCGTGGAGCTGGGGCGTGTGCGGCGCCATCGTCGCCGTGGCCGTCGCGGGGAAGTTCGGCGGAGGCGCGCTCGCGGCGCGGTTCACGGGCTCCACGTGGCGGGAGGCCGGGGTGATCGGCGTGTTGATGAACACCCGCGGGCTCATGGAGCTCGTGGTGCTCAACATCGGCCTCGACATCGGCGTCATCTCCGACCGGGTGTTCGCGATGATGGTGGTGATGGCGCTGGTCACCACCTGGATGACCACCCCGCTCCTCAGCCGCTTGTGGCCGCAGGCCTGGGTCGATCGCGAGGTCGCCGCGCTCCCCGGACCCACGCTCACGCCCGCGGCGCTGCTGTGTGTGTCCGACCCCGCCATCGCGCGGGCCCTGGTGGTGGTCGGAGAGGCCCTGGTGCGCGGCACCTCCGAGGAGCTGCTGGCACTCCACGTCACCCCCGTGGACCGGCCGTCTAGCTACCTGCGCGAGGGCGAGACGGCGCAGCACGGCCCGCTCGCGGCGCTCGGAACGGAGGCCCGGCTGCGCGGCGTGGCGCTGCACCTGCTGGCGTTCGCCGCGGCCGATCCCATCGCCGAGATCGCCCGGGTCGCCGCGGTCAAGCGGGCGCCGCTGTTGCTGGTGGGGGCCCAGCGCTCCACGCTCGGCGGGCCGGTGTCGGGCGCGGTGGGGCAGCTGCTCGACTCCGTGTCCCAGGTGGTGGTGGTGGTGGAGGACCGG
>JBIKWC010000399.1:0-5647 GCA_044356535.1 Myxococcota bacterium
CGTGTCGTGACGGGAGGGGTGGTCGCGGATCCGTCGCGGTTCGCGGGCCCCCCGTGGGGGCGCGGCTGGATGTGGGACGACCTCGCGGAGCCCTGGTCGCCGGCAGTGTCGGGCCTGCCGTACGCGCGCGGGCTGGCGACGGGTCCGTGCCCCGGGCGGTCGGGGCCGGGCACCCCCGTCGACGATCCCGCGGCCTGCTTCGCCCTCGCGCTGCACGGCGCGCTGCTTGCCGCGGGGCTCGAGGTGCGGACGCCGCCGCGGGTCGAGGCGGGCCCGGTCCCTCCGGCGGCGCCCCTGGTGACGCTGCAGAGCCCGCCGCTCCGCGAGCTCCTGGCGGTGATGCTGCAGGCGTCGGACAACCTGTACGCCGAGACGTTGTGGCGGCTCGCCGACCCCGCCCGGCCCGGGACCGCCGAAGGCGCTCGCGACCGCGTCACCGCCCGGTTCACCGCGCTCGGCAGCCCCGATCGCGCGCCGGTCGACGGCTCGGGGTTGTCCCGGTACTCGAGCCTGTCGCCCCAGACCCTGGTGGAGGTGGCGGCGTGGATCGACACGCAGCCGTGGGGCGCCGACCTCGTGGCCCTGCTGCCGGTGGCTGGTGCGTCGGGCACGCTGCAGGGTCGGTTCGTCGGCACCGCCGCCGAGGGCCGCGTCCAGGCCAAGACGGGCTCGATGACGGGGGTGCGGAACCTGGTGGGGTGGGTCACCACCGCCGACGGGGCGCGGTGGCCGTTCGCCGTGTGCCTGCAGGGGTTCGTGGCGCCGCAGGCGGAGGTGATCGCGCTGCAGGACCGGATCGTCGCGCTCGCGGCGTCCAGCCGCCGGGGTCGCGTGGCGCGGTCGGTGGTCCGGGACAACCCACCCCCCGGCGGTTAGGTCCCGCGCCCACTGGAGGAGCCCCCATGGCCGTCGAACGCACGCTGTCCATCGTCAAGCCGGACGCCACCCGGAAGAACCTGGTCGGCAAGATCATCGCCCGCTTCGAAGCGGAGGGCCTCCGGATCGCCGGGTGCCGCAAGACCTGGCTGTCCCGCCGCGAGGCCGAAGGCTTCTACGCCGTGCACGCCGCCCGCCCCTTCTTCGGCGAGCTCACCGAGTTCATGTCGAGCGGGCCGTGTGTGGTGCTCGTGCTCGAAGGCGAAGGCGCCGTCCTGAAGAACCGCGACCTCATGGGCGCCACCAACCCCGCGAACGCGGCCCCGAACACGCTCCGCGCGCTCTACGCCGACAGCGTGGGCGAGAACGCGGTGCACGGCTCCGACTCGGCCGAGAACGCGAAGATCGAGATCGCGTACTTCTTCCGCGAGACCGAGCTCTTCTGAGCGCCGCCGGTCGCCCGGGAGCCCTCGCCGTGGGTGCGGGGGCTCCCGGGACGGCCAGCGCGGAAGGTAAGGTGTCCGGACGGAGGTCCGATGCCGGGGACACCTCACCTCACCCTGTCGCTGTCGCGTGAGCTCTGGACCGAGATGCTCAACGCGGCCCTGCCCGTCAAGCTCGCCGGCGAGGCGTTCGACGTGGCGCGCGACGCGAGGAAGCTCGTCCGGCAGCTCGGCGTCCGCGAGCGCGTGGCTGGCCTGCTCGAGGATCGCCGGCCCCCCGCGGCGCTGGTGCGGGCGAAGGACCGCGCGAAGGCGGTGTGGACGGCGCGCAAGCCGGGCCTGTACCGCCGCCTGAACGACCTCGTGCACGTGAAGGGCACGTGGAGCGTGCACCTCGACCACCTCGGGACGGACCTGCGGTACTCGAAGCAGAAGGTCTCGGCCGACGCGTACGTGGTGGGCGTGGCGGAGGGCACGGTGCACCTGCTCCGCGAGAACGTGGAGTTCCCGTTCCGGCTGGAGCAGCGGCTGGGCGCCTCGGTGGCGATCGGCGACATCCGCTACGACCCCGGCCACCACGCAGTGATCGGCAGCGTGCAGGACCTGGGCGTGTTCATCGGCGACAACGCGTTGTCGCAGCTGCTGGCCCGCCTGGCGGAGCTCGTGCTGGAGCAGCAGCTCCCGCGGGTGAACCCGGTGCCGATCCTGCCGCGCGAGCGGGTGCAGGACCTGTTCGGGCCGATGGGCGGCGCGCTGAAGATGCAGCTCGGCGTGGAGGACCTGGAGCTGCTGATCGACGAGAACGACCTGAAGCTGTCGGTGCGGTTCGGTTTCACGCGCGCGCAGCTCACGGATCGGGGCGAGGAGACCGGGTAGGCGATGGGCATCACGGACGCGACGTTCTGGTGCGGGTCCGGCGAGACCCGGGTCGAGGTCGCGTCGGACGTTCCGGTCCGCGGCGGGTGGTTCGTGCGCGCAGGGGAAGGGGGCGCGTTCGAGCGGGTCCGCCTGGAGGCTGCGCCCGGTGGGGCTGCCGCCAGAGTGCCGGGTCCGGACGCGGAGTCCGGCCTCTCCTGCCCCCGAGACCCTGCGGAGTCGTGGCTGTTCGCCGTGACGGGCCCGTTCGGCCGCGTGCGCGACTGCGTCGCGGAGGGGGCGGACCCGGCGGCGCTCCTGACCTCCTCGTGGGAGGGGCCCCGGCCGCGGTGGACGGACCGGTGTCGCCTCGCGCCCACGCCCCCGCCAGCGGCGCTGCCCACCCCGGCCCGTCCGCCGCTCCCGCCGCGTGCGCCGCCGGGCAGGCTCGACGACTGGCGTGCCGAGTGCCGGGGCGACGTCGGCGCGTTGTGGGCCACCTTCGCCCCGGGCGCGCCTCCCGCGTCGCAGTCCGGGCTGGTGTTCGGGCAGCTGACCGGAGCGGACGTCCAGCGGCAGGTGTCCGAGCTGTCCTGGGCGGGGCGGGGGGAGCGGGGGCGGTTGGAGGTGAGCGCGACGCTCCACTGTGAGCAGGTCCTCGACGCGGAGCACGCCACCTGGGTGTTCGCGGTGACGGACGGGGACCGGGTCGTGGACTGCCTGGCCGTGGGGCACGATCCGGTGGGCCTGCTGGCTGGCGCGTACGAGGACCGGCGAGACGGGCCGCCACCTCCCGTCGCCCTGCGCGCCGCGTTCGAAGGCTGCCGCGTGCGCTGGGGCGAGCCGGCCGCCGGGCTGCCGATCCCGCGCCGGCCCCGCCCCGACCCGGAGCCGACGCTGCAGGTGGCGCCCGGTTGCCCGTTGCCCGTCCCTCCGGCGTTCTCCGACCCGGCGGTGGCGGTGCTGGCCGAACCGGGCCGGCTGGCGTTCCTGACCGCCAGCGGTGGGGTCCGGCGCAGCGAGGCGCCCGAGGTCGTCCTCGGCGGGGGGTTGGCACGCGCGGTCGACACGGCCCTGGATGGCGGCGTGGCGTGGCGGCTCGACCGGGAGAACCTGGTGCGGATCGGGGCGGACGGGGTCGCCTGGCCGATCCCGCTGCCCCTCGGACCCGGGGACCGCGCGTACGACGAGGTCCTCGTGCTGCGGGACGGGCGCGTCGCGGTGTGGGGGGCCCGCAACCAGGTCGTCTGCGCCACCAACAACCGGTTCGATCTCGCGATCTTCGACGGGGCCTGGCGGGTCGAGCGCGACGTCATCGGCGAGGAGTCGATCGACGCGCTGATCGAGCTCCCCGACGGCACGCTGGTGGGCGCCGGATCCGTGCTCACCCCCTGGGTGGACCACGCGTTCGGCGAGGTGTGGTGGGACGGCGGGGACGAGGGGTGGCTGGAGGCGGCCGAGGTCCTGCCGGACGGCACGATCCACGCGAGCGGGTCGAGGGTCCTCGTCGACGGTCGTCCGGGCGCGTTCGTGACCCAGACGCGACCCGACACCGAGGAGCTCGCGGAACCCGGCTCCGTCACGGTCGAGCACGAGGGACACCGCTGGAGCGTCGAGCGGGGCGCGGTGCTGCGGGAGGGACGGCCCTGGTGGAGCCCCGCACCCAGCAGCGGGGCGCTCGTCTGGCGGGACCTGGACGGCGGCACGTGGCACGAGACCCCCGGCGGGTGGCTGCGCCGCGGACCGGACGGCGCCACGCTTCAGGTCCCGGGCCGCAGCCACCAGGCGAGCCGGTTCGGCGTGTGGGGGTGGGGTCCCGAAGACAGCGTGGGGTGGGCGGAGGGGGTGCTGTTCGCGGGGCCTCCGGGGCCGATCGACGGGGGCCTCGTGGGTCCGGGCGGCCGCGCGGTGGCGCTGACGGAGACCGGCACGTGGCTGCGGGAGGGAGGGAACTGGACGTTCGATCCGCGCCCGCCGCCGCCCCACCACTGGCTGGCGTCCTGGTCGGAGGACGGTCCCTTGCTCGTGAACGACACTGGCGTGTGGCGGTGGTCCGACGGGTGGGTCCGGTTCGTCGACGCCTTCCACCCGACGGTGGGCGGCCCGCGGTCGGACCAGCTGGTGGTGGTGCCGAGCGAGCCCGACGAGGACCCGCAGGAGCCCCCGTTCCTGTGGGACGGCGCGAAGCGGACACCGATCGAGCTCCCCACCCGTGCGCGATACGGAGCAGGGGGTGGTCCCGGGTCCTGGTGGGTCGCCACGGAGGACGGGGGCTGGCGCTTCACCGAGGACGGGTGGCGGCGGTGGTGGTCCCTGGACGGGGGGTACGCGACGGAGCTCCCCGACGGGGACCTGGTGCTGCGGTCGTCGGAGGGCTCGTGGGTGCTGCCGGCGTGTGGACCGACCGCGCCGCGGTGAGGCGCCAATGGGCCTTCACCGGCGCCTGACGGGGCTCATCCGGGGCAGCGACCATCGAGATCGGATTCCCCCCGTTCCATTGCCTCGGGCACCAGGAACACGCGTTGTCGAGGAGGTCCTTCCTCGACACGCCACATCGCAAAGGGGTTCAGGTCCTCGGTGCCCACGAGACACACCGCCTGGAGCGCGCCAGCGAACCGCTCCACCAGGAGCAGCACGTCCTCGGCTCCGTCCGGTCGCCGTCCGTCGATCGACAGAAGCGTAGGGAACTGGCCGCTCACCGACGAGACCAGACAGACGACGTCGGCCTGTTCCTTGCCCGGGTACTCCTCGACATCGGTGATGAGCGACACGCGGGACCCGGGCACGCCGACGGCAAGCGACAGCGCGTCGCGGAGGTCGGCGGCCGGAATGGCCTCTCGATCGACGAGTACGTCGACGCCGAACCGATCCATCGTGGTCTTCACGGTGCGAGCCCAGCCTCGCCGGTCACTCTACCTCCGGCGCCAGCTCCACGGCGCGGTTCCACTCGAGCCACGGGTCCAGCCGGCGGCGGCGGGTTCGATTCGTGGCGGACAACACCAGGCCCGTCACCACCGACACCTGCCCGCCGACCACGGCCAGGGCCCCCGCTGGCGTCGCATCCGACCCGTTCGCCGCGAGGAGGAGCGCAGCGCCGGCCACCCACCCACCCGCGCCCGCCAGCATCAGCGGCGTGGCGACGGCCCGGCGCGCGCGCACAGAGGACGCGATGTCCTCGGCCAGCGCGGGCTCGCCCACCCGGAGCGCGAAGTCCTCGGCGGAGACGCGGTTCCCTGCGCGGTCCTCGGCCCAGTACTTCACCACCGTGACCGGGGTGGCGCCGAAGTAGATCGTCTGCCCGGTGGACGTGGTCATCGTGTTCGCGGACACGCCAGTGCGCTCCACCCGCCGCAAGACGAGGTCCGGATCCGCCGCCGCCGCCATCCCCGCCAACCACCACATGTGGCCCCCCACCGCCCGGTATCCGTCAGGCGCGCTCGCTGTCGAGCACCTCGCGCGCGGGTGCGTTCGCG
>JBIKWC010000116.1:0-19851 GCA_044356535.1 Myxococcota bacterium
ACGGCAACGGAGGAGTCGACCCCACCCGGCTGTGCCGTGGTCACGAAGCTCGCGGAGGGCGAGGGCACGCTGCTCCTCGAGCGCCGCCTCGACGTCACCCTCGACGGGGCGGACGACGTGTGGGTCGCGTGCACCTCCGAAGCCGAGCCGCTCGAGCGGCACCTCCTCGAGTCCAGCGGCCCTGCGTCCATGCACTCGTTCGTCCTGCGGGGGCTGCTGCCCGACACCGGATACACCTGCGCTGCGCACTCGGCGTGTGGCGGAGCCGCAGCGGAGGCCTCGTTCACCACCGGCCGACCCATCGGCCTGCCCGTCCTGACCGCCACGGTCACGCCAGGCGAGACCCCTTGGGGGGCCTACACGCTGTTCAACGAGCAGCGAGGGTGCGGGAACCTGAGCCCGATGTACGCCGCGATGGTCGATCCCGACGGGCGGCTGCGGTGGGTGTACGCGGTCGGGATCGACCTCGTGCTCGATGTCGACGTGCAACTCCTCGACCGGAACAGCGTCCACGTGGGCGGAGGCTGGGGGATCTTCGACCCGGGCCAGGCCAACCGGGGCGTGTTCCGCGACGTCGACCTGTCCGGCGCCGTGCTGCTCGAGCGCACGCTCCCCGACTACGGCCTCGGGTTCAACCACCACTCCGAGCGCCAGCCGGACGGCGCGTACCTGTCGATCACGGGCGAGCGCGACACCGACGGCCGCAGGGAGTGGAACGGCGTCGGCGTGGAGCTGTGGTCTCCGGCGGCTGGCGTCGAGTGGACCTGGAGCAGCCAGGCCCTGGCCCTCTCGGGCGAGCTCGACCCGCCGGGGCCGCTCGACGCTCTGTTCCTCCCGGGCCCGTACCACGCCAACGCGGCGGAGCTGTTCACCGACGAGCTCGGTGAGGCCCTGTGGCTCTCGATCTACGGCACGGAGGAGCTGTGGCGCATCGACCGGGCCACGGGCGAGCGCACCCACGTCTTCGGCGCCGGCGGCGACTTCACGCTCGTGGACCGCAGCGGCGAGCCGCTCCCCGACCGCGAGTACCCCTGGGTGCAACACGGCCCGGACTACACCCCCGACGGTCGGGTCCTCGTGTACGACAACGGCGTCACGCGGCCCGGTGGGGGCACCACGCGGGTGGCCGAGTACAAGCTCGACCTCGCGTCCAGCACCGCGACGCTCGAGTGGACGTGGACCGAGCCGCGGTGGAACGCCACCGTGGTGGGGGACGCCGACTGGCTGCCCGACGGCAACGTGCTCGTCACCCAGGGCTTCTCGAAGTGCGCCGAGCTCCTCGACAACGACGTCTCCGAGCTCGTGGAGCTCCGCCCGCCCGACACCGTCGTGTCGCGCATCACCTGGCCGGACAGCGACTGGGGCGTGTACCGCAGCCAGCGCTACGACGGGTGCGCGGTGTTCGACAACGCACGGTACTGCCCTGCGCTCGCAGACCGGTGGGAGGAGCTCTCCGCGCCCTGACCGCCGTGACCGCGTGGACCAGGCATGCTACGCCGCACCAGCCCGGAGTCGCCCGTGCTCATCGTCCTCGGCGCCTGCACCCCCGATCCGGCCGATCCCGCGCGGATCCGGGAGCGGTTCGCGGACGAGGCAGCGCCGTTCGAAGCCGATGATCACGCGGTCGCAGCGCCCGGCGTCCTCCTCGCCGATCCCGAGTTCGATCCGTTCGCCCACGAGCTCGCGTTCGCCACCCGGAACCACGAGCTGTGGGTCGGCGGGTGGGATCCGGTGACGGGTGTCCTCGACCCGCCGGATGGGCGGGGGACCCTCGTGGACACGAACGTCGTGCCGTTCGGGGTCCTCCTCAACGGACCCGAGTGGGCCCAGGGGCCCGACGGTGGCGAGGTCGTGTACGCGCGCTGGAACGGCGAGGCCTACGTGTTGATGCGCGCCTGGCGCACCAGCGGGGGCTGGGCCACCGGACCGGTCGACGGGATCCCCGATCGCGTCGGCTCGATCGGGAGCCAGGAGCGCGGAGACCCCGATCCTCGCATCGTCTTCCTCGATCTCGCCGCCGCCGCCGTGTCGTGGAGCCACCTGGACGGGCGCCCCGGAGGTGTGCTGGAGAGCGGGGTCGACGGCGTCCCGCTCCGGACCCCCCGGTTCACGCTCGGGGATCACACGCTCACGTGGGCCGCCCCGGTGGACGGTGTGCCCCAGGTCCACCACTTCGACCCGGACACCGGCGCGCTCGAGGTGCTCACGGACGGGCCCGAGGGGGTGTCGAGCCCGTGGATGTGGGTGGCGCCCGAGTACGGGGAGCGCCTGTTCCTGGCCACCCGCGGCCCCGTCGAGGCCCCCGTCGCGCTCGACGTGTACCGGCGGTTCCACGGGCGCTGGACCGTGATCCTCACGCTCTGGCCGCCTGCGGACCTGCCCTTCGTGTTGTCTCCGGAGCCCTGGATCTCGGGCGGCCGGTCGCTGCTGGTGTTCCAGGCCAGCGCGGACGACGGCCTCGGTGCTGCCTCGCAGCTCTGGGTCGCGAGCGCCACGCCGGAGGGAGGTGAGCTCCGCCGCGTGGACGCCGCCCCGGACGGGGTCCCCTCGGATCCGGAGTGGGTGGACCTCGCGGGTGGGGCCGCGGTGTTCTACTCGAACCAGACGGCCGCCGGCGTCTCGCCCCGCCTCACCACCACGGGCCTGCCGTGAGTCAGGGCGAGTAGAGGTCGGTGATCGGGACGATGCGTCCGATCATCTGGTCCCCGCCGGTCTCGGCGCGCCACACCACCCGACCGTCGCGCGTCACCTCGTGGAGCTCTCCGAGCCCGGCCCAGGTCACCAGGACGTGGTCGTCGGGCATCCGCCGGGCATCCCCCAGCGTCCCGGTCCAGCCACCGTCCGGGTGCGGGAACTCCCAGACCACGTCGACCTCGCGCTGCGCTTCGTCCCAGCTGAACTCGAGCACCCGGGACCGCCGCTGGGGGTGGTGGTCGCCGTTGTCGAACATCAGCCCGCCGCCCGACCAGAGGTCCGAGAGGTGGCCGTGGCTCCACAACGAGGTGCGGTCCGGCGCCGTCCACACGGGGTTCCCGTTCGGCTGGCGGAAGTCGCTGCCGCGCCCGTTCATGATCCACTCGACCCGCCCCGACGCGCGGTCCACCTTGAACAGCCAGTCGGTGAACTTGTCGTTCACGTAGTAGGCGTCCTCCTCGGGCAGGTAGAGCAGCGAGTTCCCGTGGCTCCACTCGTGCACGTTCCGCTCGCCGAGCTTGTCGACGACCGCCGCCACGTGGTTGCAGGTCACGGCGGGCGCGAGCGGGAAGTCGTCGAACATCGAGAACACGGTCGCCGGCTCGTCCGCCGGGGTCATGCCTTCGGGACCGACCATCAGCGTGTCCGCGGCCATGCGCCGGGTCTGGTCGCCGAGCGTCACGTCGGCGAACGTGATCCCCAGGAACGCGACCGTGCCGTCGTCGTGCTGGACGAAGTCGTGGTGCCCGCGCTGCAGGTGCGTGTCGGTCCGGGTGGACCCGTCGAGCGACACGCGGACCAGCGACCCCACGTCGTCGAAGCTCGCGAAGTCGTACTGGCTCCACGCCACCGACGCGCCGTCCCAGCCGAGCTTCGCCGTCACCGCGACCTGCGGCCCACACTCCATCCACCAGACCCAGTCGCCGTCGCGATCGAAGATGGCCACGTACGACGCGACGGCGGGGTCGACCACGGTCGCGAGCACGTACTGGACGGTGGCCTCGGGCTCCAGCTCTGCAGTGAGGGGCCGGAGCCCAGCCGGGGGCGCAGGCACCTCGAACGTGGCCTGCGCCGACGTGTGGCGCTCGCCGCGATCGTCGATGACCACGGCGCGCCACTGGTACCGGTGGGACGCCTTGAGGCCCAACACGGCGAGGTCACCTTCGGTGCTCGCCTGGACCGGGGTCCGCTGGTCGAAGCCGTCGAGCCCGTATTCGACGAACGCCTCGCCCTCGACGCCGTCGATGTGCACGACGAGCACGCTCGGCACGAACGCCGAGGAGGTGCCCGTCGCTTCGATCTCGCCGCCGGACGTGCACGCCTGCACCAGCCAGAACCACATACCGGACTCTAACGTCAGCCGTCGGACCAGGGGTCTTCTTCCTTGGGAGGCGGCTTCGCGGGGGCCGGCGCCGGGACCACCTCGCCCCAGGGGTTCTCGGGTGCCGCGGGGACGACGGTGGGCTGCGGCCTGGGCGCAGGCGGCGGCTTCGGTGGGGGTGGCGGCTTCGGCGGGGGCTGCGGCTTCGGCGGGATCGCTGCCACCGGGACCGGCTTCGGACGGAGGACGGCGGCGGGTGGGGGCGGCTCCACGGGCGCAGGCTCCGGGGTCGCGGCCGTCAGCGCGGGGGCGGGCTCGGCCGGGGCCGGCGGCGGCGGAACCGGCGCGGGGGGCGGCGCAGGTGTGGGCTCGATCGTCGCAGGGACCGCTGGCGCCGAGCGCTCGACCCTGGCGGGCTCGCCGTCCGACAACAGCCACGACGCCACGCGGGTGACCGCGATCCCGCCGATGCCGAACACCAGCACCAGCACGGCCAGCCCTCCCAGGAACCACGGCAGCAGCGACGGCTTGCGGGGGCGCTCCCACTCCTCGAGGTCTGGCGGGAGCGAGCTCGGGGCCAGCGAGGTCGGGGGCGGCGACTCGGGAGGGACGGAGTTTCCGCCCTGGAGGGTGAACAGCGCCGGAGGCGGCGGCGGGAGTGGGGTCTCGTGGCGCTTCGGGACGTAGGACGCGACCTCGCGGGGGAGCGCCAGCTCCTGGGTCGGGAGCTCGGAGGGGCGCGGAACCGTGGGGGTGCGGATCAACGTGTCGGTCGCCGACAGGGCTGGGGCCGGAGGCTGCGCGACCTCGACGGCAGGTGAGGGCGGCACCACCGTGGTGACCGTGGACGGCGGCGGAGGCGGCGCAACCGGCGGGGGCTCCGGGGGAGGGGCGGCGACCTCGGCGGGCTCCGGCATCAAGGTCGGTCCGACGGGGGGCAACGGGGCCCTGGGCGCAGGTAGGGGTGGGGGAGGCAGCGGAGCGAGCTGGGGGGACAGCGGCGCGAACGGGGTCCCCAGGGCCGGGAACGGGTCGAGCGGCGGGAGGAGGGAGGCGTTCGGGAGCCGGTCGGGCGAAGGCGCCGGGGTGCTCCCCACCTTCAACCGCGAGAGGTCGGGGGCTTCAGCCGGGTCGAATGGAGCGTCGTCGCTGCCCATGCGCACACCTCCGCACGCGGGATCCTATTTCGGGGGGCGCTGCGAGGCTCCCCCACACAGGACACCGACGGGCGGGGGAGCCGCTCCCTTCGGATGCAGATCAGGCCGCGTCCGGGTTCTCGAACACGGCGGCAGCGCCCATCCCGCCGCCGATGCACATCGAGACCACCCCGTACCGGACCTTGCGGCGGCGCATCTCGTGCAGGAGGGTCGCGGTGAGCTTGGCGCCCGTGCAGCCCAGCGGGTGGCCGAGCGCGATGGCGCCGCCGTTCACGTTGACCTTCGCGGTGTCGATGCCGAGCTCGCGGACGCAGTACACGGCCTGCGCCGCGAACGCCTCGTTGATCTCGAACAGGCCGATGTCGGCGAGCGTGAGCCCCGCGGCCTTCACGGCCTTCGGGATCGCCACGAGCGGGCCGACGCCCATGATCTCGGGCGGCACCCCGGCCACCTGGTACGAGCGGAACAGCCCCAGCACGGGCCAGCCCTTCTCGCGGGCGAGCGCGGCGTCGGCGATGACCACGGCGGCGGCGCCGTCGGAGGTCTGGGAGCTGTTGCCGGCGGTCACGCTGCCGGTGGCCTTGAACGCGGGCTTGAGCGCGCCGAGGCCCTCGACCGTGCTCTTCCGCGGGCCTTCGTCCACGGAGAACAGGGACTCTTCCCACTTCCCGTCTTTCCACACGCGGGTCGGGACCGGGACGATCTCGTCCACGAACCGGCCGGCGGCGATCGCGGCGAGCGCGCGATCGTTCGAGGTCGCGGCGAACGTGTCCTGGGCCTCGCGCGTCACCCCGAACCGCTCGGCCACGAGCTCCGCGGTGATGCCCATCGGGGTGTAGGTCTCGGGGCGGGTCTCCATCAGCTTCGGGTTCGGCGCGGGCTTCTCGCCGCCCATCGCGATGAGCGACATGGACTCGACGCCCCCCGCGAGCACCACGTTCTGCCAGCCGCTCAGGATCGAGGCGGCGCCCTGCGCGATCGCCTGGAGCCCCGAGGAGCAGAACCGGTTGACGGTGATGGCGGGGACCTCGTCGGGGACGCCGGCGAGGAACGAGCCCACGCGCGCCACGTTCATGCCCTGCTCGGCTTCGGGCATCGCGGAGCCGACCACCACGTCGTCGACCAGGGCGGGGTCCACGTGTCCGCGCTCGAGGGCGGCCTTGAGCACGATGCCCAGGAGGTCGTCGGGGCGGGTGTCCTTGAGGGCGCCGCGCTTGGACTTGCCTGCGGCGGTACGGACGGCGGAGACGACGGCGACTTCACGCATGGAGAACTCCGGACTTCTTCGGGTGCGTTCTGAACGGACGAGGGGAGGTGGGTCGGAGGCGGCGCTTCCGACCGGGGACGGAATCAGTTGCGGAGCGGCTTGCCGGTCTGCAGCATGTGCTGGATCCGGGCCTGGGTGGCCGGGGTGCCGGCGAGCGACAGGAACGCTTCGCGCTCGAGATCGAGCAGGTCCTGCTCGGTGCGCACGGTGCCCCAGGGCACGTCGCCCCCGGTGAGCACGTTCGCGAGCTTCTTGCCGACGACGACGTCGTGGGGGGTCGCGAACCCGCCCTGCACCATCCCGTACAGGTACAGCTCGATGGCGGCGCGCCCGGTGGCGCCCGGAACCTTCACGGTGCGGCGGCGCGGCGCGACCCAGCCCGAGGCGGCGAGGCCCTGGGCGACGCGCTTCGCTTCGGCGAGGACGCGGTCCGGGTTGGTGACCACGCGGTCGGTCGGGCGGAGGAACCCGAGGTCGCGGGCCTCTTCGGCCGAGGTCGACACCTTGGCGAGGCCGATGCGCTCGAACGCCTTCTGGACGAAGGGGTTCGGGTCGGCGTCGATGTCCTGGGGGAAGTCGCCGAGGTAGCGGACCAGGAGCTCCTTCGTGCCGCCGCCGCCGGGGATGAGGCCGACGCCGCCTTCGACGAGGCCCATGTACAGCTCGCCGCTGGCCACGGTCGCCGCCGAGTGCATCGAGACCTCGCAGCCGCCGCCGAGGGTGAGGCTGTGGGGCGCGGTGACGACGGGGCGCGAGGCGTACTTCGCGCGCATCAGGAGGTCCTGGAGCGACTTGATCTGCTGCTCCATCTGCGCCCACTGGCCCTGCATCGCGCCCATCAGGATCATCAGCAGGTTGGCGCCGGCGCAGAACGCGCGCGGGTCCTGGTTGCCGACCACGAGGGCGTCGAACTCGCCGGCGTCGAGCTTGTCGAGCGCCTTGCCGTACAGCCCGAAGATCACGTCGTCGAGCGCGTTCATCTTGCTGTGGAACTCGAGGAGCAACACACCGTCGCCGAGATCGACGAGGTCGGCGCTCACGGTGCGCTCCACCACGGCCTTGCCGGTGGCCTTGAGGTCGGCGAGCAGGATCTGGCCGTCGTACTTCGGCACGCGGCCCACGTCGCCCGAGCGGAGGGCCTGGGTCTCGTCGGCGCCGTCGCGCACGTAGAAGCTCTCGCGCCCGGACGCGAGCAGGTCGTCGACCCACTTCGGCACGGTGCGGCCCTCGGCCTTCATGCGGGCGACGCTGCTGCGGAGGCCGATCGCGTCCCAGCTCTCGAACGGGCCGAGCTCCCACCCGAAGCCCCAGCGCATCGCGCGATCGACGTTGACCACGTCGTCGGCGATCTCCGGGAGGCGGTTCGCGGAGTACAGCAGCGTGTCGGCCGTCACTCGCCACGCGGCCTTCGCGGCGTCGTCGGTGCCGTTGACCATCGCCTGGAGGCGGCCGGCCGGCGTCTCGGCCTTCTTGGCCTTGCCGATGGAGTCGGCGCGGACCTTCTCCTGGGGGACGTACTCGCCCTTCGCGAAGTCGAACGCCAGGATCTCGGACTTCCCGGTCGCGTCCTTCACCTTCTTGTAGAAGCCCTCGCCGACCTTCTCGCCCGTCCGCTTCGCGGCCACGAGGCTGCGGATCTCGGCGGGGACGGAGAAGATCTCGCGCTCCTCGTCGGTGCCCTCGGCCACGAGGGCGGTGTGCAGGTTCTCGAACACGTGGACCAGGGTGTCGAGCCCGACGATGTCCGCCGTGCGGAACACGGCGGAGGCGGGGCGGCCCATCGGGGTGCCGAAGATCGCGTCCACCTGCGCCACGCTGAGCTTCGCCTCCTGCATGTGGCGGAACACCGACGCCATGCCGTAGGTGCCGATGCGGTTGGCGATGAAGTTGGGGGTGTCCTTGCACCACACGATCCCCTTGCCGAGCACGCGGTCGCCGAAGTCGGCCATGCGTGCGGCGACGGCGGGATCGGTGTCGGGGCCGACCACGAGCTCGAGGAGCCGCATGTAGCGCACGGGGTTGAAGAAGTGCGTGACGAGGAAGTGCCGGCGCATCTCCTCGGGCATGGTGGCGGCCATGTCGGCGAGCTTGATGCCCGAGGTGTTGGAGCTCACGATCGAGCCCGGCTTGCGGTTGCGGGCGACCCAGTCGAACACCTTCGCCTTGATGTCCAGGCGCTCCACCACCACCTCGACGATCCAGTCGCAGGAGGCCAGGAGCTCCGCGTGGTCGTCGTAGTTGCAGGCCGTGACCCGGGCGGCGTCCGCGTTGCGGAACAGCGGCGCGGGCTTGGCCTTCTGGGCCCCGGCGATCGCGTTGCGCGCGAGGCTGGAGGGGTCTGCGCCCTCCTTGCGCATGTCGAAGAGCAGCGAGTCGATCCCGGCGTTGGCGAGGTGCGTGGCGATGCCGATGCCCATGACGCCGGCGCCGAGGACGGCAACGCGCCGGATGGGAGCCGCTTTCTTGTTGCTCATCACATCTCTCTCGTGGCAGGAGGTGGGTCGCGTGCCTTATCGGGTTCGTGCACGGCCCACCACGTCGGACGACGGGCGGCGGGGACCGGGGGGAGCGGTGATGGTGACCTTCCTGTGGGTGATCTCGGGGTTCCGGGCGGAGGCCGCGGATCGCGCCGATGTCGAGCGCGGCGAGCTGGTGATCACGGGCGACGGGTGGAAGATCGAGGTCCTCGGGCGCGGGATGCCGCTCATCGAGAACATCTCGGACGGCGGCGCCTGCCGGGTGACCTTCACGGGGAAAGGCGCGGCGCTCACGTCGCAGGTGAAGGAGTGCCCGGACGCGCTGCGCGACGAGGTCGTGCCGGCCTCCAAGTACTGGCTGTTCGAGACCGAGGGGGATCTCGCAGGCGTGGCGTTCGACGTGTGGTACCTGGTCGACGGCCGCGGCGTCACGACCCACGTGGGACCCACCTCCCTCGAGGTGAAGGGCGGCGAGCTGCCGCTCTGGGAGCTCGCGCCCACCAAGGTCACGCTGCCCCAGTGGCCCGTGGGCCAGGACCTCCCGGCAGCGTGCCGGATCACGATCGCGACCGACAGCCAGACGGGGGTCGCGACCGGCGTGACCGTCCAGGACGAGGGGTGTCCGTCCGGCTACGGCGCGGCCGTCGTCTCCGCCGCGAACACCTGGGAGTTCACGCCCATCTCCACGAACGGAGTCGCCGTCCCGCTCGTGTTCGACGCCACGGTGCGGTTCTCGCCCCCGTCGGACGGCGCGCCCGCCACGATCGACGTCGACCTGCCGGTGGCGCCCGAGGTGGAGCTGGCCGTCCTCGGCGCCATGCCCGAGCGCAAGCGGTTGCCCACCACGCCTCCGCTGTTCCGGCTTCACCACAAGAACTACGCCGACGTGCTGGTGCACGAGGTCGGCGTCCTGGAGGCGCAGGCCGCGCCGCTGCCGCGCGAGTGCGAGTTCCTGATGCAGGTGAACACGGGCGGTCGCGTGTGGCTGTGGCCGGAGCGGTGCCCGACCGACCTGCACGCTTCGCTCGAGGCGTCCCGGCTGAGCTGGAGCGTGGTCGCGGGGCGGCCCGGGGCGGGTGAGCTGTACGCGCGGTTCCGCGGCACCTGGGAGCTCCCGGCCGGCGGTGGCGCCCCCACGCTCCGCCTCCCCGAAGGCGACCTCGTCGGCCAGCCCACGCTGCCGCCAGGCGTCCGCAGCTTCGCCGCCGCCGAGCCCGTGTTGCGGGTCCCGCCGAAGATGCCCGGCGGCTACGTCCTGAAGGAGCCGGTCGCCTGCTTCCTCGACGTGACCGTGGGGGTGCGGGGCCGCGTCACCGCCGTTCTCCCCACCGCGGTCGCGGACTCCGAGCTGCCGGGGGGCTGCCCCGCCGAGCTCCTCGAGCCTGCGAAGAAGTCGGTGACGAAGTGGCGCTGGAAGCCCGCGACCTCCGACGGCGAGGCGTTCGAGAGCCACGCCGCCGTGCGTGTGCGGTTCGGGGGAGGAGGGACGTGATTCGGCTCCTACTCGTGCGGCACGCCAAGGCCGTGCCCGACGGCGGCGTCGGCGGGGACCACGCGCGGGTCCTGGCGGAGCGGGGACGCCGGGACGCGGCCCGCCTGGGCATCCGCCTGCTCGACCACGGCTGGATCCCCGACCGCGTGTTGTGCTCCGACGCCGCGCGCACCCGGGAGACCTGGCTCTGTGTCTCCGAGGCGCTGCGCCGCGCCGGCCACGAGCCGGAGGTGACGTTCGATCGCCGCCTGTACCTCGCCGACCCCGAGCAGATCGCCGAGGTGGGCCGCGACCTCGGGCCCGCTGCCGGCTGCCTGCTCCTGCTGGGGCACAACCCGGGCTGGGAGCAGCTCGCTGCCCAGCTGTGCGGCGACACCGAGCCGCTCCCCACCGCAGGCACGCTGCTGCTCGAGACCCACCGCGCAGGCCAGTGGATCGATCTCCTCGCCAGCACGCGCTCGTTTCGTCTGCGCGAGCGGCTGGTTCCCTGACGCCGCCCTTCGAAGTTATGCTACCCCCTCTGCCCTCCCGGAGTCGCGCGTGACCCTGCTCCTCGCCCTCGCCGCCTGCGACCCTGCCACCGGACTCGTCTCTGGCTTCCAGCCGGACTCCACCACCACCACCACCACCGCTGCTGGCCCTGCCGACACCGACGCCGACGCGGTGATGGACCGGGCGGACAACTGCCCGGACGCCGCGAACCCGGACCAGGCGGACGCGGACGCGGACGGTGTGGGGGACGCCTGCGATCCGATGCTCGATCGCGACGCGGACGGAGTGTCCGACGCTGTCGACAACTGCGCAGCCGCCACCAACTCCACCCAGGTGGACGGCGACGCCGACGGCGTGGGCGACGCGTGCGACAACTGCCCGGTCCACGCGAACCCCACCCAGGACGACGCCGACGGCGACGCGGTGGGCGACGCGTGCCCGTGCGACGCCTGCAGCGCCACCCAGTGGTGCGTGTCGCACCCCGCCACGGGCGACGCCTGCGAGGACACCTGCGTCCCCGAGGAGCGGCAGGGCACCGAAGGCACGTGCTGCCCGTCTGGCGCGCGCTGGTACGCGGAGGCCGGCGCCTGCCTGCTCGGCGACATCTACGTCGACCTCCCGCGGCTCGCACGCTCCCTCGAGATCCGGGACAAGTACATCGCCGAAGACAGCTGTGAGCTCGTAGAGGGCTGCGTCACCGCGGCCGGCAACCGGCGCCTGCTCCGGTTCGACACCACCACGCCCAACATCGGCCTCGGCGACCTGTTCATGGGCGATCCGGATGACGCCGGAGACGTGTTCCAGTACTCGGAGTGCCACCAGCACTTCCACCTCGACTCGTACGCCTCCTACGAGCTGCAGGACCAGAACGGGAACATCGTCGCCCCCGGCCACAAGCAGGCGTTCTGCCTGATGGACTTCGAGCCGTGGGCCGCGGGCGTCTCCTGGCGCGACGCCCAGTACCACTGCGGGTACCAGGGCATCCAGACCGGGTTCGCGGACACCTACGACTCGTACCTCGACTGCCAGTTCATCGACATCTCCGGGGTGCCTGCCGGCAACTACGTCCTGCAGATCACGCTCAACTACGAGAGTGTCCTCGCCGAGAGCGACTACACGAACAACGTGGGCGCGGTCCAGGTGGTCATTCCGGAGCGCTGAGCCCGCCGTCCGGGGTGCACACCGACACCGCCCCGTCGGCGACGGCGACGGCGACCGTGCCCTCGAGCGGGAACCGGCTCCGCACGGCAGCGAGCGCTGCGCGGGCAGCAGCGGTCGTGTGGCTCCACCGCGGTCCGGCCGCCGCTCCCTGCAGCGGTCGCAGCGAACGCAGCGTGCCGATCGCGCCGAGGGTCGTGAGCACGTCGGGATCGTCGAGGTCGGACGCCAGCAGCAGGGCCTCGAGGTCCTCGGGTGCGTCGGTCCGGGTGGCGAGGGCCCGCGCAGCGGCCCGACAGACAGCGCGGTCGGGGTGGCTGAGCGCGGCGCGGAGCCCGTCGTGGGTGACGCAAGGGTCCGCCACGATCGCGAGCCACGCGCTGCGCCGGACGCCGGGCGCCGGGTCGGTGGCGGCGATGGTGCGGAGGTCGGCGCTGGTGCGGGCCTCGCGGAACAACGCGGAGGCCTCGCGCAGCTGCGCGAGGGCGGCCCCGAGGCACTGGGGGGAGGGCGGGTCGGGCCACACCCGGCGCCACGACCGACCGGAGAACGACAATCCGGCGTCCACCGCCGCCACCAGCTTCGCGCGGTTGGCGGCGTCGAGCCAGCGCAGCGCGTGCGACCGGTGCCCCCGGATCGCGACGTGTGCGTCGAACTCCACGTCTCCGATGCCCGCGTCGAGCGAGTCGCCGTCGGCGGGACCGACCCCGAACGCGTGGGGCGACGACGCCCGGAGCTCCGCCAGGACCCCGCCTCCGCTGCGGAGCACGCGGAGCACGGCGTCACCGAGGTCGCGCTCCACCACGGGCTCCGCGCCAGGGACCAACCGGAACCCGGGCTCCCGCGCGAGCTCCTCGGCCACGTCGGCCCACGGTCGGGGCGGTTCCGTTCGCGCCAGTCGGGCGCGCGCCGCGACCACGATCGCGAGCACTCCGAGCCCGGCGAGCAGGAGGAGCGACATGTCGAGATCCTACCCCACCCCGATCAGCGCGAGAAGTCGAGGTCGTCGGGCAGCGGTGCACACGCCTCGTACCGGACCTCCACGATCTCCACCTCGCGGACGCCGGCCGGCGCCTGGTACCGCACGGCGTCCCCCTGCGACTTGCCGAGGATGGCCTTCGCGATCGGGCTCTGCCACGACAGGATGCCGAGCTCGACGTTGACCTCGTCCTCGCCGTAGATGCGCCAGGTGCGCTCGGTCCCCGTCGCGTCGGCGAGCACCACCGTGGCCCCGAACCGCACCACCTCGCCCTTGATGACCGCCGGGTCCACCACCCGCGCCTTCTCCAGGCGCTTGACGAGGAACCTGCGCCGCGCGTCGATCTCGCGCAGGCGCTTCTTGCCGTAGATGTACTCCGCGTTCTCGGAGCGGTCGCCGAGCGAGGCGGCGTACGACACCTCGGCCGTGACGCGCGGCCGCTCCACCCGGTCGAGCCAGTCGAGCTCGCGCCGGAGTCGCTCGTAGCCAGGAGGCGTCAGGTAGTTCGGCTGTTCCATGGGCGCCGTGGGGTATCCTCGGAGGTATCCGCGGGGGAGGGATCCGATGCCGAAGGACGAGACCGGTCTCGCGTGGTCGGGGGCGCCGAAGGTGGAGCGGACGGGCGGGTTCGTGGGCTCGGTGTCGATGAACGCCGACACGAACAAGCTCGCCGTGGACCCCGAGGGGGTGGCGCGCCACGTCCCCTCGAAACGCGCGAGGCCCGCGGGGGGCGCCGCCGTGGACCTCCAGCGGATGGAGGTGCAGCCAGATTCGCGCGAGCGGCCGAAGGGCCGGTTCAAGATGCCGAACAGCTGACGAGCCGACGGTGATGGTCACGCCGCCCGAGGCGTTCACCGATAGCCGCGGTGCCACTTCTCGAACGCGATGACGGGGAGGACGATGGCCCCGACCGCCACGGCGCGCAGGAGGTCGAACGGCTGGAGCGAGGCCGAGCCGAACAGCGCCTGCAGCGGCGGCGCGTAGATGAAGGCCAGCTGCAGCGCGGCCACCACCGCGATGCCCACGAAGGTCATGGGGTTCCCGAACCACCCGAGGGCGAGGAGCGAGCCCCGCAGCGACCGACAGGTGATCATGTAGAAGATCTGGAACGCGATCACCGCGGTGACGGCGATCGTCTGCGCCTCGGCGACGACCGTCTCGCGCGTCAGGAACGGGTGGTCCGCGGTCCCGACGAGCGGCAGCTCGCGTCCGTACTCGTACAGGAACAAGCCCACGGCGCCAGCGCACATCAGGGTGGCGGCCACGAAGGTCCGGATCACCAGGAACCGGTCGAGGACCGGCGCGCCCGACGTGCGCGGGGGCCGGGCCATCACGTCGCGCTCGGCTGCTTCGAACGCGAGCGGCAGGGCCAGCGCCACCGTGGCGACGAGGTTGATCCACAGGAGCTGGGTCGGCAACATGGGCACCAGCAGCTCCCGCGTGGTGACCGCGACGCCGTCGACGAGCCGGGTGACCTCCCCGAACGGGAAGGCCGCCACCGCGACCGCCAGCACCAGCGCCAGGCCGAGGTTGGTGGGGAGCACGAAGGCGAGGCTCTTCACGAGGTTGTCGTAGACCCGTCGCCCTTCTTCCACCGCCGTGGCGATGGTGGCGAAGTTGTCATCGGTGAGCACGATCGCCGCCGCCTCCTTGGAGACGCTGGTCCCGGTGATCCCCATGGCTACGCCGATGTCGGCTTGCTTGAGCGCCGGGGCGTCGTTGACGCCGTCGCCGGTCATGGCGACCACCTCTCCTCGGCTCTGCAGGGCCCGCACGAGCCTGAGCTTGTGCTCGGGGGACACCCGGGCGAACACGTGGGTCTGCCCCGCCGCCGCGCGCAGGGCGTCGTCGTCCATCCTGCCGAGCTCGGCGCCCGTGATGGCTCGGCCAGCTCCGGGCGGGAGGAGTCCCAAGGAGCGGCCGATCGCCTCGGCCGTGCCGTGGTGATCGCCGGTGATCATCTTGACCGTGATGCCGGCGGCGTGACAGCGGGCGACGGCTTCGACCGCCTCCTGACGCGGGGGATCGATCATCCCCTGCAGGCCGAGGAACTCGAAGTCCCCGGCGACTTCTTCCGCCGACAGCTCGCGCCGCTCCGCGGGGAACCTCCGCGCCGCGAACGCGAGCACCCGCATGCCCTTCGCGGCCAGCTCCTCCACCTGGGCCAGCGCGCGGGCCCGGTCCACCGGCCCGCCTCCGGCCGTGTGGGCGCACCGTTCGAGCACGACCTCGGGCGCCCCCTTCATCACCGCGACGCTGGCGGGCTCTCGAGCGCCGAACGGACCCGAGGACACCGCGTGCAGCGTCGCCATGAACTGGTGCTGCGACTCGAACGGAACGACGTCGAGACGCGGGTGTTCTGCGCGCAGCGCACCGGCCTCGATGCCGGCCTTGGCCGCGGCCACGACCAGCGCCGCCTCGGTGGGGTCGCCGTTGACGGTCGACCCGTCGATCAACGTGGCGTCGCTGCACAACGCCCCGGCGATCAACACGTCGCGCGGGCCCGGCGGGAGCGGCACGAGCGGGGCGCCGCCCGCCAGCAGCTCCCCCAGCGGGGCGTAGCCGACCCCGGTGACGTCGAGGTGGCCTTCGGTCGGCGTCCACAGCGCCTGCACCGTCATCTCGTTCCGGGTCAGCGTGCCGGTCTTGTCGGAGCAGATGACCGTGGTGGAGCCCAGCGTCTCCACGGCGGGCAGCTTGCGCACCACGGCGTTGCGGGTGGCCATCCGCTGCACGCCGATCGCCAGCGCGATCGTGACGATGGCGGGGAGTCCCTCGGGGATGGCGCCCACCGCGAGGGCGATGGCGAAGATGATCATCTCCCGGGTGGCTACGGCGACGGTCACCCCGGTGTCGTTCATCGTGCGCGCGACACCGAGCACCGTCATGCCCAGCGCGACCGCGAGGATGGCCCAGGTGATCTGCGCCCCCAGGCGGCCCAGGGACCTGGTGAGCGGCGTCTCGAGGTGGGTCGTCTCGGTGAGCAGCTGGCTGATGCGACCGAGCTGGGTCGTTGCTCCCGTCTCGACCACGACCGCGGTCGCTGTGCCCTGGGTCACCAGCGTCCCGCCGAACACCATCGAGGTGCGGTCGCCCACCTGCGCGTCGGCCGCCACGGGCGCTTCCCGCTTCTCTGCGGGCACGCTCTCGCCGGTGAGCGCGGATTCGTCCACCGTGAGGCCCTTCACCAACAACAGCCGCGCGTCGGCCGGCACCTTGTCGCCCGACGCCAGCTGCACGACGTCGCCGGGGACGAGGTCGACCGCGGCCAGGGTGAGGGCCCGGCCGTCGCGCACTCCGGTGATCTGGACGGGCACCATCCGCGACAGCGCCTCGATGGCCTTCCCCGCGCGGTACTCCTGGACGAAGCCGATGACGGTGTTGAGGACCACGACGCCCGCGATGACGACGCCGTTCTTCACCCCGTCCACCGGGTCGGCCAGCCAGGCCACCATTGCAGAGCCGACCAGCACCCAGACGAGGGGGCTGTTCACCTGTCGCCACACCAACACCAGCGGCCCGTCGCCGCGGGGCCGCGGGAGGCTGTTGGGACCGTGACGGGAGAGTCGCTCGCCCGCCTGCACGCTGGTGAGGCCCTGGTACGTCGTCGCGAGCTCCTGCACCACGTCGGCCGTGGGGAGGGCGTGCCACGTCGGGCGGCCCGAAGGAGGGACGGCGGCGGGGGGCATGGAGGGCTCGGGGTTGGAGGTCGACCGGGTCACCGGATGGTGGCGCCTTCGTCGGTGTCGTAGACCGTCCCCCGCACCGAAGCCGGGAACACCACCACCTCGCCCACGCCCGTCTCGGCGCCGACGTCTGCCTCCGGCGCGCCCACGTACAGCTCGATCACGCCGTCCCCGTCGAGGTCTCCGCCCGCCACCGCGTACCCGAACCGGCCCGCGGCCGCGCTCGGCAGCAGGGTCGCGTCCGCGCCGTCGATGTCCACCAGGGAGGGCAGGGTGGCCGCCGTCACGAGGTAGGCTGCTCCGGAGTCGGGGCTCGCGCCCGGCGCGCCCGGCGCCCCCACCAGGAAGTCCTCGCGCCCGTCGCCGTCCACGTCGCCCACGAACGCCACCGACGCGCCGAGCTCCGCGTCGACCGAGATGCCGCCCACCCACTGCGCGCGCAGCTCCAGGAGGCCGTTGGCGTCGGCCAGGGGACCCGGGAGCACCCAGAACCCGCCGCGCCCGGCAGCGCCGAGGGGTGCGCCGGCGACGAGGTCCGGCACGCCGTCCCCGGTGACGTCGCCCACCGCCACGCCCGCGCCCGTCCACTCTCCGTCGTCCCCCTGGAAGGTCGGCGACGCGTTCGTGAACGAAGCGCCCACCACCGGCCCCCGGACGAGGTGCACGCGGTCGCTGCCCGGTCCACCCACCACCAGGTCGTCCACGCCGTCGCTGTCGACGTCGGTGAGCACCAGCGCGCTGCGGTCCCCCAGCGCTGCGCCGGCCCAGGTGGTGTCCACGTTCGCGATCTTGTCCGGGGCGCCGTCCACGAGCGAGTACACCGCCAAAGTCCCCGCGCCCGGCAGCTCCGTGTCCGACTCCGGCGCGCTCACGACGAAGTCCGGCGGCCCCTCGCCGCTCAGCTCGCCACACACCACCGCTGCGCCCGCTCGCCCGCCTTCGTAGAGACCCTCCGCGAAGGCCTGGGCGCCCACGTCGTCGTCTCCGGGGCCGAGGAGCCAGGCTCCGCCGCGCTCGCCGCGCCCGGGCGCCCCCGCGATCACGGTCCCGTCGCGGCACACCGCGAGCCCGCCACCGAGATCCGCCGACGTCGCCCCCGTGAGGGTCCGCACGGCGTCTCCCCGGGATCCGCCAGCCACCGGAGCGTCCAGCGCGAACCAGCTGCCCGGCGCCTCCGAGGTCCCTCCGCCGGGCGCCGACACCCACAACGTGTCGCCGTCGACTACGAGCGCGCTGCCCACGAACGGGCCCGCGAGCTCGCGCTGGTCGAGCGGCGTGGTCCCGTCGTCCTTGCCGCCGCCACTGCAGGCCAGCACCGTCCACGCGATCATCGTCCCTCCAGGATCTGGCGAGCCAGGAGCGCGAGCTCGGGGTCTCGGTGACGGGCATACGGGCGGATCCGGGCCAGGACGACGGGATCGTCGGGCCTCGACCGGAGCAGATCGAGCAGCGCCGCGATCTGCTCGCGCTCCTCGGAGTCGGGACCGACGAGGCGCTTCCAGAACGAGCGCGACTCGAGGCGGGTGAGGGCGTCGAGCAGAGGCGCTGCGGTGAAGCTCGGATCTCCGGCCATCCGCCGCTTGAGGTCCCCCACGCGGCCCGGCCACCCCGGTTGCTGCAGGAAGTTCGCCAGGTGCTGGTCGCTCTCGCGCTGGGGTGCGCCCTGCGGGGTGCTGCCCGTCCGCTCCTCGAGGAACGCGAGGTCCGACCACGCCGAGTGCCGCGTGGGCGGCTCGAGGGTCCGCGATTCGAGCATCGGCAACACGTGGCGGACCGCCAGGCGGGGGAGGTCGGGTTCGAGCCTCGCGCCCGTCATCAGGGGCTGCAGCACGCCGGAGACCTCGACCGGATCGAGCCGATCCTCGACGTAGTAGCTGCACATCGCGCGGACGAGGTCCGACAGCTGGCTGGCGACGCGCGGGCTGAGCCCCGGCGGGCGGATCTGCATCAGGCCGCGCTCGATCCGCTCCTCGTGGGCCTTCGGGTGGAGCGACAGCCGGAGGCGGTGGCCGGTGAGGAGCTCGTAGAACACGCAGCCCATGGCGTACACGTCGCCGCGGGGCGTGTCGTACGCGCCGTCCAGCCGCTCGGGCGCCAGGTACCCGTGGGCGCCGAGCACCACCGACACCGTCTCGGACTGCCGACCCTCGAAGTCGCCCTGGGCGATGCCGAAGTCGAGGACCTTCACCTCGCCGTCCACCGACAACAGGATGTTCGAGGGCTTGATGTCGCGGTGGATGACCCGCATCGGGCGGCCGGAGTGCGGGTCGGGGCTGCGCCACGCGGCGTCGAGCGCGTTCGTGGCCCGCAGCGCGATCTCGCAGGCGTCGGCCACCGGCAGGCCCTGCGGCATCCGCACCACGAGCCCGTCGAGCCCCACGCCGCGGATCCATTCCAACAGCAGCACCGGCCGGCCGGCCACGTCGCGGAGCTCCTCGAGCCGCACGATGTTGGGGTGCGAGAGGCGGTCGAGGAGCTGGGCTTCGTCCAGCATCCGGGCCACGATCTTCTCGTTCTGGAGGTGCTCGCCGCGGAGCACCTTGGCGGCGAACAGCTTCGTGGTCCGGGGGTCGCGCACGACCGCCACGTGCCCGAAGGTTCCCGACGCCAGGATCTGCACGATTTCGAGGGCCATGCGCGGGGGCGAGTCTACACTCGCGCGGGCCGCGATACGCGATCGGCGGCCGCTGGGCGGCAGGGAGGCGGACGTGGGCAGGGCGAGGCCGCACGAGTCGAAGGTGTGGGCGCTCCTCGGTCCGACGAACACCGGGAAGACCCACCGCGCGATCGAGCGGCTGCTCGCGCACGACTCGGGGATGATCGGGTTGCCGCTGCGCCTGCTCGCGCGCGAGGTGTACGACCGCGTCGTCGCCCGCGTGGGTCCGGACGCTGTCGCGCTCGTCACCGGTGAGGAGAAGCGGATCCCCGCGGAGCCGAAGTACTTCGTGTGCACCGTCGAGGCGATGCCCCTCGACCGCCCCGTGGCGTTCCTGGCGGTGGACGAGATCCAGCTCGCCGGCGACCGCAACCGGGGCCACACGTTCACCGACCGGATCCTCGGGGCGCGCGGCGTCCGGGAGACGCTGTTCCTGGGCTCCACCATCGCGCAACCCCTCCTCGAGCGGCTC
>JBIKWC010000400.1:0-5626 GCA_044356535.1 Myxococcota bacterium
CCATCGGCACCCAAGCATCTTCGGCGACATGGGCTCGTCGGTGTTCACAAGTGACCGCCCCCGCCTGCTGTGCATGATGAACTCGACGTTTTCGAGGAGCGTGCTTCAGTCGTTGAATCCCGGCGTACACTTCCAAATGGCCGATGTCGGTCGTCTTCCCATGATCGAGGCTCCTGGCGCAGACGCGGTTTTCAAGCTGCTCGACGCGGCTTTCACGGTCCACGAGGCCCACCGCGAACCCTCCGTCGAGTTCCGCTCCCCCGGTCCGTCCCCGTGGGAGCACGCCCAGGAGTGGGCCCAGCAGGCCGTCGACCGCCCCGCCGGCGCCCCGCTGCCGCCCTACACCGAGGTCCTCGTCCCCGAGCCCCCCACCGACCACGTCAGCTTCGCGCTCGGCGTCGCCCTCGGCCGGTTCCACGCCGACGGCTCCGGCATCGTCGACCCCACCACCGCCGACCTCTCCCGCGCCCTCCCCGACGGCCTCCTGTTTCTCGACGGCGCCGCCGAGGTCGACGACCTCGACACCGCCCCTGTCCAGGCCCTCCGCGACGCCTGGAAGGTCCACGGCCCCGCCATCGACGGCACCTCCGACACCCGCGGCCTCCGCACGTGGCTCCGCTCGTCGTTCTTCACCGTCCACAAGAAGATGTACGACAACCGCCCCATCCACTGGCCGCTCTCCTCCGCGAACCGCACCTTCGTCGCCTGGGTGAACATCCACCGGATGGGCCCCCACACCCTCACCGCGGTCCTCGCCCGCGCCGAGCAGGCACTCCTCCGCCTCAAGGGCCGCGCCACCGACCTCCGCCAGACCCGCGACTCCGCCGACGCTAAGGCGTCCAAGGCCGCCGAGAAGCTCGTCGCCACCGTGCAGAAGCAGCTCGCCGAGGCCGAAGCCTTCGTCGCCACCCTCCGGTCCCTCGCCAACAAGGGCCCCGAGGGCCGCGCCGTCGACGCCCCGTACGCCCCCGACCTCGACGACGGCGTGATGATCAACAGCGCCGCCCTCTGGCCGCTCCTCGATTCGCAGTGGAAGGACCCCAAGAAGTGGTGGGGCGAGCTTTCGAAGCCGTCGGGCCGGAAGGACTACGACTGGTCCCACCTCGCCGCCCGCTACTGGCCCGAGCGCGTCGACGCGAAGTGCCAGGAGGACCCGAGCCTCGGCGTTGCCCATGCGTGCTTCTGGCGCTACCACCCCGCCCGCGCCTATGCCTGGGAGCTGCGCCTGCAGGACGAGATCGGCCCCGACTTCCGGATCGACGAGCCCGACGCCGACGTGCACCGTGCCGCGTTCCTCCGCGACCAGCCGATGGAGGCCGAGGCGATCCGGGCGAAGGAGGAGAAGCGGCGTGAGAAGAAGAAGGCGAAGGCTCAGGACGACCTGTTCGAGCCCGACAAGGACGATCGAGCCGACGAGGGTGACGCTCCCGCCGAGGACATCGAACCGTGAGCGGCGCCCGGCGCCGGTGGATGCACAGTTGAGCATTCATGGGAGCCGGTCTCCGCGGCGAACGCCCGCGCGAAGCGGCGGGTGGTGATCGTCTCGCCGTGGGTGTCGAAGCCTGCGGCTCAGGCGCTGGTCGAGGGCGGTGGCAACGCTCGAACCTCGCCTGGAAGTAGCGGAACCGCGCATCCGCCAGCGCGCCTCGTCAGCGCGCCGCGAGGTGGCTCCGCAGGGGCTCTGCCACCCGCTCGCGGAGCCTCTCCCGGAGTTCTGGCGGGGTGACGTCGTCCAACAGCGTGGCGGGTGCTGGGGCCAGGCGACACCTCCGGTCGAGCAGCCACGCGGTCGTGGAGGGGTTCCGGAACGGGTTCCCGGCGGTCTCTCCGCGCTGGTGCAGGCCGATCGCCCGGTGCGTGGCGACCCCGGTGTACGGCGCGAGCGCCTCCCAGTCGACCCTCGCGCCGTCGTCGTGATCGTAGTGCGGGTGCAGCGCGTGGAGCTCCCGTTGGAGGTCGGCGCGCGCCGTGTGTCGGGTCCGGTCCTCGAAGTGGAGCAGGGGCCACACCTCGAAGCACTCGTTCGAGAACACGACCCCGATGCCGGCGTCGCGAGCCTCCTCCAACGTGCCCGGCACGTCGGGGTGGTCGTCCCGGTCGAACACGATCCACACCTCGTCCCTCGACGCTTGGGTCCTCGATCCGGCGCGCCGCAGCGCCGCGCGCTTGTCCTTCGCCTTCTCGAGCAGCGTGCGCGGAACCCCGGCCTCGCCTTCGCAATCGATCACCACGAGGCCCCGGGCCGTGCGGTGGAGCCAGTCGGCCCACCCCTCCTCGGTCTTCCCCTCGGCGAACAGGTACAGCCGCACCTGGGGATCCTTGCTCGGTGTCGGGCGGTCCGCCTTCCTGGGCGTGGGCGGTGGTCTCACGACGCGCCCAGCGCCGTCCGGAACCGTCCCAGGCGTGGGATGCCGCCGTAGCGACCCTCGGCGTACGACGTGCGGAGGTTGTCCCGGCGGAGGGTGCGGTAGGCGGACACCGGGGTGAGGGACGTACCGCCGCCCGCGTCCTTCTCCACGATCACCACCTCGTCCCGTCGCAGGACCTCGAGGATCGACTGGTCGTGGGTGGTGAACAGGAGCTGCGCGCCGTTCGGGTTGGTCGCGGGGTCGGTGAACAGCCCGATCAGCGCCTTGGCGAGGTCGGGATGCATCCCTCGATCGATCTCGTCCACCGCGAGCAGCGTGCCAGCGTCCAGCGCCCCGATCGCAGCCACGCCCAGGTCGCGGAGCGCCCGGGTTCCGACCGACTCGTCGTTGGGCTGCAGGAAGACCACGCCGTCGGCAGCGGCGTGCCCGAGGACGAGCTCCCGCGGCGGTCCGGCGGCGACCGTCTGCTCCATCAGGTGGACCATCGCCGGGTCCCCCGAGGCCCGCATCGATGCGAGCAGCTGGTCGAACTCCTGCTGCCGGTCCTCCACCCGCACGTCCGCCACGCCGAGGTCCGCGGACCGGAGCAAGGCACGCAGCCGCGGGTCGCCCAGGATGTCGCGATCCGAAGCGAAGAAGTGCCGGTCGGTCGTGTTCTTGGGCCAGGCGATCTGGATTCCGGTCGCGAACGCCTGGAACAACGGCCCGAGCTGCGGGTGGTTGTTCTGGGCCGCGGCGGAGAGGAACAGGCTGTTGTCCCGGGTGAACGAGGCGATCCTCGCACGCTCGCCCTTCAGGCGCGGTCCGAACCGCCACGCCGAGCGGTCGGTGCCGACGCGGTGCAGCCAGAGCTGCTGGTGCCCTTCGGGCCACGCGTAGAGCCACTCCTCCTCGACGCCGCGGCCGTGGACCACGAACCCGTAGTGGTACCGGACCCCCCCGACGACGAGGTCGAGGTCGAACCGGCTGGGCTGGTCGCGCTGCGGGCCGAGCAGGAACGGCCGGCGAGGCATCGGATCGGTGGGGCCGAGCGAGACGTGGGACTTCACCACGTGCTCCTGCATCGTGGCGAGCGCGGCCAGGACGTTGCTCTTCCCGGAGGCGTTCGCGCCGTACAAGGCCATGACCGGGAGCACCCCCCGCTTCGCACCGGGGCTCGGCCAGGTCACGTGTTCGGGCCCCTTCAAGGCGCTCCGCGCGAAGCTGATCTCCTGATAGTCTCGGATCGAGCGGTGGTTCTCCACACCGAATCGAAGGATCATAGGTCTCCTCGCACGAGACGTAACCCGTAGACCTCTAGTTTCGCCCAGCTTCGACAGTTCGTGTCGAGATCGCGCCCAAAAGACGACCCATCTGCGTATCGAGCGTGGCGCTGCCCCGAAGAGCGCCCGCCAGGGCCGCCAGTGGTACAACCTGTCCGATCTCGCGCGGTCCGCCGTCTCTTCACGAGGGGGCGTCCCCCGAACCGGGCCCCCTCGCAACGGGAAGAATGATGCTCGCAGACCGGAGTGCGCCAGTGTCCGAGGTGCTGCTGGGCGACCTCAAGGAGCAGCTCCGCCAGCGCGGACTCGTGGTGTGGCTCGACCCCGACCGGTCCTACACCGGCTTCGCCGATGCCCTCGACGCCGACGGCGTGAGCGCCCCGGTGGTGCGCTACCGCGGCAGCTTCGCGCAGGTCCTCCGCGACGCGGCGCCCCACGCCCGGGAGGTCAGCCCGACCCCGCTCGTGGTCCACCTCCCCGGCCTCGACGAGACCACGGTCCTGCGCACGCCGATGCTCGAGCTCGCCGCCGCCGGTCACCGCTGGCAGCGGGACCTGAAGGCGCTGGTGACCGCGGCCGCTGCTGGTCGCGTGTCTCCCGACGCCCTCGCGCGCTTCCTCCCCGAGCTGAAGTCGCTCGAGCAGGCCGATGCCTGGCTCGCCGACCGCCTCGCCGAAGGGGCCGGGGGCCTGTCGGCGACGCTCAAGGCGATGAGCCTCGCGGAGATCGTGCACCAGCTCCTCGACTCCCCTCCTGGACCCCTCGCGGCCCGGGTCGCTCACGACGAGGACCTTCGCGACCTCTGGAGCCACCTGCACCGGCGGACGGGGCTCCCCGAACGGTGGTGGAAGCCGCTCGGGTCGCCCGACGGGAAGTTCTCTCCGAACGACGTGGCCTACGCCCTGTGCGGGTGGGCGCTGTCCGTCGAGTACATGCACGACCCGGTCCCGCGAACCGCCCGGGCGAAGATCCTGCAGGGCGCGGAGTCTCTGCCCGCCGAGGTCGTCGACGCGTGCAAGAAGCTCGCGCAGGTGCTCCGGGAGCGGAAGGACGGCTTCTACGCGCAGACCGCCGACGACACGGAGGCGCGGATCGCAGAGGAACGGGCCGTCGATCCTGCGTCGCTCGGGAAGATCGAGACCTTCCGGTTCGAGGAGGACGTGCTGCTCCGGGCCGCGATCTCCGCGATCGACGCGCCGAGCACCACCCCGGAAGCATGGGACACCGTCGTCGCCTGGGCCGAGGGGCGAGGCGACCGATCCCACTGGTTGCAGCGCGACGGGAAGCGAAAGGACGCGTGGCGCCTCGTCCTCGACGCGGCCCGCCTCGCGCAGGCCATCGCAGCAGCTGGTCCCCGCCTGCCCCGGTCGCTCGATCTGGCGGGCGCGATGGGCTGGTACACCGAGCACGGCTCCCGGGTCGACTACCTCCACCGCGTGCTCGAACAGGATCGCTCGCGGATGCTGCAGTCCGAGCTGCCCGAGTTCACCACCCTCTCGGCCCAGGTGAACCAGGTGCGGGGCCTGTGGTCGACCTGGGCGTCCTCCATCGCCACCGACTTCTCCGAGCTGTGCCGGCGGGAGGGGTTCCTGCCCGAGCCCCAGCTCCAGCAGCGGAACCTGTTCGAGGAGGTCGTCGTCGGAGGCGCCGAAGACGGTGTCACCGCCTACTTCATGGTCGACGCCCTGCGCTACGAGATGGGGTACGCCCTCCGCAAGTCGCTCGACGGGATCGGCGTCACGGCCACGCTATCGGCCCGGTTGGCCGAGCTCCCGACCGTGACCGAAGTCGGCATGAACGTGCTCGCGCCGGTGAAGGTCGCCGGGAAGCTGCGGCCCGTCCTCGCCCGCGGCTCGCCCGACCGCTCACCGAAGTTCGGGGGCTTCCAGGTCGGCGAGTACCGCGTCAAAGACCCAGACACCCGCCAGCGGGCCATCCGGGAGCGGGTCGGCGGGGCCACCTGTCCGCTGCTGAAGCTGAAGGAGGTCATCGACG
>JBIKWC010000005.1:0-77886 GCA_044356535.1 Myxococcota bacterium
GTCCTACGTCAGCGAAGACCGCTGGGAGCCCGCTCCCCAGGTCCCCGCCCCCGCCGCGCCACCCCCCGCGGGCGGGGACCCGTGGGCCAACCTCGTCACGTTCGCCAGCCCCGAGGCCGAGGACCCGTCCGCTGGAGACGACGGCACCGCCGAGACCGACGGCGCCCACGACGACCCCTGGGCCGAACAGCGCCTCGTCGAGAAGGAGCGGGCCCACGTGTCTCGTCCGCCGGCGCGTCCCGCCGTGCTTGAGCCTGGAACCGACGCCCTCGCGACCATGGACAACCGGGTCTCGCGCGACGACCTCCTCCCCGACGTGGAGCCCGAGCTCGACGAGCTCGAGGAGCTGGAGCTCGAGTCGGAGGGTCCCCCGCCTGCGGCTGGTGGCGACATCGACGAGTCCGCCTTCGAAGAAGACGCGACGCTGATCCGCGCGGCCCCGACGGAGTCCGCCCGCGCGGCCACGCCCGCGCCCGTGCCTCCGCGCCCGGCTCCGCGGGCCCAGGGCACGCCCATCGGCGGCACCGCCGGGTTGTACGGCTCGGCTGCTGTCCCCACCATCCGCGATTCGGACGATCCGCGGCCCCGGGCCGCTGCCATCCAGCTGAACGCCGCCGGAACCGGTGGCCGGATGCTCGGCGCGGAAGAGGAGGACGAGCCGATCGAGATCGGGGAGGCCTCGGCCGACGAGATCGAGGAGAACGTCGGCGAAGGCGGCTTCTCGCTCAAGGTGCAGGAGTACGAAGAGGTCTACGAAGAGGAAGAGGAAGAGGAAGAAGAGGAGGAGGCTCCGCTCGAGCCCGATCCGGAGCCAGAGCCGCTCGGCCCGACCGTCGAGGAGCTCCGCGCGCTGCTCGGTGCCGCACAGGCTGCGGCCATGTCCGGGAACCTGCAGGGTGGCGCCGATCTGTACACCGACCTCATCGACCAGGATCCGGACAACGTCGAGGCGCACGTCGCCCGCGGTCGCCTGTACCTCGACCTCGGTGACTACTCGCGCGCCATGAGCGACTTCATGGTGGCCGAGGACCTCGCGAACACCGATCCCGAGCCGCAGGTCGCCATCGGCGATCTCTACTTCGCCCGCAAGGACTACCGGAAGGCGATCGAGTACTTCGACCAGGCCCTCCTGCTCCAGCCGAACCACGCCATGGCGTTCTGTCGCCGCGGGATCAGCCACTACTACCGGAAGAACTACCCGGACGCCGTGACCGACCTCGAGAAGGCCAAGAAGATCGACCCCGAGATCGCGAACATCGGTACGTACATCTCGATGGCGAGGAAGAAGATCGGGAAGTGACGCGGTGGGCGCGAGGTGCGTAGTCCGCTGCGCACCTGCTGCGAAGCCTGGCGCCCACCCGGCCACGGCCCGACGGCAAAACGCCAACAATGAGCCGTTCGAGGCGTGGCACGGCCCTTGCTGTAGAGGGGACGTGCGACCGCGAAACCGGCCGCCGAGAAGGGGAACGACTCCATGGTCCACACGCAGCACGCTCGAACCAGCCTCCTGGACTCCCGCAACAAGGCCGTCGCCAAGAGCTTCTACCGGCAGCTCCGCACCGAGGGCTTCAGCCACGAGCAGATCATCGAGCTGTCCGCCACGCTCCTGAACCTGGTGAATGAAGAGATGCAGAAGCCGGCGGTCGCCGCTTCCTGAGCGGGCGCGCGTCTCCGGGGGCCGTTCTGGCGTAGACTCGCGATCCCCACGAGGAGACGACATGGCGACGCTCGAGGAGCACGCGCGCGGCGGGCTCAAGGCGATCGAAGAGAAGCGCTGGGACGACGCGATCGAGCACTTCCGGACCGCGGTCCAGCTCGGTCCCGACCGACCGGACATCCGGCACGCGCTGGGTACGGCCCACCTGCACCGGGGCGACACCGGCAACGCGGTCGAGCCCCTGGAGGCCGCAGTTCAGCTCTCGGAGCCGTTCACGGCGCCCGAGCACCAGGCGATGCGGCGCGAGTTCCACCTCACGCTGGCGACCGTGTACCAGCTCCTGGATCGCGTGGGGGCCGCGCGCGCGGCGCTGCAGGAGATCATCCGGCGGTGGCCGGAGGAGGTCGAGCCGTACCTGCAGCTCGGCCAGCTGCTGCTCTCCTCGTGCCACCCGGAGGAGGGTTGCAGGATCTACGCCGACGCCGCCGACCTGCTCGATCGTGAGCAGCGCCAGTCCGCCGACGCGCTCGTAGGCTCCGTGAAGGCGTTCCTCGAGTCGGACCACGACCCGCTCGCGTTCCTGGAAGCGCACGGCGACTCGTACCGCAGCTACTTCGACGAGATCGCGCGCGCCCAGCTCGAGCAGGGCTGGTACGCCGAGGCCGCACGCATGACGCGCCGCGACGACGGCGAGGTGGTCCCGCTGCTCCCCGAGGGGTCGCGGCCCTACGCGCTCGAGCGCGTGGACCTCGTGAACCCTGCAGACGGCTCGGTCTCCACGGTCTACTCCGAACGCGAGCCCATGATCGTCGCGGTCGAAGGGCTCGAGGCGCTGTCCCAGGTGCCCGTGACGCTGTTGTCGAAGGGCCACCCGTTCCAGGTGTGGGTCTCGACCCGCGCCCCGTGGCACTGGCTGTCGGTCGTGGTGCAGTTCCGCGAGCCCGGCGCAGCCCAGGAGCTGATCGACCGCGTGGAGCCCACGCTCGGGAGCTGGTACCTCGCGGGGTTCAACGGCGAGTTCGGCGACAAGGACACCGGCCGGTTCCACTACGTCACCGACCCCGACACGCTCGGGACCCGCGGCGTCACGTGGGTCGTCGACCTCGGCCGCGCGAAGTGGGACGCGATCCCGGATCTGTTGCGAAAGCTCGGCGTGCTCCACGAGCGCCACCCGATCCAGCGGGTGTTGTTCGGGGAAGGGCGCGTGCCGGAGGACGAGTGAACGTGGCTCCGAAAGCGTTGCTGGTGTCCCTCCGCGACCCCCACGACCCCATGGCCGAGCAGGAGCGGCGGTGTTTCGCCACGCGCGCCGCGCTGCCCCTCGACCACCTCGACCTGCACCCGATGGCGCTCGGCCGGCCAGACCGCGCCAGGCTGCGGACCTACGACGGCATCTTCTTCGGTGGCTCGGGCGCGTACTCCGTCCTCGACGACGTGGAGTGGATCAAGGAGGGCATGCGCCTGTGTGTGGACGTGGTGGAGGAGCGCATCCCCGCGTTCGCGTCGTGTTTCGGGTTCCAGGGGCTGGCGCTGGTGCTCGGGGGCGAGGTCGTGCGCGACGACGACCGGCAGGAGCTCGGCGTGTTCGAGCTCGAGCTCACGGACGCTGGCGTGGCCGATCCCGTGCTCGGCGGGCTCCCGCGGCGGTTCTGGGCCCAGGAGGGCCACCATGACCACGTCATGAAGCTGCCGCCCGGCGTGACGCTGCTCGCGACGGGGTCGGGGACGTACAACCAGGCCTTCAAGGTCGACGGCGCCCCGTTCTGGGCGAGCCAGTTCCACCCCGAGCTCACCGTCGAGTCGACGGTGGAGCGGTTCCTCTACTACGCAGCCCTGTACGCTGCCCCGGGCACGGCGGACACCGTCGTCGCGCAGCTGCGGTCGGGCAGGGACACGCCGGAGATGGGCGAGGTCCTGGCCCGCCTCGTCCGGCTGGGACGGACCGCGTGATCGTCTACGGGACCCACAAGTTCGGCTGGGTGGACGAGGTCGAGGGGCTCGGCACGGTCGCCACGCGCTTCATCCACATCATGTGGATCCCGCTGATCCCCATCGGGACTTCGTTCATGCTGGACGACGACCGCGGCTACTCGATGTCGCTCTCTCTCAAGAGCATCGTCGTCGCGTACGTCCGGGCGTTCCTGTTCTGGAGCGCTGCGGCCTCCGTCGCCGCCGTGCCCGTCACGTTCGGGATCACGTTGTGTACGGCCTTGCCGCTCGGGCTGGCGTGGCTGCTGATGCCGTTCCTGGTCCGCAAGGCCTCAGCGGCGCGCGCCGCCGAGCTGATGGCGCAGTACGGCGGCGTGATCGATCACAGGTAGTAGTTGAACTGGCCCATGATGCTGCCGTAGTGCCACTGCCAGTACTGCTGGGCATACGGCACGGTCGCGCCGAAGTTGATCTCCTTGTCGCGCGGCGTGCCCTCCTTGCCTGGGTAGAACTTGAGGCCGAACGTCGCCACGTCGAAGGTGTACGTGCCGCCCCCGAACTGCTCGTCCGGTCCGAGCGTCCGGGCGTACAGGTAGGTCTCGGCGAAGCCGCCGACGCGGTCGGAGAAGCTGTAGAACAGCGAGGCGCCGCCGGTGAGGTTGGGGACGACCCCCTGGTAGACCGTGAGGTCGGTGCCGCCGATGATCATGACGTCGAGCTTCCCGAACTGCTTCCCGATGCCGAGCTGCGGCCGGATGCCGGGGTACGCCGGGTTCGCGTTGACCCGCAGGTCGAGCATGCCGGTGACGAGCATCTTGGTGCGGGGGGACTTCACGAACGCGTAGCGCGCGCCGACCTCGGCGTTGAACCCGAGGTACCGGCGCCGGAAGCCACCGTGGACCGAGAGGTTGCGCAGGATCGCGTGTTCGTAGTCGAGCACGAGGTTCGCGTACGACGGCAGGCCGTACTCGAACGCAGCCTGGAAGCGGGTGCGCGGGTTGATGTTCTCGAGCTGGAGCGGGTGCGCGAAGTCGAGCTCGCTGTCCATCGCGTCGACGCCGGTCTCGCCGCCGGGCCGCGTGGCGTACAGCTGGTCGGTGAGGTCCTCGATCTGCTTCTCGATGCGGGACCGGTACGGCGTGGTGGGGAACTGGGCGAGGTACTGCTCCCACCCCTCGATCTGCTCGTCCAGGTCGAGCTTCGCGAGGCGCTCGAGGGTCTTGCGGTACACCGCTTCGGTGTCGCCGGAGGTGGGGTCCGTGTCCTCGTCTTCGAGGTCGAGCTTGTCGCCCTCGGTGTCGCGGAACTCGTCGAGGTCGTCGTCCTTCTCGTCGCCGTCGTCGGGGACGGGCGGCGGCGCAGGCACCGGTGGCGCGGGCACCGGCGCGGGCCCCGGCATGGGCAGCTCGTCGTCGAGATCGAGATCGTCTTCGTCGTCATCCGCCGCGGAGGCCGCGGTGGAGGCGAGCAGGAGCGGGAGCAGCAACAACGTGCGCAGCGACGGCATTCGGGGCCCCGGGATACGGAGAGCGGCCCATCCTATCCGACCCGGGTGCTGCGTGAACGAGCTTCCGGTGCCGCCCCACTACCAGCTGGCCGCGGAGGACGTTCGCTCGCACCTCTGCCTGCTGCGGGGAGGCGCCCCGTTCCTGTCGCCGCAGGACGCGTGGACGCTCGTCACGTGGCTCGACGCAGGGGTGCGCGTCCCCGACATCCTCCTGGCCCTGGAGCGCGCCGCGGAGGCGCGACGGAAGAGCCGGAGCCGCTTCCCGCTCACCCTCGGCGCAGCGAAGCGGCACCTGGGCAAGGACCACCGCGCCCCCGACCTCCGGGCGCCGGGCCCCGGGGAGCCACCGTTGGGGCCGCTCCTCGATGGGGTGGCCGGCGCAGAGGGCCTCCGCGACGCGCTCTCCGCCCTCACGCCCGGCGACGAGGAGGCCGAGGTGCGCGCCATGGCGGCGATCCGCGTGTTCCTCGACGAACGCTGGCGGGGCCTCGCAGCCGACGATCGGGCAGACCTGGAGGCGCGGGCGCGCACCGAGCTCGGAGACCTGCTGCACCTGGTGGACGAGGACCTCGGCCGCGACCTCGTCGAGGAGACCGCGCGCGACCTCTTGCGCCAGCGCTGGCCCCGGCTGGCAGCGGCGGCGGTGCGCAGCTCGCTGTCTCCGCCGGAGCGTTAGGCGGACCCATGGCCGTCGACCTGATCCATCCGGGCGCCGATCCCAACTGCCGAAGCTGCGGCGGGATGGGGCTGTGTGTGGTGCGGGACGGTGAACACGCCGTGGCCAGGCCGTGCCGTTGTGTCCGGACCTGCCCGAAGTGCCAGGGGACGGGCCTCGTGGCGGACTCGGCGGAGTTCCGCGCGCCCCGCCGCCGGTGTTCGTGCCAGGTGGCCGCCCGCCGCGCCGACCGCTTCGACGCCATCGGCATCCCTGCCCGCCACGTGGACTCGACCCGTTCGAGCTTCGTGCCCGCGGACAAGCGGCAGATCGGGGTGCTGGCGGCCGTCAGCAACTACCTCAAGGACTACGACCCCACCCGCGACAACCGGGGGCTCGTGTTGTGGGGCGACGTGGGCCGCGGCAAGACCCACCTGCTGGTCGCCATCCTGCGCGAGCTCGTGTTCCGGTACGGCGTCGGCGCGCGCTTCGTGGAGTTCAGCCACCTCCTCGCGGACCTCAAGTCGTCGTTCGATGGCGGTGGCGGCGCTGCTGCGCTGCTCGACCCGCTGGTGCAGGTCGACGTGTTGGCGATCGACGAGCTCGGGAAGGGGAGGAACACGGAGTTCGAGGGCACGGTCATCGACGAGCTCGTGAGCCGCCGGTACAACGCGCTGCGCCCGATCCTCGCGACCACGAACTTCCCCCCGAAGGCGGCTTCGGGCCGCGCGGTGGCGAACGCGGCGGAGGCCCAGCTGGGCGCGACGGCCTCGCTGCCCTCGCTGGCGGACCGCCTCGGAGACCGCGTGTGGTCCCGGCTGCGCGAGACCTGCGACTTCGTGGAGGTGAAGGGCGAGGACCACCGCCTGACGGCGCGGCGACCCCCCTCCCACGCCTGAGCGTCAGTTCGTCGACGTGCCGGAGTGCGAGTAGCCCGTGTGCGGGATCGCCGAGTGGGGGAGCGTGGTGTCGGTGTCGGTGTCCGAGTCGGTGTCCGTGTCGGTGTCGATCGGGACGGTCCCCGAGTGCCCTGGCTTGTCGGTCACGCCCGTGCCGTAGCAGGCCGCGAGGACGAACGTCGTCATGGCGGCGCCGAACATCCGCTGGGCCGAGCCGAGGGTGGGGCGGCTGGCGCAGAACGGACAGGACGCATCGGCGACACGGATGTGGCGTCCACACTTCTCGCAGGGAATCACGGTACCTCCGCCGGAACCATAGCTGGTCGTCCGGTCCCGCCACAAGCACTACCGACCAGCGCGACCGCCGGATACCCGCTGTCCATGCCCTCCGGATACCGACGCCTCGGCAAGCGGCTCCTCGACCTCGCCATCGCCGCGCCGCTCGCGGTCGCCACCGCTCCGATCGTGGCCGCCGCCGGGGTGGGGGTCGCGACCACCATGGGACGCCCCGTGTTCTTCACGCAGGAGCGGCCCGGCCTCGGGGGCCGGACGTTCCGGATCCTCAAGATGCGCACGATGACCGACGCCCGGGGCCCGGACGGGCAGCTCCTCCCCGACGACCAGCGCCTCACCGCGCTCGGCTCGTTCCTGCGGCGGTACTCGGTCGACGAGCTGCCCCAGCTCTGGAACGTGGTCCGCGGCGACATGAGCCTCGTGGGGCCCCGACCGCTCCTGGCCCGGTACCTCCCCCGCTACTCGCCGGAGCAGGCCCGGCGCCACGACGTGCGGCCCGGCATCACGGGGTGGGCCCAGGTGAACGGGCGCAACGCGCTGTCCTGGGAGGAGAAGTTCTCGCACGACGTGTGGTACGTCGACCACGTGAGCCTCCGCCTCGACCTTCGAATCCTCGCGCGGACGGCCCTCAAGGTGGTGCGCCGCGACGGCATCGCAGCGGCCGGGCACGCCACCATGCCCGAGTTCCTGGGCGTCGCTGCAGCCGGTGCGCCGCGATAAGGGGTCGGGTGGGTTTCTTCGTCTCGTTCCGCACCTCGACTCCCCCCGCGGCGCTCCGCGACCTCGTCGCGTGGTTGACGGAGGTGGCCGAGCCCTCCACCGAGGAGGTGGATGCGGTGGTGCTCAGGGCGCTTCCCGCGCGCTTCGTGCTCGGTCCGCCGTTCGCCGTCGAGCTCGAGGTGCACGAGTGGACGCCGCTCGGGCGGCTGGTGGACGTGTTGTTCGAGGTCGCCTCGCGCGCGGGCGCCGACCTCGACCTCGGCGGGAAGGTGGTGAACCGCAGCGACCTCTGGCTCGTCCTCGCGGAAGAGCAGGACCGCCTGCGCATCGCCAACACCCTGCGGCGCGCCCGGGAGCGCGGCAACGCCGACGAGGTCCACCGGCGGTTGTGGGCCGTGCTCGCCTCGCTGCGCCCCGGAACGGACAACCGCTGGGACGCCACGCTCGAGCGGGTGGTCGAGCTCCTGGACGTGGGGGAGCAGGTCTCGGTGGAGCAGGCCCGCGAGATCGAGGAGGACGCCGTCACCGGCGACGTGGTGCAGCAGCCCGCTCCCGGTCCCATCCACCTCCTGTTGTGGCGGTGGATGTCCGAGGCCTACCCGGGCCTGTGTGAGCCCGACCACTCCATGCACTGACGGCCGGAGGTCGCTTGATCCTGTCGCTCGATCACGTAGCAGTCGTCGTCCCCGAGCTGTCGGAGGCCCTCCGTCGGTTCACCGACGACCTCGGCCTGACGCTCGCCGGCACCGAAGACGTGGGCTCGGCCCTCACCCGCACCGCGTTCCTCCCGGTGGCGGGCCCCACCCGCATCGAGCTCGTCACGCCGCTCCCCGACGCGGACGGCGCTGGTCAAGGGCCGCTCGTCAAGCACCTCGAGACCCGCGGCGCCGGGCTCCACCACCTGTGTTTCCGGGTGGACGACCTCGACGGGATGGTCGCCGTGCTCCGCAGCAAGGGGTATCGGTTCACCACCGAGGCTCCCTATGGCGGAGCACACGGCACCCGCGTGATCTTCGTCCACCCCAAGTCCGGCGGCGGCGTGTTGATCGAGCTCGCCGAGCACCCGGGAGGCGCCGAGTGAGCCACAAGGTCAGCGCCATCGGCAGCACCACCACCCTGGCCTTGCGGAAGCGCCGCGCGGGCCAACGCTTGATCCTGGGCATCCCCGGGCCCCACGTCGACGACGACACGCGCAAGCTCGTCCGCGAGCTGCGGCCCGCCGGGTTCTGCCTGTTCGCCCGCAACGTGGAGGAGCCGGCGCAGGTCCGCGAGCTCAACCGCGAGCTCGCCTCGCTCGGGGACCCGGAGTTTCCTGCGCTCCTCACCGTCGACCAGGAGGGGGGACGCGTCCAGCGCGTGCGGGCCCCGGCGACCGTGTGGCCGGCGATGCGGGCGGTGGGGCGGGCCGGCGACCTCACCGAGTCGATCGCGCGCGCGATGGCCCTCGAGCTGCGGGCGCTGGGCTTCAACCTCGACTTCGCGCCCGTGTGCGACGTGGACTCGAACCCGAAGAACCCGGTCATCGGCGATCGTTCGTTCGGGAGCGACCCGGCGGCGGTGTCGCGACACGTGGCGGCGTTCGTGCGCGGGCTGCAGGGCGAGGGCATCATCGCCTGCGCCAAGCACTTCCCGGGGCACGGGGACACCGCCCAGGACTCGCACCTCCACCTGCCGAAGATCGAGCGCGACGAGCCCGAGCTCCGCCGGACCGAGCTCCCGCCGTTCCGCGCCGCCATCGAGGCGGGCGTCGGCACCGTGATGTCCGCGCACGTGATCTTCGCTGCCTGGGACGAAGAGCTGCCCGCGACGTTGTCTCCGCGCATCCTGCCCCGGCTGCTGCGCAAGGAGCTCGGCTTCGACGGCGTGGTCTTCAGCGACGACCTCGAGATGAAGGCGGTCCACGGCCGATACACCATCGAGGAGCAGGTGCGGTACCTCGACGGAGCGGGGATCGACGTGCTCCTCGCCTGCAACGAGCGGAAGTTGCAGCACGACCTGTACGAGGAGCTCGTCCGCACGCAGGAGCTCGAGCGTCGCCACGATGACGCCGCCGACGACGCGATCAAGCGGCTCACCCGCCTGCGCGAGCGCTTCCTGCTGACGGTGCGCGCGCCCGTCGACCTGAGCGTCCTGGCCCGCCCGGAGCACCAGGCGCTGGCCGAGACCGCGCGGACGCGGGGGGCCTGAGTGTCTGCCTGGTGGTTCGGCGTCGCGCTCGGCCAGACCTGCGACCTGGGCGCGTTCACCACGCCCGCCGCCACGGTCTCGGTGGCGTGGGTGTCGCCGGTGGGGCGCCGGTCGGGCGCCCGCACCTGGTTGTGGGTGGTGCCCACCCGCGAGCTCCGCGCCTTCGCGGACGACCAGTCCCAGGGCCGCACACTGCAGTGGCTCGGGCTGCGCCGCCGGGACACCGAGCCCCGCCGCCGCTGGAAGGTGGTGGTGTTCGACGCCCTCCCCACCGACCTGTGCCGGCCCCTCGACGGACTGCCCGGAGACGACGTCGCTGGCGTGGCCAGGTGCGACGACCGGCGGTCGCCCGATCCCGGGCGGGACCAGGCCTGTGGCAAGCGGATCGACCGCGGGACCGGCAAGCCGTCCGTCGACGCCTGGCGGGCCCAGTGGGCGACCCTGGCGACCAACGGGTTCTGCGTGTTGCCGCTCGAACGGCTCTGAGCGCGGCTGCGGGGTTGCTCCCGCCGGGCCAGCGTCGTACGTACGCCCATGGCGATCTCCCGCTACTGCGCGCGGTGCATGTCCACCTTCGACGGGGATCCCGGGAACTGCCCCAACCTCGGGTGCGGCAACCGCCGGCCCGACACGGGGTGGGGCGGCCTGCTGGGCCGCGGGGACCTGCTGGATCGGCGGTACCGGGTCGAGCACCCGCTGGCCGTGGGGGGGGCGGGCATCACGTACCTGGCGCGCGAGGTGGACGACGCCGGCAAGACCCAGGGCCCGCTCGTCGCCGTGAAGGTGTTGTACCAGGCGCGCGCGTCCGGTCCCTTCCTGCGGCGCCTGTCGACCGAGGCCCAGATCCTCCAGGAGCTCGCCCACCCGAGCATCGTGGAGCTGCGCGGCTTCGTGCACCGCAGCGGCCACGAGCCGTACCTCGTCACCCGGTTCGAGGAGGGCGGGAACCTGTCGCAGCACGTGGATCGCCACGGGCCGCTCCCGGCGCGGGTGGCTGCCGGCATCCTCCGCCAGATCCTGCTGGCGCTCGACACGGCGCACCAGCGCGGCGTCGTCCACCGCGACCTCAAGCCGGACAACGTGCTCCTGCGGACCCACACCCAGCGGATCTCGGTGCCCGAGGTGCGCGTCGCGGACTTCGGGATCGCGAAGGTGGTGGGCGGCCAGCTCCACTCCAACCTCACCCGCGCCGGCGCGTTCGTGGGCACGCCGGAGTACGCCGCCCCCGAGCAGTTCCTGGGCCAGACCCCGACCCCGGCGACCGACGTGTTCGCCGCCGGTTGCCTGCTGTTCTTCCTGCTCTCCGCCCGCCCGCCGTTCCAGTTCAGCGTGCGCCAGGACGTGGACCAGTGCCTCACGGAGCTCCTCGAGCAGCTCCCCATCCACCTCCCGCCCGTGCGCGACGCGACCCCGGACGAGCAGCTCGTCCTGCAGACCACGCTCGACCTGATGGCGCGCGAGAAGCCGGAGGACCGCTCGACCATCCACCGCGCGTTGCAGGTGCTGCAGCCGCTGCTCGACGCGCCTGCTCCGCTCGCGGGGACCTTGGACATCACCGCCCGTCCGGTGATCGAACGGGCGGTCGCGCCGAAGCTCCCGCCAGTGTCCCCGCCGCCCGAAGGCCCGAAGTCGTTCTCGGACGCCCCCGTGCCCCGGATCCCCTCCCGTTCGGGGCACACCGCGCCGCTGCCCCCCCGCGAGGAGCTCCTGGCACAGGCGGAAGACGACGAGAACGAGACCCAGCCGATGGGCGGTCGGACCCTCGACCTGTTCTCCGAGGAGGCCCCGCTCCCGGACGCGGCCCTCGAGCCGGCAACGCCGTCCCCTCCGCCGCCCCCTGGGCCGCCGGTCAGCGCGCCAGACCTCCCGCCCCCGCTCCCGGTGCTGCCGCCGCCCGCGCCTGCGGTCCCACCCCCTCCGCCTGCGGTCCCGCCGCCTGCCCCGGAGCTGCCACCACCTGCCCCGGAGCTGCCACCCCCTGCCCCGGAGCTGCCACCACCTGCCCCGGTGCCACCGCCTGCCCCGGTGCCACCGCCTGCCCCGGAGCTGCCGCCGCTCGCCCTGGAGGCGCCTCTGCCGCCCCCGGAGGTCCCGGTCGCCCCGGCGGTCGCGGTCGCTCCCGGGGCGCCGCCCCCCGCCGCTGCACCCGTATCGAAGCCCGGTGATCCTGCGGGAGACTCGGTCTTCGTCGCTGCAACACTGCCTGCGGGCGCCAACCCACCCGGGGCGCCGCGCCCGTTGGTGCCTTCCACCCCCACCATCGAGCCCGATCCCGCCTCGTCCACCGGGCCGCTGGACACAGTCCCACCCCCTTCCGTGGCCGTGTTGCCCGCGGCGGCCACGCCCGCGCCAGCGTCCTCCGCGAGCGCCCCCGTGGCAGCGTTTCCGCCAACGCCGGCGTCCGGCCGGGAGACCCCGGGCCCGCCGCCGTACCGTCCGCCCACGGTCGAGAGCCCGATCCGCGAGGAGATTCCCCCTCCGCGACCGGTGCCCGCGCCCGAGGGTGGCTCGCGGACCGGTGTGGTGGCTGCTGCGGGTGCAGCGGGCTGTTTCGGCGTGTCGCTCGTGAGCGTTGCCGCCATCACCGCCGTCGTGGTGGCGGTGCTCGCCGTGTTCGTGGTGGTGGCGATCGTGGTCCTGCGGCCGACCCCCGAGGCGGGGCCGATCGCGGTGCCGCGGGACGCGCTCGCCTACCGCTTCGAGCAGGCGTCGCCGCTGGGGCCAACCGGAAACACCCGGGTACAGCGGCAGATTCAGGAGGCGGCCCCCGCCCTCGCCCAGAAGTGTGGACACCCCGCGCGGGTGGAGGCCGAGCTGCTGGTGGTCCCGAGTGGTCAGATCCTCTACGCCCGCATCGAAGACGGGGGCCTCGGCCAGGTGGACCCGCGCTGCCTCAAGCGGAACCTCGAGCAGCTGCGCCTGGAGTCGCCGCCGCAGCGCGAAGGCATCGCGCGGGTCGAGTTCGCCCTCTAGGCGCCCTGGTAGGAGGCCGCTCCGAGGCCGACGCGCCACGGCTCCCAGGCACCAGCTAGAACTGGACGGTCTCCTCCGGGTCGTCGTTCCACTCGTCGACCCGGGGCGGCACGGACTGGATCTGGGCCACCACGATCGTCACGTTGTCCTTCGAGTCGGCGTCGAGCGCGAGCTCGAGCAGGGCGTCGGCGACTCCCTGGGCCGTCCTGGCGCCCTGGACACACGCGGCGATCGCCTCGTCGGGGACTACGCCCCACAGGCCGTCGGAGCACAACACCACGACGTCGCCCACCTCGATGGGCTCGGCTCCGGCGTCGATGCCCTTGTCGATCCGCAACGTCAGGTCGTTGCCGAGGCCGCGCGAGCCGTAGATGAAGCTCTGTGCGAGGTGGTCACCGTCCGCGGTCGCTGGACGCCCGTCGCGCCGCGCGAACTCGTTGCGCGTCTGATCCGCGGTGAGCCGGAACAGGCGCGAGCCGCGCAGCAGGTACAACCGGCTGTCCCCCACGTGGGCCCAGAACAGGTGGGACCCGAGCAACCACGCGACCGTCGCCGTGGTTCCCATCGCCACGGGCCCCTGCTGGAGCGCTGCCCGGTGCAGGGAGCGGTGGGACTCGTGCAGGTAGTTCACGAGGACGCGGACCGTGTTGCGCGGCGCCGCAGGCTGGTAGAGCTTGGACAGCACGCGCACGGCCGCGAGGGAAGCGACGTCGCCCCCAGCGTGCCCACCCATGCCGTCACACACCGAGAGCAACACGCCGTCGCCCGGCTGCTCCCGCGTGACGACTGTCCCCCGGTCGAGCCAGGAGCTGGAGCCGTCGCGGCAGACGAGGAAGTTGTCCTCGTTCCGGGCGCGGCCACCGAGCGCAGCGCCCACGCCCACGTGGCAGACCGAACCGACCGAGACCCGCAGGCTCATTCGGCGCGCAGCTCGTACACGCAATGCCCGACGACCATCCGGTCGCCGGCGGCCAGCGCGAACATGGACCCGTCTTCCGGCGCGGTCTTGAACCGTCCCTCGCCCTTCGACACGAAGAACGGCTGGAACGCGTCGCCCCGCCGGTACGTCGCCAGGTAGTCGGAGACCTCGATCGCGCCGCCGTCGAAGCGGAAGGTGATGGTGAGGCCGTCGATCGTGAGCGTGCGCGGCGCACCCTTCGGGAGGCCGCGCGTGACGAGCGCGGCCGACAGCGGGTCCTGGTGGTCGAGGGAGACGAGCCGCGCCCGCGGGTCCGGCAGGCGCTTGTCCTCCACCACCCGAAGGCGGACGGTGAAGTCCTCCTCACCGGCGTCGTCGCGGCGCACGAGGTCGATCACGTGCACCTCGGGATCGTCGTACGTCGCCTCGGGCGCGCCTCCATCCACGCGGACCTCCGAGGACGCGAGGACCTCGAGGGTGCCTTTCCTGCCGCGAATGCGGAGGCGGAAGTACGTGAACGGTTGGAACACCTGCCCCCGGGAGATCCGGTTCTCGGGGATCACCAGGGCGCACCCGTCATGGTTGCCGCAGGTGACCTCCCCGTTGACGGTCCACCCGACGAGGACGAGGTGCATCGGCCGCCCGAGCTCGAACTGGGCCTCGGCGTCGTCCGTGGCCACGACCATCCCCACCGCGGCGCTCTCGGCGACCGGCGCGGGCTGGGTCGGGACCGGCGGCGCCACCTCGGGGAGCCGCGGTGCCGCGACCTCGGGGAGGGGCGGTGGGGCAACGTCGGGGACGGGCGGCGGTACCTCGGCCGTGGGCGCGGGGGGCGGCTCGGCGAGGAGGTCCGCAGTGGGCTCCGGGACGGGCTCGAGCCACGAGAACGGGGCGGAGACTGGCTCGTCGTCCACCTCGGGCGGGGGCAGGCTGCTCGACCGGGGCTCGACCGCTGCCGCCGGAGGTGTGTAGAGGTCCTCCACCTCGGGCGGCCAGGTCCGCGGGACCTCCGCAGAGCCCGAGCTGTCGATCCGGTCCTCTTCCGACAGGCTGCCCGACGGCGTGCTCCCCATCTCCGGGAACGGTGTGGGGACCGCGGTCTCCGGGCCCACCCGCTGCGACGAGTCCGCCAGGGGCGGCGCCGACGCCGACAGAATGCTGTCCTCCTCTTCCCAGTCGCCCGCGTCCGGGGCCTGGGAGCCACCGTACTGCGGGGTGTCGATGGAGGGATCGTCCTGCGGGGGCGCGGGCGGCGGGGCCTCGAACGAGTGCGGCGGCGCGAAGGAGCTCGTGTCGACGGACAGGCCCATCAAGCCGTCGAGGGCCTCTTTGGGCATCATGAGGCCGGGCACGGTGGGCTCGTCTTCGTCGCCGATGTCGATGGGCCCGAACGCGCCCAGCGCCGAGTGGCCCGACGGCGTCTGGTCGAGGAGCAGCGAGTCGAGTCCGACGGCCTGCCGAGGCGGCGGCGAGGGCGGGGAGTCCGCCGCCGAGGGGAGATCCTCGGGGCCACGGTTGCTCGACGCAGGGGGCATGGACATCGCGTCCAGGCGCCGCAGGTCAGGCTCGTCGACCGAGCGCGCGAGGAGGTCGGCGTCCACCTGGGGGGCGAGCGGCGCGGCGGTGCTCGAGGCCGCGTCCACTGGCGTGAAGCCCGCGAAGAACAGGCAGTTCCCGATCAGGATCTCGTCCCCTGGCATCAGCTCGAGCTCTTTCGGCTGCTGGGGGCTCGTGGCGGGGAACATGGGGTACACGGTGCCGTTGCGACGCACGTACACGTAGCAGTAGCGAGCGGTGCACAAGATCTTCGGCACCGGGGGGCGCAGATCGATGCCGGCGTGCTCCGACGCCACCATGATCGAGTCCGTGTAGAAGCGGGACTTCGGGATCTCTCCGGATCGGGCGCGGATCGTCGCCCCGTCCCCGATCGCCGGCTTCCAGTGGATGTTGTCGTTGCGCGGCTCGTCGGGGAGCACCACGCGGCACTCGCGCGAGCGACCGATCTGGTAGTCCTCGCCCCAGATCATGTACGTGGACGACGCCGGGCGGCGGATCTCGCCAACGTACGGCCACCCCTCGACCTGCAGCCCGCGGAGGTCGTAGTACTCCATCCGCTGCCCGGCGACCTCGATCTTCACGTCGCCTTCGATCGGGACCTCGACCCCCGGGGGCACGGGCCGACCCCCCACCACCACCCCATCCACGTGGGCCACGAGCGACACCGAGCGCCGCCGCACCTGGAACGTGGCCGCCGGGTTCTCGACGTGGGTCCCGAGCTCGCCGCGGGTACCGAAGTACACGTCGTAGCCGAGCATGAAGTTCGCGAAGTGCACCTTCTGCAGCAAGGCGCCGCGCTCCTGGAGCGTGAACACCCGCTCCTGGGGCATGTCCGGGATGATGGTCTTGCCGCCGAGCGTGTTGCTGCCGCCGATGTCGTCCAGCATCATGGGCGGGGCGATGGACGGCGCCTGGTCCGCGCGGCGCGCCGGGGGTGACTTCGGCGGGGAGATCGGCGGGAGCGGGATCGACGGGCGGCCGCGGGCCGGCTCGGGCGTGGGGGTGCCGGTGGGGCGCTCCCCCCTGACCTCCGGGCGGACGGGTTCGGCCTTGCCCGCCTCGGACTTCGTGGAAGGACGGGCGGACGGGGGATCGATCACCGCCAGGACCATGTACGCGAGCGGCTGACCGGAGCGTGTGGCCAGCGTCAGCACGCTCGCTCCGCCCTGGTTCGTGCTCGTGACCTGGTACTGGTCCTGGAGGTCCGGGTTGATGATGTGGACGAACGAGCCGTCGGGGTACTGGCGGAGGCGGTAGAGCGCCGCCTGCTGCAGGCTCGGGTGCGAGAAGTTGTCGAGCCAGTGGTTGCCGAGCGTGAACAGCGACTGGTCGTTGTACAGCCGGCCGACCTCCTGGTACCCGTCCCACACGCCGGGCAGGTTCACGTGGACCCCGATGACCGGGTAGGAGCCACGGACGGGGCCCGTGTACAGGTTCGGAAGGATGCCGGTGATGAACTCGCCGCGGGACAGGCCGAGGGACACGTTGCCCATGGAGGCGGAGCCGTCTTCGATGACCCGCACCCCGAGCGGCCGGTGTGCGTGGAGCCGGCTGTAGTTCTCGCGGCGGCAGAAGTTGTCGAACTCCTGCTGGAGGGCCCGCGTGGCGCTCTGGTGCCAGTCCTCCTTGGCGCGGGCGAAGTCCTCGCGGGACAGGATCAGCAGGATGTCGGTGTAGTTGGCGGAGTTGCCTTCGCCCACGTCGGCGGAGACGTGGGTGCCGAGGCCGGACCGCCGCTTCACGTACGGGGAGGTGTACCAGAGCAGGCCGGGATCGGCGACGAGGTCGCCTTCCGCCTTGTGCCGCCGGAGGCGGAAGTTGTAGTACGGGTTCGAGTCGTCCAGGGCCACGCTGTGGGCCTGATCTCCCGAGAGACCGCGGGTCTGCTGATTGTCGGACTGAAACAGCCCCGCCACCCATTCGAACGCCATCGCGAGTTGCTCCGTCGGCGGCGGATCGTACCCGGGATCGGGTCGCAGAGCCATCCCGCGGCGTTACTTCGCGGGATCCCGTGGAACCCGCAGCGCTCAGGCCGCCTGCCGGGACCCCAGCGCGGCGCAGAGCTTCTGCATCACGTCCTTCGCGTCACCGAACAACATGCGGGTGTGTTCGTGGACGAACAGGGGGTTGTCGACCCCCGCGTACCCCGCCGCCATCCCGCGCTTGATGACGACGCAGGTCCCGGCTTTCCAGGCCTCTAGCACCGGCATGCCCCAGATCGGCGACGACGGATCGGTCTGCGCTCCGGGGTTGACGATGTCGTTGGCGCCGATCACGAGGACCACGTCGGTCGAGGGGAAGTCCGCGTTGATCTCGTCCATCTCGAGCACGATGTCGTAGGGGACCCCCGCCTCCGCGAGGAGGACGTTCATGTGGCCCGGGAGCCGCCCCGCGACTGGGTGGATCGCGAACCGCACCGTCACGCCGCGGGCGCGCAGCAGCTCGACGAACGCGTGGACGGCGTGCTGGGCCTGGGCAACCGCCATCCCGTAGCCGGGCACCACCACCACGCTCTTCGCAGCGGTGAGCAGCTCGACCATGCCCGGGAACTCGACTGCCCGGACCTCGCCTTCGACCTTGGCGCCCGCGGGGGCCTTGCCTGCGTCGGCCCCGAACCCGCCGAACACCACGTTCCAGATGGAGCGGTTCATGGCGCGGCACATGATGTACGACAGGATCGCGCCCGAGCTGCCCACGAGGGCCCCGGTGACGATGAGGAGGTCGTTCTCGAGCATGAACCCGGCCGCCGCTGCGGTCCAGCCCGAGTAGCTGTTGAGCAGCGACACCACGACGGGCATGTCGGCGCCCCCGATGGCGACGACGAGGTGCACCCCGAGCAGCGCCGTCAGGACGATCATGCCCAGGAGCCACACCCCGGCCCCAGGCGCGGTGTCGAGGACGAACGGCACAGCCAGCGCGATGGAACCGCCTGCCGCGACCGCGTTGAGCAGGTGGCGTCCGGGGAGCAGCAGGGGCTTGCCGCCGGCGCGGCCCGAGAGCTTCGCCCACGCGACGATCGAGCCGGTGAACGTGATGGCGCCGATGCCGATGTCGAGGAAGATCTCGATGCCGTGCACCCACGCCTCGGCGCCGTGGAGGGTCTTTCCGGGGTCGAGGAACGTGGACACCCCGACGAGGACGGCGGCCAGCCCCACGAAGCTGTGGAGCAGCGCCACGAGCTCCGGCATCGCGGTCATGGCGACCCGCGCCGCGAGCGCTGCGCCGATCGCGCCGCCCACGAGCACGCTCCCGCTGATGACGCCGCCACCGACGAGTCCGATCCGCGGGTGAAGGAGCGTCGCGAGCACGGCGATGCCCATGCCCACCATGCCGAACGTGTTGCCGCGCCGCGCGGACTCCTGGCTGGCGAGCCCACCGAGCGACAGGATGAACAACACGGCGGCTGCGAGGTACGCGACGGTCAGGAGGTTTGCGGACACGGGCTCACCTCCGGAACATCTGCAGCATGCGCTGGGTCACGAGGAAACCTCCGAACACGTTGATCGCCGCCAGCAGGATGGCGGCGGCGCCGAGCAGGCCGGCGAGGTCGGTCCGGCCCGGCCCGGCCTGCACCATCCCGCCCACGAGGATGATGCCGGAGACGGCGTTGGTCACGCTCATCAGGGGGGTGTGCAGGGCGGGCGTCACGTTCCACACGACCTGCCACCCGATGAACACCGACAACACGAACACGGTGAAGTGCTGGATGAACTCCGGCGGGGCGAAGCGACCGACGAAGCCGAGGCCCACTGCGGCGACCAGCCCGAGCGCGGCGGTCGCGCCGGTGGACATCGGCTCGACGGCAGCGTGCCCGTGTCCGTGTCCGGGAGACTTCGTCACCACCGCGGGCGCGGGCTGCGCTTTGGGTGGGCCAGCGTCTGGCGGAGTCGGGCGGGCCGGGGAGGGCTCCGGGGGCGGTGGCGGTGGGAGGATCGCGCCGCTCTCCACGATCAACGCGCCGCGAACACATTCGTCTGCGTGGTCGATCCGGAACTTCGTCGCGCCGCCCATGTCGTCGAGGAGGTGCACCACGTTGCGCGCGAAGAACTGGCTCGCGTGGCCCGGGAGCCGGGAGGTGAGGTCCTCGTACCCGATGAGGGTGACGCCGGCGTGTTCGGCGCGTTCGCCGGGGCGGGTCAGCTCGCAGTTCCCGCCCTGGGCGGCCGCGAGGTCGACCACCACCGAGCCGGGCTTCATCGCCTCGACCATGTCGCGGGTCCACAGGGTGGGCGCGCGCTTCCCCGGGATGAGCGCAGTGGTGATGACGATGTCGGTCTTGGGCGCGTGCTCCCGGAACAACGCCATCTCCGCGTCGATGAACGCCTGCGACATCTCCTTGGCGTAGCCGCCTTTCCCCTCGCCCGACTCCTCGAGCTCCACGGTGAGGAAGCGGCCGCCCATCGACTCCACCTGCTCGCGGGTGGCCTTGCGGGTGTCGAACGCCCAGACCTCGGCGCCGAGCCCGCGCGCGGCTCCGATGGCCGCCAGCCCGGCGACGCCAGCGCCGATCACGAGCACGCGCGCCGGAGGGGTCTTCCCGGCGGCGGTGATCTGCCCGCCGAAGAAGCGCGGAAGCACGTTGGCGGCCTCGATCACCGCCCGGTACCCGGCGATGTTCCCCATGCTCGACAACACGTCCATCTTCTGGGCGCGGCTGATCCGGGGAATCCGATCGAGGGCGATGGCGGTGGCGCCCCGGGCAGCGATCGCGTCCACGAGGTGCTGGTTCTGGAGCGGGTACAGCAGCGAGATCACGATGGTCGACGCCGCCAGGTGCTCGATCTCCGCCGGCGACGGCGGGTTGACCTTCGTGACGATGGGCGCGCCGCGCCACGCGTCTGGAACGATCTCGGCTCCCGCCTCGACGTACGCATGGTCGGGGAAGCCGGCCTCGACGCCAGCGCCGGACTCCACGCCGACGACGAACCCGAGCTTCGCGAGCCGGGTCACGGTGTCGGGGGTGGCAGCGACGCGGCGTTCACCGGGTCGCGTCTCGCGGGGCACGTGGATGCGCATCCGACCTCCTGTCGTGGATGGCGCGCGGCGGGCGCAGTGTACGCCATCCCGGTGCCGGGGGCCCGGGCTTCCGATCGGAGACGCTCGCTGATACGGTATGCGACGCGCCGAGGCAACGATGTCCGCCCAGCAGTCCACCCCACGAGACGAACCCGCTGAGGTCACGCCCCAGTCGGCGCCTTCGCGTGGGACGGACGCTGTCGCGCGGACCGTGTATCTGCAGGCCCCCGGCCGCGCGCCGGAGCCCGGGTCCCTGATGGTGCGCCTCGCCGGGGTGTACGTCACGAGCTTCGCGCTCACCTCGGTCCTGGTGTTGGGCACCTGGCTGTGGGCGCGTGGGCAGCGTGTGCCACCGACCCCGCCGGCCCCCGAGATCCGCATCGTCGAGGTCGAGAAGCAGGTGCCGGTGCCAATCCCCGTGCCGGTGCTGGTCCCGGCTCCGGCCCCGGTGGTCGAGCCGGTGGTGGTCCGCCCAGGCCCTCGCCCTGCGCCGCGTCCGGACCCGTCCCCGGCTCCGAAGCCCGCGCCCGAGCCCGCCGCGCCGGCCCCCACGGTGACGGTCCGCCCCCAACCGCTCGCGCCCGCGCCGGTGGTCACGGAGGCGTCGGCAGCACCTGCCGCGGTCCAGGCCCTGACGGGGGTGTACCGGGGTCGCGGCGCCGGCGACGAGCTCCTGCTCGAGCTCCTGTTCGGACCCGACGGCAAGCTGAGCGGGCGCACCGCGCGCGGCGGGAAGTCGGCCGACGCCACAGGCACCTGGGAGCAGGTCGGCGACCTCGTGTCCTTCGTGCTCCTCGAGCGGTCGGGCGAAGAGCGCATGGCCTACTCGGGCTCGGTCGGGAGCGTGGGTGCCAGCGGGCGCATGTCCGCGGGCGGCACGAACGTGGGCAAGTTCCAGGTGGGCAGGTGACCGCGTGCTGAGTCCGGGCCAACAGGTCGGTTCCTGGATCGTGGAGGACGTGGTCGCGCTCGGCATCCCGCGTACGTTCCGCGCCCGCCACGACACCGTCGGCACGGCGGCTGTGCTCGAGCTCGTTCCCTTGTCGAAGGCGACGATGGAGGGGCAGAAGCGCAAGGTGGACGCCCTGCAGCGCCTCACCCACCCGTCGCTCCCCGAGGTGGTCGACTTCGGGGTCGACCACGAGCGCGAGTTCGTGTGGACCGCCTTCAAGTGGTTCGAGGGGGAACACCTCCACGATCGCCTCGTGCGGGGTCCGCTCCGGTGGCAACGCGGGTGCGCGGTCCTCCGCGACCTCGCCCACGCCCTCGTGTACGTCCACGGTCAGGGCATCGTCCACCGCGATCTGCGCCCGTCGAACGTGGTCGTCGGCAAGGTGCGCACGTGGCTCGTCGGCTTCGACTACGCCCTCACCCAGCAGCAGCTGGATGCGACGTTGCAGGCCCCGTTCGGCGACCTCGCGTACCTCGCGCCCGAGGTGTTGCGAGACCCGACGCATCATGGCGCGCGCGCCGACGTGTACGCCTTCGGTTGCGTGGCGTACGAGCTGCTGTCGGGCAAGTCCGCCTTCCCGGCCGCCGCGTGGGGTGAGCGCGCGGACCAGGCCACGCGCATGCTCGAGTGGAAGACCCGGGCCACCTCGCTCGACCCTGGCGCGCCGCTCCCCGACTGGCTGCGTTCGCTGGTGCAGAAGTGCACCGAGCCCTCCGCCGAGCGCCGGCTGCCGGATCTCGACGCGCTCGTGGGCTGGCTCGACGCCGCCCGCGGCAGCTGGGACACCGGCCGCGGCGAGATCTCCGAAGACCCCGACCTCTCCGAGGATCCCGAGATCGAGCCCGTCACGGCAGAGGTAGCGATCCCGATCGGGGTCACGCGCCCGATGCGTCCGCTCATCGCAGCGCCGACGCTGGTGCCCGTCACGCCCACGCTGCGCGCTCCCCCCACTCCAGTCACGATGGCCCGATCGAGCCAGGGGGCGTACGCGCCGCTACCGCCGTCGACCCCGCCCATGCTGCAGTACCTCGTGGCCGCAGCGTTCGGAGGCGCGACCGCGCTCGGCTTCTCGGCGATCGTGATCCTGTTCGTCGAGCTCTCGAACGGAACGCTATGATCGCGCCCGAGAAGCGGAAGTCCAGGCCGTACCTGTACTACGACGTGGCGCGGACCCTGTGCTCCACGTGCCTGTTCCCGATCGAGGGCAAGATCCTGTTCGAGAACGAACGCGTCTTCCTGGACAAGTGGTGTCCGCACCACGGGAAGGAGCGGGTGCTCCTGTCCGACGACATCCCGTACTGGCGCCGGTGCCGCGAGGTGTTCGTCAAGCCCGCGGAGATGCCCGCCCGCTTCCAGACCGGAATGCACTGGGGGTGCCCGTTCGACTGCGGGCTGTGCCCCGATCACCAGCAACACGCGTGCGTCACGCTCGTGGAGATCAACGACCACTGCAACCTCGCGTGTCCCGTCTGCTACGCCACGAGCGGACCCCACCGCCCCGAGCACCGACCCCTCGCGCAGATCGAGGTGATGCTCGACGCCGTGATCGCCGCCGAGGGGCATGCGGACGTGGTGCAGATCTCGGGCGGCGAGCCCACCACCCACCCCGAGCTGTTCGCCATCCTCGCTGCCGCGAAGCGCAGGCCGATCCGGCACCTGATGCTCAACACGAACGGGCTGCGGCTGGCCACGGAGCCCGGCTTCGCCCGCCGCCTCGCCGACGAGGTCGGCCGGGACGGCTTCGAGATCTACCTGCAGTTCGACTCGCTGCGCGACGAGGTGCTGCAGCACCTCCGGGGCGCGAAGCTCGCGCGGATCCGTCAGCGGGCGCTGGAGGCCCTCGAGGAGGCAGGGCTCTCCACCACGCTCGTGGTGACCCTCGAGAAGGGACGCAACGACGACGAGATCGGCGCCATCATCGACCACGCGTTGAAGTGGCGGTGCGTGCGCGGGGTGACGTTGCAGCCGGTCCAGGAGGCTGGACGCGTCGAGGGCTACGACCCCGCCGTCCATCGGCTCACCGTTTCCGAGGTCCGCCGCGCGATCTACACGCAGTCTCCCCACTTCTCGGAGGCCGACCTCGTTCCGGTCCCCTGCCATCCCGACTCGCTCGTGATGGGGTACGCGCTCAAGCTCGGGGGCGAGGTGGTGCCCCTCACCCGGTACGCCCGCACCGAGCAGCTCCTCGCTGGCCCGGAGAACACCATCGTCCTCGAGGAGGTTCCCGCCCTGAAGGCCGCGGTCGGGGAGCTGTTCAGCACAGGGATCGGGCCCGCGGACCAGGCCGCCCGCCTCAAGGACCTGCTGTGTTGCCTGCCGCGGGTGGACGTCCCCGGGCTCGGCTACGACAACGTGTTCCGCGTGATGGTCGTGCGGTTCATGGACGCCCGGGACTTCGACGTCCGCTCGGTGAAGAAGAGCTGCCTGATGTTCGTGCAGCCAGACGGCAAGCTGGTCCCGTTCGACACCTGGAACCTCCTGTACCGCAACCCCGCAGCTTCGCGGCTCGAGGAGATCCGAGCGCAGCTGCGGTCTCCGACCAGCCCGCGCCTCTGAACGCTACTCCGGAACCGCGGGCCAGGGCATGTGCGGCTCCCACTTCCCGGGGACCCCGACCGGGAGGTCGATGAGCGTTCCGAGGAAGTTCATCACGTACAGGTGGTCCGCGATCCAGCCGTCCCGAGCGGGGATCCCGAAGTTGAGGGCGGGGATGATCGAGGCGCCGCCAATGTTCGCGACGAGCTCGACCTCGCCGTCGGGCCACACGCGCCAGACCTTCCCGTTCATCTCGTTGGCGTACAGGTTGCCGCACACGTCCGTGGCCATGCCGTCGAGGATGGCGAACGCGATGAGCGGGTTCGGGATGAGGGTGATGGGGCCCTGGGGCTCGGACCACGTGCCGTCGTCGGCGAAGTCGATCCAGTGGACGCGGCCCAGCTCCTCGTTGAAGTACAGGCGCTTGAAGTCGGGCGAGTAGGTCAGGCCGTCGAACGACCGGCGGTCCATGAACACGAGCTCGTCGAACGCGCCGGTCGCGGGATCGATGCGGACGATGCGCTCGGAGGTGGCGACCGCCACCCGCCCCTCGAAGTCGATGGCGATGCCGTTCGGCGTGTTCAAGCCGGCCGCGCCCACCGTCCCGCTGCCCGAGACGGGGTCGACGAGGTAGACCGAGCCGTCTTCGGGGTGGGACAGCGCGATGCGACCGTCCGGCAGGAAGCGGCTGCCGCGGACGTCGCCGAGCCCTGGCACCACGGGCTCTCCGACTCCGCCGTAGGTCTGGCGCTTGAGGATGCCCCCGGGCACCCCCCACAGGTAGCCGTCGGCGTCGAGGGTGAAGTCCTCGCTCGGGAACGACCACGCCAGGTTCGTGCCCACCACCGGGCCGCGGGGGATGGTCGAGCAGTCGAACGTGGAGCGCTCCCAGGGCATCAGCTCCGAGGTCTCGGCGACGCCCGTGTGTCCGGTGCCCGAGTCGGGCGGGAGCGTGGGAGTGGACTCCGACGTACCCGAGTGGGTGACCGTCACGTCGTCGGTGGGCCCTCCGTCGGTGGGGGTCTCCCGGGGGGCCTCACACGCCACCAGCACCGACGTCGTCCACCACATGAACACCCCGCGACCCAGGGATTACCTTCGATTCCGGGGGGCGGCAACCGGGTCAACGTTGGACCCGACCCTCCATGCCCCCGGCCACGGTCAACACCTCGCCGGTCACGTGCCGGGCGACGCGGGACGACCCGAGGAACAGCGCTGCGTGGACGATGTCCTCGACGGCAGCGATGCGGCGGAGCGGCATCGTACGGGTCACGCGGTCGATGAGGGCGGCGTCGATCGCGGGCGCGACGGTGGGGGTCACCGTCCAACCGGGCTCCACGAGGTTGACGCGGGCGGCGGGGTCGACGGCCACGATCTCGTTCTTGAGCGTGGAGACGGCGCCCCGCAGCGCGGCCTTGGCGATCGCGTACGCCGCGTGGCCCGCCTCGCCGAACCTCCCCGCGGTGGAGCCCGTGAACACGATGGCGCCCCCGAGGCCGTCCGGGCGGGGCCCCGTCCTGCGCAGCGTCGCCAGGAACGACCGCGCGCTGAACACTGCGCTCCACAGGTTGTCGTCGATGGTCCGGCGGAGCGAGGCCACGGACGTCTGATCGAGGTGGAGGACCGGCTCCGGCCACCTGCCGGCGTTGGCGAACAGGACGTCGACGCGCCCGAACCGCCGCTGGAGGTCCGCGAACAGGGCGTCGGTGGCTTCGGGATCGGCGAGGTCGGCGGTGACGGAGTGCGCGCCCAGGGCCGCTGCCCAGTGCAGGGCCTCGGGCCGCGTGGCGGCGTGGGCGACCACGGTGGCCCCGAGGCTGGAGAGCGCGCGCGCGAGGCCTTCTCCGATGCCGCCCGACGCGCCGGTCACGACCACGACGAGGCCCCGGTATCCGAGGTCGTAGGGCTCGCCGTGGTCCCCCGCCACGTTCACTCCGCCCACATCGAGATGGTCGACGCCGCCTCCATCGCGAGCTCGAGGCAGACCTGCCGATCGGGGTGCCGGACCACGAGGTTGCCGTCGGAGAGGAAGGTCTGCTTCCAGTTGCGGCGCATGGCTCCGATGGGCAGCAGGTCCACGCGGGCGACTGCCGCCCGGTGCCGCGCGACGAACCGGTCGAGCCCGGTGACCCTGGTGATGCGCCCCTGACCGCGCGCGCGCTTGAAGATGATGGCGGCGTTCCACGGGCGCGTGAGCCGGCCGTCGAACCGGCCGTGGACGACGGCGCGCGCCCACTCGGCGTACAGGTCGAGGTCGTTGGCGTAGTTCATGAGGTCGACCATGTTGGCGCCGGGTGGCCGGCAGGCGACCTCACCGAACACGGCTGCGCCGTCGGGCCGGAGGAACCACTCCATGTGGGTGAGGCCCGTGCCCATCCCGAGCGCGCGCAGGGCTTCGACCCCCATGACGGTCCCCACCCCGAGCCCAGCGGCCTCGGGATCCCGGATGGCGAGGATGATGGGGGAGATCCACTCGTTCTGGCGGGCGACGAGCGTGTTCGGCACGTACATCGACACGCTCGAGAACAGAGGGCGGCCGTCCACACACAGGGTCTCGTACGTGTATTCCTGGCCCGAGACGAACTCCTCTACGCTGACCTCGGCCACGTGGCGCATCCGGTCGAGCACCGACGCGAGCTCCGCGGCGTTGTCCACGCGCCAGGTGTCCGCGCTGCCGGCGCCGGCGATGGGCTTGACGACGAGCGGGAACCCGATCTCCCGCGCGAACGCGAGCACCTCGGCCACGCGGGTCGCGCGCCGCGTCCGAGGGATCCGGATCCCCGCTGCGGCGACCCGCTCCTTCATCACCACCTTGTCGCGGAACCCGAGCACGGCGTCGGTGGACATACCGGGTACCCCCAGGCGTTCGCGCAACCGGGCCGCCAGGTGGGTGACCACCTCCCACAGCCCCTCGATCCGCTGCGGGCGGCGCGGCCCGAGCCAGGCCACCACGCGCTCCAGCACGTCGTCCTCGTCCAGGATCGCGGGCACCCGCAGGTACCCGGCGAGGTTGGCGCGCACGATGGCCGGAAGGGACTCCTCCGGGGCATCTCCCACTCCCAAGACGCGGGCGCCGACCTCGCCCAGACCTCTCGTGAACTGGACCATTTCGGGCGGGTAGGCCGGGGACAGGAACAGCACGTCCATGGGGATCCTGCGCGTGCCGTGCGGCGCCGCGGACGCACACACTACACCAGTTCTCGCCCGTCCCCGTTCCCTGGCGATTCCTTTGCGAATGGCTGACATTCAGGTAGAACGCCGAAAAAACAAGGCAATCCGGGCGTCGGGTGTGCTGGTGGACCCCTGGCTCCTCTGTCCTGGCGCCCGTCTCGGTTAGACGAGCGGCGGTTTGGTTTGTTGACCCCGCGGAGGGACCGATGACCGAGGTCTTGAACAACGCTGGCGCTCTGGGCTACCTCATCATGGGGGGCACGGCGCTCGGTGTGCTGGCGGCGGCAGCGCTCGCTGGGCTCGCGTTCACCCGTCGCCGGGTGCCGCTGTTCGCGTTGATCGTGTTCCCGTACCTGGTGCTGGCCGCCGGCGCGTTCGGTGCGTGGGTCGCATCCGCCACGGCGGGAAGCGTGGTCGCGCAGGCTGCCCCGGACGCGGTCGCGTCGATGGCCATGTCGCAGGCGTGGGCCTCGATGGCGGTCGACTGGGTCGCCCGCTGGGGTGCTTCGCTCGTGTTGTGCGCCGGTGTGTGGTCCGCGGCCGTCGGATCGGCGGTCGTTCCCGGCGAGGAGCCACGGTTCACGTTCATGGCCTCCGGTCTCGCTGCAGCGACCGCGGTCGGCGGGGCCATCGCGCTCCTCGGCTACGGCATCGCGACCTCCTTCGCGTCCTCCATCGCCATCGCCGGCCTCGTGCTGGTGGTCGGGCTCGGCGTGGCGGTCAGTGCCCTGCGCCGCGCTGCCGACGACGACATGTTCCGCGTCGCGGGGATGCGGTTCGCGGCGTCGATGTGCGCCGTGTTCTCGATCTACCACGCGGCCCGCGCCATCGAGATCGGCAACCGGATGGTGGCGTTCGACAGCAACTCGAAGCTCATGACCACCCTCGACATCCTCGAGGCGATCAAGATCTACGACGAGCTCATCTGGCCGGGCATGGCGATCGGCATCACCGCCATCCTCGTGGGCCTGTTGCTCGCGTTCCACGGGTTCTTCACCGAGGTCGCCGAGATCGCGGTCAAGTACACCGTGGTCGACTCGTTCCTCGTCGTGGTGGCGCTCGTGGGCGTGGGCTTCTTCCGCCTCCTCGAGAACAGCGGGTTCGACGGCCTGTACACCGTGGCCATGAACGGCCCGGCGGTCGAGGCCTACCACGAGATGGCCGGCAACCTGCCGTCGAGCCTCGTGCCCGCCGGAGACAGCACCGTGGTCGCGCGGATGGCCGAAGGTGGATTCGGCGACGTGCTCGTGCTCGGGCAGAAGTGGGTCCGCACCGCGAAGTGGACCGGCTCGAGCTGGGAGGAGGTCCACGAGGACCTCGCCGACGTGAAGGATCTGAGCGACCGCCCGCCGCTCCTCGCCATCGCGCGCCCGGACCCGGCTGCGCAGCTGTTCGAGGTGCTCGATCGCGTGAAGGACGGCAAGGCGTTCATCCTGCTGCGCGCGGCCGAAGTGAAGCCCGGCGTCACCGTCCCGCCCGAGCTGGCGCGTCTCCAGGTCACCTTCCTGCCCATCCAGCTCGGCGCGCCCGCCCTTCGCGACCACACCACCCACGTGTGGGTCGAGGCGGGCTCTCCCGAGGCCATGTTCGGCCCGATCGTGTGGTTCGGCGAAGGCGACGAGGCGCTCGACGCGATCGACTACGCCACGTCCGCGCGCACCGCGACCGGCAGCCCCGGCGTCCACGTGCTCGCGTCGGACCGCAAGGTCGGCGACGTGGTGAACACCTGCATGAACTACCTCCTCGACAAGAGCGAGTCGACGGTGTCGTTCGCGACCGATCGCTGGTGCACGGTGTCGAACGAGGAGGCCGACGTCCTCATCAAGGAAGCCGCCGCCGTGGTGCCGGTGCCCAACCCCGACAACGTGAAGCTCGAGCTCGAGATCGAGGGACCGCTCACGCTGGCCGAGGTCGACGAGCAGGTGCGCCGCGAGATGGGCGCGCTCTCCTTCTGCGCCACCAAGGCAGTCACCCCCGATCCTGCAGCCCCGGCCGGCAGTCCGCCGCCCGAGGAGCTCAAGGGCCGCATGGACCTGATCCTGGCCGTCGGCAAGGAAGGCGACGTGTACGACACGGTCGTCGACGAGAAGTCGAAGGTGCAGTCCCCGGCGATCCTGCGCTGCGCCGCCAAGCGGTTCCGCCGCCTGTCGTTCACGCTGCCCCCGCCCGTGCCGCCCGTCCCCGTCGAGCCGGGCGCCAAGCCCCCGCCGCCGCCCACGCCGCCGAAGGTGCTCGTCCACCTGGACTTCCCGACGCCCTGACGACGGCACTGCTCCCGAGCGCGCGCACGTGGTAGAACGCGCGCCGGGAGGTCTCGTGACGCTGTGGACTGTCATCGCGGGGTGTGGGCTGTTCGAGCCGGCGCCCCCACCGGAGCCCGAGGCGCCTGCCTGCACCCTGTCCTCCGACAAGCTGGTGGATCGGCAGTTCGTTCGCGAGGTGCGGAACAAGCAGCAGGACGGCGACGAGCCCGACCGCTGGGCGCGCATGCGGTTCAAGAAGCTGGGCGAGACCCTGAAGGTCTCGTACAACTCCCGCAGCCCGTTCGACATGTACGACTACACCTGCGCCAAGGACAAGGGCGGCTGGCGGTGCCTGCAGGACATCGGGGCCGACACCGCCAAGCTCAAGCAGATCTGCCAGACGTTGTGGGCCAACAAGGGCGCCTGCTCGGCGGCCGAGGTGGCGGACTTCTCCGGCGCGCCGATCGCCGCCGCGACCGCTGCCGCGAAGGAGATGAACGAGGCCATCGCGAAGCTGAAGCCGGAAGAGAAGGACAAGATGAAGCTCGCCTTCTCGCAGCCGAACAACCAGCTGCGCGGCACGCTCAAGATCAAGGTCAACACGGAGGCCTGCCGGCTCGCCGTGGTCGACACCTACCAGACGATGACCGAGGGCCAGGTCCGCGAGCTCGAGACGTACGTGGGCAACTCGCGGTTCCTCGAGCTCGACGAGCCGCTGCCCTTCACGAAGTGCAACGGCGCCGGCCTCGCTGCGGTCGACACCACGAAGACCCCGCCCGAGCCTCGACGCGAATGGGCGGCCGGCGACACCGTGGCCTTCCTGCCCACCTCGAACGCGCTCGACAAGCCAGACCCCGCCTGCACCTACAGCATGGACGTGTGGTCGGACTTCGCGCCGGTGGCCCAGGGCCAGGCGGTGACGCCCAACGGCGCAGGGGCCCTCGACTGGGCCTGGAGCGGGCCGTTCCCCGCGGCGGGGAAACACGTGGTCGAGCTCGTGCGGTACAAGGCCTGCAGCGGCGAGCCGCAGGTGGCCGACGACATCTGCACCATGATCCAGGTGCAGTGATCCCGGTGCAGTGACCCGGAACGCGAACCGCCCGGGACACGAGGTCACCGGGCGGGTTCGTTCACAGGTCGCGCGGGGGCCGCGTGGACGGCGTCACTCGCCGCCGCCGCCCGGGGCCTGACCGTCGATGAGCTTCTGCACCGCGAACTGCAGGTGCGTCCAACCCGCCGCGTTCGCCGAGAAGATGGCGCGCCGCACGAGCTTGAAGTCGGTCTTCTGGTCGGCCTGCACGATGAGGTGCCCGTCGAACGGCTTCTGAGGCCGGTTCGGGTCCTTCTTGCGGAGCTCCTCCTCGACCTTGTCGTTCTGCTCGCGGACCTTGGTCAGCCGCTCGGTGAGCGCGGTGATGCCCGGGTCGTCGGCCTGCTCGTCCTCGAGGGTCGCGATGACCTCGCCGTCGAGCGACACCTCGCCGTTCATGACGACGACGATGGGGCCGCGCTCGGAGAGGGGCTTCGCCTTCTCGGAGTCGGGGAGGACCAGGTTCTTGTGCACCGACACCTCGCCTTCGCCAGAGAAGCTCTGGAGGAGGAAGATGACGATGACCGTGAACATGTCGACCATCGCCGTGAGGTTCAGGTCGCTGTTGCCGGACTTCTTGCCGTGGGAGAGCGGATTCCCGCGGAGACGGCCGATGGGCTCGTACGCGGGATGACGCCCTGGAGTGAACACCGCCATGGGAACCTCAGCGCTTCGGAGGACGGGTGGTGTTGCTCGCCTGGGCCGGACCGCCCCCGAGCAGCGACTTCGAGTACTCGAACTTCCGGGTGAGGTCGAGCGCCTTGATCATGTGCTGGTACTGGACGCCGTCGTCGGTGACGATGACGACCTGCTCCTCGTCGGGGAACGAGCGGCGATCGCCTTCGATGGCGTTCTCGACGCCGGTCCAGTCGAAGTTCTCGCCGACGCTCGGGAAGTTGCGGCCCTCCTCCACCTTGCGACCGACCCACACCCCGTCACCGCGCACGTGGACCGTGAGCGGGGGCGGCGGCGGGACGTCGACCGGCGGGGGCGGCGGCGCGTTCGGGTCGGACAGCGCCTGGTCGACCGGCATGCTCGACAGCTCGACCCACACTGCGGTCGCGATGAGGAACGTGATCAGGGTCGACAGGAGGTCGATGAACGGCACCAGGTTCAGGTTGGCGGCGAGGCTCTTCTTGCCACCTTTGCCGCCTTCTACGCTGACACCCATGGGACACTCCGGGCCAGTGGAGACCGCCCGACGGACGGTCCCGGAGAAGGAGAGACTACCGGACGCTGTTCAGGCGTTCCGGCTCTTCGCGGGAGCCGGGGTGCCGGCCTCGAGGTTCACGTTCTTGAACAGGGCGCGGTTCGTGAGCACCAGGTTCAGCGTGGACACGACGGCTTCGTTGATGCCGTCGATGACGTGCTGGGTGCGGGCCTGCAGCCACGCGTACAGCAGGAGACCGGGGATCGCGGTGATGAGGCCGAACGCGGTGCAGTTCATGGCCTCGGCGATGCCCTTCGAGAGGATGATCGCCTTCATCGCGGGGTCGGCGTTCGCGACGCCGGCGAAACACGCGATCATCCCGATGATCGTGCCGAGGAGACCGACGAGGGTCGCCGCGTTCGCGAGCACCGCGAGGTGACCCGTGCGCTTCTCGACGTAGGGGACTTCACGGAGCGAAGCTTCGTCGAGGGCGGCCTGGACTTCCTTGTCGGTCTTGTTGACCTTCATGAGTCCGGCCTTGATGATCCGCGCGATCGGGCCCTGGCGCTGGCTGCCGACGTAGCGGATGGCGCTCTGGATGTCGCCCTTCATGATGTGCTTCTGGATGCCGGAGAGCAGGGCGTGCTTGTTCTCGCGGACGTTGATGAACAGCGCGAACATGCGCTCGAAGGCGATGGCCCACATGACCAGCATCATGAGGAGGATCGGCCACATCATGAACCCGCCTTCGCGGAAGTGCTCGATCACGAACATGTCGGACTCCATACCTGAAGGGAACGATCGCCAGAAGGCGGAGAGACGGAAGCTGCAGAAGAATCGGTGCCGGACCCTTCTATCGCTGCGCGGGCCGGCGGGAAGTCAAGGTGCGGCAAGGGTTCGTCAAGCGTTGGTCATGCCGGACGAACCCGGGATCCTGGCCGGGTTCAGCCCGGCGAGAAGATGAACGGGTAGGACACGATGACGATCCCCCCGCCCTTGGGCTGCGGGAACTGCATCCGCAGGAACCGACCGACGATGCAGCTTTCCGCTGGCGGGCTGTTCATCGTGGTGGTCTTCGTGGACGCGGCGGACACGGTGCCGTCCTTCGCGATCGTGAACTTGATCACGACCTTGCCGCCCAGCGCCGGGTTCTTGGTGAGCTCGCGCTGGTAGCAGTAGCGGATCTGGTTCATGTTCCGCTTGATGACTTCGTCGATGAGCGAGCGGTCGAGGGCGCCGAGGATGATGGGGTCACCGCCGACGGTGCCGATGCCGCCTTCGCCCTTGGCGCCGAAGTCGCCGCCGCCCTTGCCGTAGCCGGACGAGCCGGAGCCCATGCCCTTCGTGCCGAGCCCGCCGAGGCCTTCGGCCGTACCGCCGCCACCGAGGCCGCTGCCGCGACCACCGAGGCCGCCGGACCCGATCTGGGTGCCGGACGCGCCGATCAGGCCGCCGATGCCGCCGGTGAGGTCGGACGAGAGGCCCGACGAGCCGAGCACCGCGTTGAGGTCGCTGTTCTGCATGGCGCCGAGGACACCGGCGTTCTCGGCGACCTCACGGTCGATCTCGAGCTGCTTGACCTCGACCTTGTTGCCCTTGGCCTTGTCGATCTTGCTGTCCTTCTTGCCGACCTTGCCCTCTTCCTTCTTGGCCTTGGCGCCTTCGCCGGCGTCGGGGTTGCCGGAGGGCTTCTTGTCCTTCTTCTCCTCGGGCTCGGGCTTGTCGAGGAGCAGCTCCACCAACCGGTCCGGGATCTCGTTCTGATCGCGGGAGTGGTTCGGGGGCGTGATGTACATGAGCGCGAGGAGCGTGAGGAACACGAACCCGCCGAAGCCCAGGAGGCCGGCGAAGATCCAGTCCTGCTCCTCGTTCATCTTGACGAAGGCGCGGGCCACCGGCGTCGCGAGGTGCGCGAAGAAGACGGAGCCTCCGCCCTCCACCATCAGCTTCATGTTCTCGGTGACCGGGATGTCGTACCCGTCACCCGACTCCGACGCGAGGCCGGCGGCCGCGAGCTCGGAGAAGGACATGCGCTTGCCGTCCACGTCTGCGAAGCCGTCCCATCCGGACGCGACCTTGGCGACGTACACGCCGTCGGCGTTCTGCTCGAACAGCGTCCAGTCCTGCTCCTGGGGGAGCATGTCGCGGGACACCACGAAGTCCGACTTCCAGATCGCCTCGATGTCCGACCAGATCGGGGTCATCAACGGGATCAGGAACCCGACCGGCGCGGGCACCCAGCCCATGTCGATGCCGAGGAAGCTCCAGCGGTGTCCGGAACGCAGGCCGATGTTGACGCTCTTCGTGTCGCGCGGGAACTGGCGGGTCGAGAGCAGGGCGTTGCCCCACATCTGGTGGACCTCGAGGAGCGGCGGGCGCCGCTTCTCGCCCGGCGCTGCGGCCGGGTTCGACCGCATGACGAAGGTGACGACATCGGCGATGTCGTCCTTCTCGTGACCGTGATCGTCTTCGGCGTGGGCCTCGGGCTCGGCCGCGTCGCGGGCTGCAGCCGGGTCATGGGCCGAGGCGGCTGCCGCCGCGCCCTGCACGCTCGTGGGCTGCTCGTCCGTGCGGTCTTCGTTGCCGGCCGCCGCGGTTTCGGTCGTGACCTTGAAGGTGAGGCCCCCGATCGAGAACGTGCCTCCCGAGGCCACGGGCGAGCTGGCGACCTTCTGGCCGCCGACCGTGATTCCGCTCTCGCTGCCGAGGTCGAGGACGAGGATCGTGCCGTCCTCCTCGACGTTGACGACCGCGTGGAGCTCGGCGACCGCAGGGTCGACGACCCTCAGCATCGCAGATGCGCCGCTCCCCAGCGTGACGGACGGCTCCGAATACTCGGACCGACTCACCAGGGTTCGGCCGCGCCAGACTTCCAGGACGAGGGGCTTCATGGTCGTTCGCACTCCGCAGGGAGAGACGGCGGTCCCTATCCCATGCTCCGGATGTTGCTGCCCTCGGTCGGCCCGCCGCCGCTCGAGGAGGGGTTCCGGAGCGCCGACACGCTGCGTGGCGGCGGGTTCTCCGGGTTCGTCAAGGCTCCGCAAAAACGTCCTGGGGCCACTCCGGCTCCAGGGACAATGGGCTCGACCCCGATCGCGAGGCGGGGTTCCCGGCGGCTGGTCAAGCGTTGGTGAAGGCTCGCTGCGCGCGCGCGCAGGCCCTCCCCGCGCCCCGGTTCGGCGCTACCCTCCTGGCGGAGGACCCGTGCGACGCCTGATCGGTGAGTTCCGTCCACCGCGGGAGGTGGTGGCGATGGGCGTGGCTCGGGTCTCGGGTCCCGGCGCGGTCACCGTGGCCGCCCAGGGGCTGCGGGTGGAGGGCCGGGTGTCGGTGTCGCCGCCCGTTCCGCGCTCGGTGTTGCTGGTCCTGGGTGCCGCGTTGCTGCTCGCAGGGGCACTCGTCCCGGGCGCGGACCGCGTCGCCTTGCCCCTCCTCGTCCTCGGTACGCTCGGGGCGGTGTGGATGGCGTGGCGCGCGGAGTACGGGGCTCGGGGGAACGTGGAGGTGCCGTGGTCCGCCATCGAGCACGTCGTCCGGTTGCCGGCCGACCACGAGGTCGTGGCGATCGTGTTGTCCGGACCGCTGTCGGGCCGCGGCTCCCCGGAGCAGCTGTACTTCGCGCCGTCGAACGGGGTGGACGCGCTGGTCGCCTCGCTCGAGGACCACGCCCCGCCGACCTTGTCGATCGATCTCCACTCCGCGTTGCGCGACCCGGGTCCGGCGGTCGACGCCGACTGAGCCGCTCCTCCGCGACGTGGCGCGCCGAGACATCCATTGACACGTACCTGGGTCGTCGATACGAACCATTCCCTCTCGATCGGGGCAGCACCGCGTTGGAATGGGCATACGTCGCGATCTACCTGGCCATCGTCGCCGCGCTCGCGAGCGGCTTGACCTTCTCGGCCTGGTTCCTGGCCCCCTGGCGCCCGAACGAAGACAAGCTCGATCCGTACGAGTGCGGTGTCCCCGCCCTCGGGGCGACGCGGGAACGGTTCTCGGTCCGGTTCTACCTCGTCGCGATCATGTTCATCCTGTTCGACATCGAGACGGTGTTCCTGATTCCCTGGGCGGTGCTCTACAAGTCGCTCGGGGTGTTCGGTCTGATCGAGATCGGTATCTTCTTCGCAGTGCTCGGCTTCGGGCTCGTTTATCTCTGGAAGCGTGGAGGCCTCGAATGGGACTAGAGTCCTGGATGCAGGAAGGCGCGCTCACCACCCGGGTGGACGAGGTCATCAAGTGGGGCCGCAAGAACAGCTTGTGGCCGATGCCGTTCGGGGTGGCCTGCTGCGCGATCGAGATGATGTCCACCCTGTCGTCGCGGTACGACCTCGCCCGCTTCGGGAGCGAGGCGATCCGGTTCTCGCCCCGCCAGGCCGACATGATGATCGTCTCGGGGCGCATCGCCCTCAAGATGATGCCCGTGCTCACGAAGATCTGGGAGCAGATGCCCGAGCCGAAGTGGTGCATCAGCATGGGCGCCTGCGCGTCCTGCGGGGGCATCTTCGACACCTACGCGCTCATCCAGGGGGTCGACAACTTCATCCCCGTCGACGTGTACGTGCCTGGGTGCCCGCCCCGTCCGGAGAGCCTGATCGACGCGGTGCTCAAGATCCAGGAGATCGTCTCCAAGGAGAAGCGGCTGGGACTCGCCCCCGATGCCGTGCCTCAGCGAGCCTGACCTCGACGCGGCATCGTGCACCGCAGGGTCGGCGACCCCGGTGTGCGGTCGCCCAGCTTTCCTCCCGTGTTGGCCGGAGATCGACGTGGACCTGCAACAAGCCTCCCTGGACCTCGTGAAGGCCTCGTTCCCCGACGAGGTCCTCGGCCAGGGCATGCATGCGAACCAGCAGTGGATCGAGATCCGAAGGGGCCGCGTGCTCGAGGTGCTCCGTGCGCTCCGAGACCAGCTGCAGTTCGAGATGTTGATGGACCTCACGGTGGTCGACTGGCTCGGCGAGGACAAGCCAGAGCGGTACAGCGTGGTGTACGTGTTGTTCTCGCTCACCCACAACCAGTACTTCCGCGTGAAGGCCTGGGTCTCCGAAGACGACCCCGTCATCGACTCCGCCGTCCCGTTGTGGAACTCCGCCGACTGGGCCGAGCGCGAGGTGTTCGACATGTTCGGGGTCCGGTTCACCGGCCACCCCGGGCTCAAGCGAATCCTGCTGCCCGAGTCCTACACGGGCCACCCGCTCCGCAAGGACTACCCGCTGACGGGTCGCGGCGAGCGGTACGACTTTCCGAAGCACTCGAGGTGAACCATGGCGATCCAGCGTCCGTTGTCGCGCGTTCCCATGGAGATCGAAGAGCAGTCCGACGGTGACCTCGGCGCCAAGCGCATGCTGGTCAACTTCGGGCCGCAACACCCCGCCACCCACGGCACCCTCCGCTCGATGATCGAGGTGGAGGGAGAAACCGTCACGAAGATGGAGCTCGAGATCGGGTACCTCCACACCGGCTTCGAGAAGCTGGCGGAGTACCGGTCCTGGAACCAGACCGTGACCATCAGCGACCGGATGAACTACCTGTCGCCGCTGTGCAACAACATCGGCCTCGCCTGCGCCGTCGAGCACATGATGGGGCTCGAGATCACGCCCCGGTGCCGCGTGATCCGCGTGATCATGTACGAGCTCGCGCGCGTGGCCGACCACATCATCGGCGTGGGCCTGCAGGCGATGGACCTCGGCGCCTTCTCGATCATGTTGTGGTCGTTCATCGAGCGCGAGAAGCTCTACGACATCTTCGAGCACGTCACCGGTGCTCGCCTCACTACCAGCTACACCCGCGTCGGCGGCCTGTTCCGCGACGTCCCCGACGACTTCGAGGAGGAGGTCCGGCGCTTCCTCACGGCGGCGTACAAGACCATCAACGAGATGGAGGGGATGCTCAACGAGAACAAGATCTTCCGCGACCGGACGATCGGCATCAACACGTTGACCCGCGAGCAGGCCATCAGCTGGGGCGTCACCGGGCCGCTCGCGCGGGCGTCCGGCGTCGTCTACGACATCCGCAAGCAGCACCCGTACCTCGGGTACCAGGACTACGACTTCCGCCTCGTGTCCTACACCCAGGGCGACGTGTTCGCGCGGTACCGGGTGCGGGTCGAAGAGCTCTACGAGTCCCTCAAGATCGTCGATCAGGCGCTCAAGAACCTCCCGAAGGGCCCCATCAACGTGGGTGACCCCGAGGTCGTGATCCCGCTCAAGAACGCGAAGAACAACCCCCAGGGCGGGATGGAAGGGTTGATCTACCACTTCAAGAACTACATGCACGGCCACGGCGTGCAGCCACCGCCGGGCGAGGTCTACCACGCCACCGAGTGCCCGAACGGCGAGCTCGGCTGGTACCTCGTGTCGAACGGGACCGACAAGCCGTACCGCTGGCGGGTGCGTCCGCCGTCGCTCTACAACTTCGCGCCGTTCCCCCTCATGTGCAAGGGCGGGGCCATCTCGGACGTGGTGTCCGGCCTCTCGTCGCTCAACATCATCGCCGGAGAGCTCGACCGATGAGCACCGTCGACCCGCATCACTTCCCCGAAAAGGCCCCCGGAACCCCCGCGACCCGGGAGTTCCGGGCCGAGGTCAAGGCCGAGCTCGAGGCGCTCTGTACCCGCTACCCGAAGCGCGACGCGGCGCTGTTGCCCGCCCTGCGGCTGCTCGAACGCGAGTTCGGTACGGTCGACGAGCCCGGCATGCAGCACGTGGCCGAGCTGCTCGGGGTGTCGGCCGCTCGCGTGTACGGTATCTTCAGCTTCTACACGCACTTCCGTCGTCCTCACGACGGCCGCTACGTGTTCCAGGTGTGCAGCACGTTCTCCTGCGCGCTCGGCGGCAGCGAGAAGGTGTTCGACCAGCTCTCCGCGACGCTCGGCATCGAGAAGGACGGCACCACCCCAGACCGGCTGTTCTCGCTCAAGAAGGTCGAGTGCCTCGCCAACTGCGACATGGCGCCCTGCCTGCAGATCAACGAGGACTTCGTCGACCGCGTCACGACCGAGCAGGCCGTGGGGCTCGTCGACCAGATCAAGGGCTTCCACCAGTCGGGCCGCGACGCAGGCCCGCTCGGCGCGTTCCACCCGGCCCCGCAGGTCTACCACCTTCCGCCGAACCCGCACCCGCCGCGCCTCGCGAAGCACCTCCTCGAGCCCGGCTCCGAGACGTTCGCGCACTACTCGCGCCGCGGGGGCTACCAGACCGCGAAGAACCTGCTGCAGAGCGGGCGCAACCCGGACGAGGTCATCGAGCAGGTGTTCCAGGCAGGGCTCCGCGGCCGCGGGGGCGCCGGCTTCCCCACGGGCCAGAAGTGGAAGTTCCTGGCCAAGAACGACAAGCCTCGGTACCTCGTGGTCAACGCCGACGAGTCGGAGCCCGGCACGTTCAAGGACAAGATGTTGATGGAGCGGGATCCCCACACCCTGCTCGAGGGCATCGTGATCGCTGCGTACGCGATCAAGGCCAAGGCCGCGTACATCTACATCCGCGGCGAGTTCCCGCTCGGCGCCCGCATCCTGAACCAGGCCATCGACGAGGCCTACCGCAACGGTGTGCTCGGGCCGAACGCCTTCGGCACGGGAACGCAGATCGACATCACCGTGCACCGCGGCGGCGGGGCGTACATCTGCGGCGAAGAGACCGGCCTGTTGTCCTCCCTCGAAGGTGGGCGCGGACACCCGCGGATCAAGCCGCCGTTCCCAGCGGTCGAGGGAGCCTGGGGCAGCCCCACCATCGTCAACAACGTCGAGACCCTCGCATGCCTGCCCGGGATCCTCGAGCACGGCGCCCAATGGTTCCGCTCCGTCGGGACCGAGAAGAGCCCGGGCACCAAGCTGTTCAGCGTGTCGGGGCACATCGTCCGCCCCGGGAACTACGAGCTCCCCCTCGGCGTGCCGCTCAAGGAGTTCCTGTTCGACATCTGCGGGGGCATCCCCGGCGGCAAGAAGCTGAAGGCCGTGTGTCCGGGCGGGTCCTCGGCCCCGTTCCTCACGGCCGAAGAGGTCCTGCGCGACGAGAACCCCATCCGCCTCGACTTCGACAGCCTCGCGGCGAACGGGTCGATGCTGGGGTCGGGCGCCATCATCGTGATGGACGAGACCACGTCGATGGTCGACGTGTTGTGGAACATCCTGCGGTTCTACGCCCACGAGTCGTGTGGTCAGTGCACGCCCTGCCGCGAGGGCACGGGCTGGATCGCCAAGATGGCCGGCCGCATCGCGCGGGGCGGCGGCAAGGTGTCCGACATCGACCTCCTCGACGAGGTGGCGTGGGGCATGGTGGGGCGCACGATTTGCGTGCTCGCCGACGCAGCGGCCATGCCCGCGCGCAGCATCGTCCGGAAGTTCCGGCCGGAGTTCGAGGCCTGGGTGGCGAAGGGCGGCCCGTACCGTCCGCACCAGGCACACCACGGGAAGGGGAACGGGGGCGCGCATGCCTAAGATCAAGGTGAACGGGCGGGAGATCGAAGCTCCGCCCGGCAAGAAGCTCCTCGAGGTCCTCACCGACGAGAAGATCACGGTCCCATACTACTGCTGGCACCCCGGGCTCAAGCCGCACGGGAACTGCCGCATGTGCCTCGTGAAGGTGTCGAACTCGCGCAAGCTCGAGGTGTCGTGTACCTACCCGGTCACCGAGGGCCTCGAGGTCACCACCGAGGGGCCGGAGATCGAGGTCGCCCGCAAGTCCGTCCTCGAGTTCATGCTCGTCAACCACCCCCTCGACTGCCCCGTCTGCGACAAGGCGGGCGAGTGCATGCTGCAGGACCACACCTTCGACCACCGCAAGGGTGTGTCCCGGTTCGAAGAGGACAAGGTCCTCAAGGGAACCTGGGACGTGGGCCCGAAGATCCGGATCTGGGGGAACCGCTGCATCTCGTGCACGCGGTGTGTCCGGTTCCTGGAAGACGAGGTCGGCACCGGGGAGCTGTCGATCACGAACCGGGGGGATCACTCGGTGGCGGACATCCACCCCGACGTGCCCGTGAACAACCCGATGTCGAAGAACATCGTGGACATCTGTCCGGTCGGCGCCCTGATCGACAAGGACTTCATGTACCAGGCGCGCGTATGGTTCGCGCAGCGCAAGGAGTCCGTCTGCACGGGCTGCAGCCGCGGCTGCAACATCGTCGGGACGACCTGGAAGAACGAGATGCGGCGCATCCAGCCGCGACACAACGCCGAGGTCAACGGCCACTGGATGTGTGACGCCGGGCGCGACTTCGCTCCAGTCCACCACGACCGGCTCGCCGAGCCGAAAGGCACGCTCCAGGAGCTCGCGAAGGCCCTCGACCTCGCCCGCGGTCAGGTGGGGATCGTGGCGAGCACGGCCCACACCCTCGAGGAGCTGTTCCTCCTCAAGAAGCTCGCGGACGCCACCCGCGCGGTCACCGGGTTCCTCACGAAGGTGCAGGGCGAGCGCTGGGTGTCGAAGGCCGGGTTCGCCATCGAGACCGACAAGACCCCGAACACCCGCGGGGCTGCGCTCGTGTTCGGTGGACCCACGCCGTACCGCGCGGTCGTCGACGCGATCGAGGCCGGCAGGATCCAGGTCCTCGTGGTCGCCAACCAGATCTCCACGCTCGACTGGCCCGCCGACCTCGTCGCCGCCGCCCGCAAGGTGAAGACGGTGGCCGTGGCCGACTTCCAGCGCTCGGCGCTGTCCGACGCCGCCGGGATCGTGATCCCGGTGACGTGCTGGGCCGAGAAGGACGGTACCTACATGAACCGCGACGGGCGCGTGCAGCGCGGGCGCGTGATCCTGCCGGCGGTCCCGCAGGCCCGCCCCGGCGACAAGCCCGGGACCCAGCGCCACACCGAGACCGTCAACGACATCGCCTGGCTCCAGGAGGTCCTCGTGGCGCTGAAGGCCCGCGACCGGGTCGTGTCGGCCGATGGCGTCTTCCGCGAGGCCTTCCCCGGCTACGACCATGCCCGGGTGGGCGCGAACGGGCTAGTGTTCGCCACGCCGCCGGACGGGTCGGTCCACACCGCCGCCACCCCGGCCCCCGTCGGGAGCAAGTGATGCTCGTCGAGCTCGTCATCGCCGTCGCCAAGATGCTGGTCGTCGTGGTGATCATGTTCACGGTCGCGCCCCTGCTGATCCTGATGGAGCGCCGCGTGTCGGCGTTCATCCAGGGGCGGAAAGGCCCCAACCGCGTCGGTCCGTTCGGGTCGCTGCAGCCGGTCGCCGACATCATCAAGTGCACCCTCAAGGAAGTGACCATCCCGCGCGACGCCGATCGCGCCTTGTTCATGTTCGGTCCGCTGCTCGCGCTGCTGCCCCCGATGCTCGGCTGGGCGGTCATCCCGTTCGGTCCGCGGGTCCAGCTCTTCGGCGTCGAGACGTCGCTGCAGGTGGCGCCGCTCGGCATCGGCATCCTGTTCACGATGTCCGTGTTGTCGATCGGCGTGTACGGGATCACGCTCGGCGGCTGGGCCTCGAACAACAAGTTCTCGCTGCTCGGCTCGATGCGCGCTTCCGCCCAGCTCATCTCCTACGAGCTCACCCTCGGGCTCTCGATCCTCGCCGTGGTCATGATGAGCCAGTCGCTCGACCTCCAGACGGTGGTGACCGACCAGGCCCGGGAAGGCTGGAACCTGTTCGGTCGGTTCAACCCCTGGCTCCTCCCGTCGGGGCTCGTGGGCTTCGTGCTCACCTACACGTGCGCGCTCGCCGAGAACAACCGGCTGCCGTTCGACATGGCCGAGTGTGAGGCCGAGCTCGTGGGCGGGTTCCACACCGAGTACAACTCGATGGGCTGGGCCGCGTTCGCGTTCTCCGAGTACATCGCGATGACCCTGTCGGCCGCGCTCGTGGTCACCCTGTTCCTCGGCGGCTGGCACGTCCCGTTCATCACGGTACCCGACGAGACCGGGTTCGTTCCCTGGTACTTCGCGCTCGTCGGCGTCGCTGCGTTCGTCGGCAAGGTCGTCTTCATCGACTTCACGTACATCTGGATCCGGTGGACCCTCCCCCGGTTCCGCTACGACCAGGTCATGTCCCTCGGCTGGAAGCGGATGCTGCCGGTCGCGCTCGTCAACATCGGGATCATCGCCGTCGTCGGCGTCTTCGGAGGGTGATGATGCAAGCGCACGCCGACCACCACGACCCCCAGCCGACCCACGCGGACCCCCACCACGGGGGACACCACGGTCCAGAGGACTTCCCCGAGCTGCCGGTGCCGCACGCGTCGGTGCGCGACAACCCGACCCTCCCGATGTGGGTGCGCGTGAAGTCCGCCATCACCCGGGTGATGATCGGGCTCTACCTGCCTTCGATCTTCATGGGGCTCGCGAAGTCCCTGGAGTGGATGACCCGCCCGAAGACGACGGAGGAGTACCCCGAGGTACGTCCGGGCAGCAAAGGCGCCCGGGACGTGCTGCGGAAGGGGTACCGCGGCGAGCACCGCTTGAAGAAGGACGAGCAGGGGCGCGAGAAGTGCGTCGCGTGCTACATGTGCGCCACCGCCTGCCCGGCGGAGTGCATCACCATCGTCGCCGAGGAAGCCCCCTGGCCCGACCGAGACAAACGCCCGAAGGTCTTCGAGATCGACCTCCTCAAGTGCATCTACTGCGGGATGTGCGAGGAGGCGTGCCCTTGCGACGCGATCGAGCTCACGAACGTGTACACGCAGGTGGCAACCTCCCGGAAGGAGAAGATCTACGACAAGGAACGGCTGCTGAGGAACTGACATGAACCCCGTCTTCCTGCTCGGTAGCACCGTCGCCCTCGTGGCCTCGGTGATGATGGTCACCCGCCGCAACCCGGTCTACGCGTCCGTGTGGTTGCTCGGCGCGTTCCTGTGCATGGCCGTGGTGTTCCTCACGCTGCACGCTTCGTTCCTCGCCTTCATCCACATCCTCGTCTACACGGGCGCCATCCTGGTGTTGTTCGTGTTCGTGATCATGTTGTTGAACCTCAAGGACGACGAGTTCGGCGAGGAGCACCCACGAGGGGTCCGCCTGTCGGTCGCGGGGATGTGCACGGCGCTGTTCGGCGTGCTCGTGTTCCCGATCCTTCGCGAGCCGAGCCTGTGGGAGCCCGGCGTCGTCACCGCCGAGAAGCTCGCGGACCTCGGGTCGGTAGAGAGCGTCGGCAACGTGATGTTCCTGAGGTTCGGGCTCCAGTTCGAGCTCGTGTCGGTGTTGATCATGGTGGCCATGTTCGGCGCCATGGTGCTGGCGAAGAAGAGGGTCCAGGGATGATCGCGCCGTACCTGCTGTTCTCGATCGCGCTGTTCTGCGTCGGCGCCTACGGCGTGCTCGCGCGGCGCAACCTGCTGATCATCCTGATGTCCCTCGAGCTGATGCTCAACGGCGTGAACGTGTCGCTCGTGGCGTTCGCCGCCCGGTTCGGTGCTGCTGCGCCCGCCGGGCAGGTGTTCGTCCTGCTGGTGATGGCGGTCGCGGCGGCCGAGGTCGCCGTCGGCCTCGCCATCGTGATCTCGCTGTTCCGGACGAAGCAGACCGTGGACACGCACACCCTGCGGAGCATGGGCGGCTGATGCACGTCGACGACCTCCTGTTCCTCATCCCGCTGCTCCCGCTGCTGGGGTTCGCGCTCAACGGCCTGTTCGGGTCGCGCTTCACCGTGGGCCAGGTCGGCCTCGTGGCTTGCGCGGGCCCGGTGGCCTCGTTCGTGTTGTCCGTCTTCGCACTGCTCGGCACCGAAGAGGGCCACGACGCCCACCAGATCCTGTGGCAATGGATCGCGACCGGCACGTTCCAGGTCGACTTCGGCCTGTTCGTCGACCCGCTCACCGCGGTGATGTTGATGAACGTGACGGGGATCGGCTCGCTGATCCACCTGTACAGCTACGGGTACATGCACGAGGACCCGTCCTTCGCGCGGTTCATGGCGTACCTGAACCTGTTCCTCTGCGCGATGTTGCTCCTGGTGATGGGAGACAACCTCCTCGTCCTGTTCGTCGGCTGGGAGGGGGTCGGGCTGTGCAGCTATCTCCTCATCGGCTTCTGGTACTCGAACCTCTCGTACACCGACGCCGGCCGCAAGGCGTTCGTCGTCAACCGGATCGGTGACTTCGCGTTCCTGCTCGGCGCGTTCACGCTCTGGGGCCTCACCGGCACGCTGAACTTCCAGGAGATGGCCGCCTGGTTCGAGCAGGCCGACGCCGCCGCCGTACACGGGACGCTCGTGTTCGCGGGCGCCATGTTGTTCCTGGGCGCCACCGGAAAGTCCGCGCAGCTCCCGCTGTTCGCCTGGCTCCCGGACGCGATGGCGGGCCCCACGCCGGTGTCGGCGCTCATCCACGCGGCGACCATGGTCACCGCCGGCCTGTACCTTATCGGGCGGATGGACTTCTTCTTCGTGCTCGTCCCCGAGGTCACCCAGGTGGTCGGCTTCGTCGCGGCCTGCACCTCGCTGTTCACGGGCCTGATGGCCGTGGGCCAGACCGACATCAAGAAGGTGCTCGCCTACTCGACCGTCTCCCAGCTGGGCTTCATGTTCGCGGGGATGGCCACGGGTTTGTGGTTCACGGGCCTCTACCACGTCGTGACGCACGCCTTCTTCAAGGCGCTGCTGTTCCTCGGGGCCGGCGCCGTCATCCACGCGATGCACCACGAGCAGGACATCCGCAAGATGGGCGGCCTCTGGTACGACCTGCGCGGCGTGTCGGTGCTGTTCCTGATCGGCGCTGGCGCGCTGGCGGGCATCCCGTGGGTGTTCGCCGGGTTCTGGTCGAAGGACGAGATCCTCGCCGCCGTGCTCGCGGTGATGCTGCACGAAGGCGGCTTGTGGTTCGTCGTGTTCCCGATGCTCCTGGCCACCGCGGGCCTCACGGCGTTCTACACGACCCGCCTGATCCTGCTCACCTTCTTCGGCCCGAAGGCCGACCCGCACCGGCACCTGCACGCCATCCACTGGACGATGATGGCGCCGCTCGTCGTGCTCGCGGTGTTGTCGACCGGGCTCGCCTCGTTCGTCGGCAACTTCTACCACCACCTCACCGAGCGCGTGTTCGTGTCTCCGCACTGGGTGGAAGCCGGGCACGATCCGCTCCACGAGACCCACCTGATCGCGCTCGTGTGCTCGCTGGCCGTCGTCACGGTCGGCATCGGCGCAGGCTGGATGTTGTACCGGGTCCGTGGCAACGCGGTCGCGGCCACGCTCGAGGCGTTCTCGCAGCGGCTCGGCATCGACGCCGCCTACGACCTGGTGGCCGGCGCCACGATGGTGGTGGCCAACGCTCTGTACTTCGCGGTCGACCGCGCCATCATCGACGAGGCGCTGGTGACCTGGCCTGGATTGTTCGTGCGCTACTTCGTGGGTGAGGGTGCTCGGCGGACCCAGCCCGGTGTGCTCTCGGTGGCCACGGCTTCGACGCTCCTCGGGGCGATCGCGGTCCTGGTGTGGATGGTGGTGGCCAATGGGTGAGCTTCCCTGGCTCTCGCTGCTGACGTTCCTGCCGGCGCTCGCCGCGCTCGTGCTCGCGTTCGTCCCTGGTGATCGCGAGGTCAAGGGCGGCGCCCTCGCGACGAGCGTCGTGGTGTTGCTGCTGGCGCTGGGCATGGCCTGGGGCTGGCCGACCGACCTCACCCCGCCGAACCTCGCGTTCGTCGAGGACGCCGAGTGGCTCCCCGTGCTCGACATCCACTACCGGATGGGCATCGACGGGCTGTCGCTCTCGATGATCCTGCTGACCGCGCTGCTCACGCCGCTCGCGATCCTCGCCTCGTGGCACGTCGGTGAGCCCGACCCGCACCACGCCGGCGATCACCACCACGCGCCCGCCCCCGGAGTGGCCACGAAGGGCTTCTTCCTCTGCCTGCTGCTCCTCGAGAGCGGCATGGTGGGCGTGTTCGCCGCCGCCGACCTCTTCCTGTTCTACGTGTTCTGGGAGGTCATGCTCCTCCCGATGGCGCTCCTCATCGGCATCTGGGGCGGCGAGAACCGCGTGTACGCGAGCGTGAAGTTCGTGCTGTACACGATGTTCGGCTCCCTCCTGATGTTCGTCGCCATCCTGTACGCCTGGTGGGCCACCGCGTCCGTCGGCCAGGGGACGATGGAGATCACGGCGCTCGCGCGGCTCCTGCCCACCCTCGTGACCCCCGACGTGCAGCTGTGGCTGTTCGCCGCGTTCGCGCTCAGCTTCGCGATCAAGGTCCCGATGTTCCCGTTCCACACCTGGCTGCCCGACGCCCACGTCCAGGCGCCCACCGCCGGGTCCGTCATCCTGGCCGGCGTGCTCCTGAAGATGGGAACCTACGGCTTCCTGCGGTTCGCCATCCCGTTCTTCCCGGACGCCGCGGTCACGCTGGCCCCTGCGTTCCTCTGCCTGTCCGCGATCGGCATCGTGTTCGGCTCGTTCATGAGCATGGTGCAGAGCGACATCAAGAAGGTCATCGCGTACAGCTCCGTGGCTCACCTCGGGTTCGTGATGCTGGGGCTGTTCTCCTTCACGCAGGAGGGCGCGCAGGGCGGCGTCGCGCAGACCGTCAACCACGGCCTCTCCACGGGCGCGCTGTTCCTCCTCGTGGGCGTCATCTACAACCGGGCCCACACCCGCGAGATGGACGCCTTCGGTGGTCTCGCCAAGGTGATGCCGAAGTTCGCCACGATCTTCATGATCGTCACGTTGTCGTCCATCGGCCTGCCCGGCCTCAACGGGTTCGTCGGCGAGTTCCTGGTGCTCCTCGGCACCTACCAGAAGTCGCCGATCTGGACCGCGGTGGGCGCCCTCGGGGTCGTGTTGGGCGCGGTGTACATGCTCACGTTGTACCGGTACCTGTTCTTCGGGGAGCCGAACCCGCGGTGGACGAAGGCGCAGCTGCCCGACCTCACGCCGATGGAGCTCGTCACCCTCGTGCCCCTCGTCGTCCTCTGCTTCTGGATCGGCCTGATGCCCGGACCGCTGCTGTCGCTCACCGAGAAGCCCGTGGCCCACGTGCTCTCCGGCGTCATCGCCCGCGAGACCGCCGCGTTGGAGGCCCCGTGAACGTCACGGCGCTCGACTGGTTGACGCTGCTCCCGGCGCTGATCGTGATGCTGACCGGCTTCGTGGTGGTGGGCGTCGACCTCTTCCGGTCGGACGAGAACCACCCGCGCGGACACCTCGCAGTGCTCTCGATCGGCGGTGTGCTCGGCAGCGCCTGGGTGCTGTTCCAGCGGCTCGCGACCGGTCGGCCCCCGCTGCGGGGCTTCGACGGCGCCATCGTCCTCGACGACATGGCCTGTGTGTTGTCGCTCGCGGTGCTGGCTGCCACGGGGCTCCTGATGGTGGGCGCCGAGGCCGACACCCGCCGCCGCAAGATCGCGTTCGGCGAGTACCACGGGCTCGTCCTCGTGGCGTCGAGCGGCCTCATGCTGCTCGTCGCGGCGAACGACTTCCTCACCGTGTTCCTGTCGCTCGAGATCGTGTCGCTCGCGTTGTACGTGCTCACGGGCATCACCCGCAAGAGCCCGCGCACCAACGAGGCCGCGGTCAAGTACCTGGTCACCGGCGCGTTCGCGACGTGTTTCCTGCTGCTCGGGATCTCGTTCCTGTACGGCGGCAGCGGCACGATCCAGTACGAGGCGCTCGGCGCCGTGATGGCCCACAACGACTCTGCGTTGCTGACCATCGGCTTCGGCCTCGTGATGGTGGGCTTCGCGTTCAAGATCGGCGCCGTACCGTTCCACCAGTGGGTGGCCGACGTGTACGAGGGCGCGCCCACCTCCACCACCGCCTACATGTCGGTGACCGTGAAGGCGGCGGGGGTCGGCGCCCTGGCGCGGGTCCTCACCACCGTGGCGCCCGACCGGCCCGACCTGTGGGGCGACCTCTTGTACTGGGTGGCGATCGCCACCATGGTCCTCGGGAACCTGCTCGCCATCGGCCAGACCAGCGTCAAGCGCATGCTCGCGTACTCGTCGGTCGCGCACACCGGGTACGCCCTCGTCGCGCTCGCCACCATGGTGGACACGACCGGCCACGTCACCAGCGTGACCCTGCCGGGCATGGTGTTCTACCTGTTCGGGTACACCTTCATGACCCTCGGCGCGTTCACGGTGCTCGTCTACCTCGGCCACGAAGTGAAGCGCGCGGACGGCTCGGTCGAGTGGCAGGACGCCGAGACCTTCGCGGACCTCGCCGGGGTCGCGCGTCGCCGCCCCTGGGCTGCGTTCGCGATGACGCTGTTCGTCATCTCCCTCGGCGGCATCCCCCCGACCGTCGGGTTCGTGGGCAAGTACCTCGTGTTCTCGGCGGCCGTTGCCCAGGGGCACTGGGCCCTCGCCATCGTCGGCGTGCTGGCTTCGCTGGTGTCGCTGTTCTACTACCTGCAGGTGGTGGTCGCGATGTACATGGCCGAGCCCGTCTCCGAAGACGAGGTCCCGAACCGCCAGATCGGCGCAGTCGTCACGTTGGCGGCCCTCGCCACGTTGCTCCTCGGCATCCTGCCCGCCACCGTCGTCGACTGGGCGAGCCGCGCGGTGAACCTGCTCCGCTGATCGTGCCGACGGATGACGGAGGCGTGACACGGGGGTCCCGGGGGCGCGGAGCGCGGGGTACCGGTTGGTCATGTCTGCCTCCGACCCCACCGCCGCCAACCGCGCGCACTGGAACGCGCGCGTCCCCTACCACCTCGCCTCCGCGATGTACGACGTGGAGGGCTTCGTCGCTGGCAACCGCTCGTTGTCCACGCTCGAGGACGACCTGTTGGGCGACGTACGCGGCCTGCGCGTGCTCCACCTCCAGTGCCACTTCGGGAAGGACACGCTCGAGCTGGCCCGACGGGGGGCCCACGCGACCGGCCTCGACTTCTCGGAGGCCGCGGTCGCTGCAGCCGAGGCCCTGGCCGCGCGCTGTGGACTCGCTGCCCGTTTCGTGTGCGACGACGTCCGCACGCCGCGGCCCGAGTGGTTCGGCCAGTTCGACGTGGTGTTCACGAGCTTCGGGGTGATGGGGTGGCTCCCGGACCTCACGCCCTGGGCCGCGAACGTGGCGCGGTACCTGGCGCCTGGCGGGCGCTTCGTGTTCGCGGAGTTCCACCCTGCCGTCTGGATGTTCGACAACGACTTCGACCACCTGGCGTACAGCTACTTCAACCGCGAGACGATCGTGGAGGAGGAGTCGGGCACCTACGCGGACCGCGACGCGCCGATCCGCCACACCTCGTACGGCTGGAACCACGATCTGGGCGAGGTCCTCACGGCGCTGCTGGGCCAGGGCCTGCGCCTCGAGCGGTTCGTGGAGCGCGACGGCTCCCCGCACGACTGCTTCGCCCACTCGGTGCGCGGAGACGACGGCCTGTACCGGATCGCGCACCTGGCGGGCAAGCTCCCGATGGTGTTCGGCCTCACCGCGGTTCGGTAGTCAGGCCCCGAACACCCGGAGGTCCACCTGAAGCGCCAGCGGGGGCACCGGGACGCGGGCGCGCGCCGTCGCCGCCAACGCCTGGGCCGCCGTCTCGTCGCCTGTCGCCCGGGCCAGTCGCGCGCGCGCCAGGTCGAACGACGGCGCCACCACCAGCAGGTCCGCGTCCTCCACCAGGAGCTCGAGCTCCGCCAGCAGCCCCGCACCCGCCTTGGTGCGGCCCGCTGCCGCCAGCGCGCCCACCGAGCCGAGGCCCACCAGCGCCGCCTCCACCGGCCAGCCGTCCGCCGCGAGCCGGATCCGCTCGGCGTCGAACGCGCCCAGCGCTCCGTCGGCGTCGCCGCGCGCCAGGGCCCGCCACGCCAGCAGGCGCGTCGGCCCAGCGACGTCGTCCCAGGCGCCCCGGAGCGCCGCTGCCCAGCCCGACATCGCGCCGGGGGGCACTGCGCCGCCCTCCTGCAGCACCAGCTCCTGCCGCCAGCGGTCGTCCTGGATCCAGTCCCAGACCCCCCGGGCGCGCGCAGGGTCTCCGAGGCGCAGGCAGCGCCGCACCACGTGGTCTGCCGCGAGGTCCGGGTGGCCCGTGAACACCACCTCCGTCGCCTGCAAGGCCTCCGTGACGCGGCCCCGTCGCTCGGCCAGGTCGGCGCCCGCCAGCCGGGCGCGCGCCTGCAACAGCGCCACCCCCGAACGTCCGGCGACCTCGACCGCCCGGGCGAGCCAGCGCTGCGCCTCGTCCCACATGCCTTCGGCGCCCGCCACCCGGGCCAGCCCCACCGCAGCCGCGAGCTCGGCCTCCGCTGCCGCGCCCGTGCGCAGGAACGGGAGCGCAGCCCGCCACGCCTGGGCGGCCCCCGCAAGGTCCCCCGCCGCCCAGCGCAGGGTGGCCAGGCTCGTGGAGGCGACGGCCCGGGCCACGTCGTCGCCGGACCGTTGGGCCTCGGCGTGGGCCAGCTCCGCCGCGGCGCGGGCGGCGTCGAGGTCGGCAGGCAGCGCGTCGACGGCGGTGACTCCCATCAACCCATCGTCGTGTCTTCGTCCCCGTCCACCCGGAGCAGCTTCTCGAACAACGCCAGCGTCTCCATCTCCTGCGGAGAGACCTGGCCGTCGGCCGTCACGAGCTGCATCGCCGTGGCCAGGAACACCTGGCGCTGGTCGTCTGGGATGTCCATCGGGTCGACGTCTTCGGGGCGCGGGGGCACCTTGAGCCACAGCTCGGCCTGCTCGCGCTCCGACGGGTCCAGCATGAACTGCTCGAGGAGCTTGAGCACGAAGCTGCGCTCGGCCTCCTGGACCTCCAGGTCCGCCCACGCGAACGAGCACAGAAACCCGATCAGGCGGGTCCGCGACTCGGTGTCCAGGTCCTGCAGCTGCTGCGGCATGGCCAACTCCGGGGGAACGGTACACCGCGGCGGGGTCGCGGGGGAAGGGCGAGACGGGACGTCACCGCGCACCGTCGTCGACCCATGAACCTACCGGGGTGGGGAGGACGCGTCGGGTTCGTTGGCTGTGTCCCGACCCTTCTCGAACCACCTGGGTGGCAGGAGTGGGTACAGGAGCTGTCCCGGAAGGGAGTCGGGGATGGGGGACACCGTCCCGTAGTGCGCGGGCCACTTGTCGGACGGCAGGTGGTAGGTACCGAACAGGCGGTCGTACAGGGTCACGTGCACCCCGTAGTTCGTGTCGATCGCGGGCTGCTCCGAGCTGTGGTGCCAATGGTGGAACTGCGGGGTGGCCACGAACTGCTTCAGCACGCCGAAGTCCATGCCGAAGTTGGCGTGGATGAACACGGCCTGGAACCCGGCGATCACGACATAGACGTTGAGTGCGGCCTCGTCGGGCCCCAGGAGCCACAGCGGCACCAGGACCAGCGTCCGGTCGGCGAGGACCTCCAGGAAGTGCGTCCGCGACCCGGCCAGCCAGTCCATGTACAGGGTGCTGTGGTGGACCGCGTGGAACCGCCACAGGAACGGGACCTCGTGGAACGACCGGTGGACCCAGTACTGCACGAAGTCCGCAGCCAGCACGAGGATCACGGCCTGCGCCGCCACGGGAAGGGACCGCATGGCGTCCTGGAGCTGCTGGTTCACGGCCCACCCGAAGAACGCGGGTGCGAAGTGGTTCCCGACGAACAGCAACAGGCCGATCGTGAGGTGGTTCATGGCGAAGAACGCGAGGTCGAGCTTCCAGTAGGGACGGAGCACGGCCTGTTCGACGTACCGGGGCCACACCTTCTCGATGGACACGAAGACGATGGCCGACCCCAGGAGGTCGAGGACCAGCCAGTCGAGGCCCAGGGAGGGTGCGTTCTCGCGGAGGACCGGGCCGGGCTCGGGCGCGAAGCCGCCGATGGCGATCGCGGTCAGGGTGGCCACGATGCCGATCGTTCCCATCACGCGCCGGCGCCCGATCACGAACGTGAGGGTGCCGAACGTCAGCGACGCCACGAGGCAGGCCTGCAGCGTGAGCCGCAACACGTCGATGTTGTACTCGTAGCGAAGGTCGGCGGTCGTGAACCAGGTGGGGAACTTGAACGCCAACATGCCCAGCAGGTTCATGATGCCGAGGAAGCTGGACACATACCCGCTGATGCGCCCCTGGCCGATCGCGAAGAACCGGTCGGACATCTGCCCGATCTGCCGTTCGGGGTAGTGGTACCCGGGGTCGGTCGACATGGACGTACAGCCTCCGAGCGTAGCGTCGCACAGGTGACGCGCGAGGGTGGTAGAGGGGCGCGTGGCCAGCGTCGAACTCCGTGGGGTCCGCAAGCGATACGGCGCCGTCGAGGTCGTCCGCGGGCTCTCGCTCGACGTGGCCGCGGGCCAGATCCTGTGCCTGCTCGGCGGGTCCGGTTGCGGCAAGACCACGACCCTCCGCATGGTCGCCGGCCTCGAGCGGCCCGACGATGGCACGGTCCGCATCGGGTCCGCGCTGGTCTCCGGGCCCGGCGTGTTCGTGCCCCCGGAGCGCCGCGGGCTCGGGATGGTGTTCCAGAGCTACGCGATCTGGCCCCACCTCGACGTGTTCGAGAACGTCGCGTTCCCCCTGCGCCGCGCCGGGCGCCCGGTCGAGCCCGTGGTCCCGCTCCTCGAGCAGCTCGGGCTCGGGCCGTTCGTCCGCCGGCGCCCCGACCAGCTGTCCGGGGGCCAGCAGCAGCGGGTGGCCCTCGCCCGGGCGCTCGTCGCCGACCCCGCGGTCCTGCTCCTCGACGAGCCCCTGTCCAACCTCGACACCCGGCTGCGGATCGAGGTCCGCGGGCAGATCCGCGAGCTCGTGAAGGCCCGCGGCATCACGGCGGTGCTCGTCACCCACGACCACGACGAGGCGTTCGCCGTCGCCGACCAGGTCGCGTTCCTGCACGGTGGCCTGCCCGAGCAGGTCGGAGACCCCCGGGCGCTGTGGGACACGCCGCGCACCTCGGCCGTCGCGCGGTTCTTCGGGGTCGAGGAGCTGGCCGCCGTGAGGGTCGCGGAGGGCGCCCGGGTCGGAGACACCGTGGTCCCCGCGCTCGCCGTCGAGGACGCCCCCGCCAGCGGCGCCTGCCGCCTCGCGTTCCGGGTCGCCGACGCGTCCCTCGCCGAGGTGGGGCTGCCCGGGGTCGCCCTGTCCACCACGTTCCTCGGAGACCGCGTGGAGACCCGCGTCCGGGTGGGGTCCACCGTCCTGTCGGTGCCGGGGGAGGCCGCCTCGGGCGCTGTGGTCCACGTCGGCCTCCGCCGCGCCTACGTCCTGGCGCCCTGATGCGGCGGCTGCTGCTCCCGGTGTTCTTCCTGTCCGGCGCGACCTCGCTCGTGTACCAGACCCTGTGGGAGCGGGCGCTGCACCTGCTCCTCGGGACCTCCGGCGTCGCGCTCGCCACCGTGCTCGCCGCGTTCATGGCGGGGCTCGGCCTTGGTGGGTACCTCGGGGGTCGGTGGGCGCCGGCGCGGCCGCTGCGCGCGTACGGGTGGCTCGAGCTCGGGATCGGGCTGTACGCCCTCGCGTTCCCGCTGCTCCTCGCCGCCGCCGAGCCCGCGTACCTGCTGCTGCACCGCGGTCCGCTGGCGCCGCTCGCGCCGGGGCTCGAGCTCCTGTTCGCGGCAGCCCTGTTGTTGCCTCCGACCGTCGCGATGGGCACCACGTTGCCGCTGCTGTCGCGGGTGGTGGTCGACCGCATCGGCACCGCGTCCGAGCGGATGAGCGAGCTGTACGCCGCCAACACCCTCGGGGCCGTCGCCGGCACCTTCGTCGCGGGCCTCGTGTTGCTCCCCACCGTCGGGTTCACCACCACCAACCGCGTGGCTGCGGCCGGCAACCTGCTCGTCGCGCTGCTCGCGCTGGCGCTCGACCCCCGGTTCCCCGCGCTCGTCCCCACCGACGATCTCGACTTCGAGGACCGGCCACCGTCGGCCCCCGCGCGCGCCGGGCTCGTGGTCGTGTTCCTGTGCGGCGTCGCCGGCCTCGCGAGCGAGGTGTTGTGGACCCGGATGGTGGCGCTGATGCTCGGCGCCACGACGTACGCGTTCACGGCCATGTTGCTGGCGGTCCTGTTCGGCATCGCGTTCGGCGGACGCATCGGTGGCACCCTCGCCGACGAGGCCCTGCGGTTCGGGGGCATGGCCGCGACCCGCGTCGGGCTCGCGCGGGTGTGCCTGCTCCTCGCCGTCACGTCGTTCGCGTTGCCGTTCCTCTGGCCCTGGCTCCCGTACGTGTTCGTGGGCGTGTTCGACCTGTTCGACGGCCGCGAGAACCCGCTCGCCGTGTTCCTGGGCTCCTTCACGGCCTCCACCCTGGCGCTCCTGCTGCCCGCGGTGTTGATGGGCGCTGCGTTCCCGTACGCCGTGCGGGTGGTCACCGGGGACTCGGGGGAGGCCTCGCCCGTGGTCGGCCAGGTCTACGCCGCCAACACCTTCGGCGGCGTCCTCGGGGCCCTGCTCGCGGCGTTCGTGGGCATCCCGGCGCTGGGCCTGCGCGGGGTCGCCGGAGCCACCACCGTCGTGTATGCCCTCGCGGCCGTCGCTGCTGCCCCGCGGGCGCGCGGACACGCAGCGCTGGGCGTCGTCCTCGCGGTGGTGCCGTTCCTGGTCACCGCCCCGTGGGACCCCCTGTGGATGAACGGCGGCCTGTACCAGTACGTCGCCTTCTTCTCCGACCACTCCCCCGAAGGCCTCGCGCACTTCACCTCCGGCGACCAGGAGCTCCTGTACGTGCAGGAGGGCCGCAGCTCCGTCGTCACCGTGGGCAAGAACCACGAGACCTCGAACCTGTGGCTCGCGAACAACGGCAAGGTGGACGCCAGCTCCGAAGGCGATCTCCCCACCCAGATCCTCGTGTCCCTCCTGGGCGCGCAGTTCGTGGAGCACCCCGACGAGGTGCTGGTGGTCGGCCTCGCCAGCGGCATCAGCGCCGGGGCGGTCACGCTGTTGCCCGAGGTGCGCCACATCGAGGTGGTGGAGCTCGAGCCCGCCATCCTCGGGGCCGCGCGGCTGTTCGCGCCGTACAACTTCGGGCTCCTCGAGGACCCGCGGGTCGAGCTCGTGTGGAACGACGGCCGCAACCACGTCCTGCGGGCGCCCGAGGGCACCTGGGACCTCGTGGTCAACGAGCCCAGCAACCCGTACCTGTCCGGCGTCAGCAACCTGTTCACGCGCGAGTTCTGGGAAGTGGGCCGCACCCGCCTCGCGCCCGGCGGGGTCTGGGCGCAGTGGGTGCAGCTGTACGGCATGGGCCCGGACGAGCTCGACGGCCTGATCCGCACGTTCGCCGAGGTCTACCCGCACGTGGCCGTGTACGAGGTGCTCCGGGGTGCCGACCTCGTGTTGCTGGGCTCCGACCACCCGCTGGTCCCCACCGAGGAGGCCGCAGCGCGCTTGTTCGCGGCCCCGCGCGCGGCCGAGGCGCTGCGCAAGATCGAGCTCACCCGCCCCCTCGACGTGGTGGCGTTGCACGCGTTCGATCGCGACCAGGCGCTGGCCTTCGCGGGGGACGCCGAGCCCGTGACCGACGACAACCTGCGCGTCGAGTACGCAGCGCCGCTGTGGCTCCACACCGACATCGCGGTCGAGAACTGGAACCGCTTGCGCGACGCCGCGCACGTCCGGTGGTCCGCGGTGGGCGACGATCCGCTGCGCTGGCTCGATCTGGCCCACGCGTACGGCTCGGTCGGTGACGGCCGCCGCGCCAAGCTCGTCCGCGCCCGCGCCTTCGCGTGGCTGCCGCCCGGGAGCCCGCTGCAGCAGGAGGTCCTGGAGCAGCTGCGGGGGGGAGAGTGAGCCGACACTCAAGGTTCCCCGTCGCACTCCGAAGAGAGGGCAGAGGATGTCGATGGGGATCCTGCAAGCCGAGGAGCTCCTCCGGGGCCTCCCGATCGCGCTCGCGGTGCGGAGCGGGGACGTCGTGACGTGCAACGCCGCCGCCGCGCGGCTCACGGGCGCGCCCGCGGGGGTACCCGTTCCGAGCGAGCAGTGGTTCGCGGCGTCCTTCGGCGCGCGCCCCGACGGGGAGAGATCGGTCGTGCGCCTCCGTCGAGCCGACGACGCCCCGTGTTGGGTCGAGTGCACCGTGCAGGTCTTCGGGCCCGGGCAGGAGGTGTGGGCGCTCTACGACATCACCGAGCGATACCTCTCGGAGGAGCGGCTGCGGACGCTGTTCGAGCGGTCCACCGACGCGCACCTGCTGTTCGACGGCTCGGGGATCTTCGACTGCAACCAGGCCGCCGTGGACCTGCTCCGCTGCGCAGACCGGCAGGAGCTCCTGGCCACCCACCCGGCGGTGTTCTCGCCCGAGCTTCAACCCGACGGCCGGAGCTCCGCCGAGAAGTCCGTCGAGATGGACGCCATCGCCCGCCGCGAGGGGTACCACCGGTTCGACTGGGTCCACCGCAAGCGGGACGGCGTCGACTTCCCGGTGGAGGTCACGCTGAACCCGGTGACGCTGCGCAGCGGCCCGGCCCTCCTGGTGGTGTGGCACGACCTCACCGCGCGCCGGGAGGCCGAGCGGGCGCTGCTGGAGGCCCGCGACCGGGCGCTCGAGGCCGCGCGGGCCAAGAGCCAGTTCCTCGCCACCATGAGCCACGAGCTCCGCACGCCCCTCAACGCGATCATCGGGTACACCGACCTCCTGCTCGAGGGCGCGATCGCCGCCACGTCGCCGATGGTGTTCGATCTGCGGCGCATCCGGGCGAGCGGCCTCCACCTGCTCGCGCTCATCAACGACATCCTCGACCTGTCGCACATCGAGGCGGGCCAACTGGCGCTGCGACCGGAGTGGGTCGAGCTCGACGCGCTGGTCCGCAGCGTGGCCGAAACGGTCAGCGGGGTCGCCCGGCGCCACGGGAACACGGTGTCCATCGAGGTCGACCCGACCGCGCCGCGGATTCATCACGACGCGGCCCGCACCCGGCAGGTGCTCCTGAACCTGTTCGGCAACGCGGCCAAGTTCACCCGGAACGGGCGCATCGGGGTCCGGGTCCGGGTCGCCACCGCGGGCTGGGTCCGGTGCGAGGTCCACGACACGGGACCCGGCATCGCCGACCACCTGCGTGACCACCTGTTCGAGGCGTTCACCCAGGCCGACTCGTCGAACACCCGCCAACACGGCGGTACCGGGTTGGGGCTGTCCATCTCGTGGCACCTCGTGGAGAAGATGGGAGGCCGGATCACCCTCGACACCCAGGTCGGGCGCGGGACGACCTTCACCGTCGACCTCCCGGTGGACGGGCCCTGAGGATCAGCGCGGGAGGCCCTTCGCCGACAACGCGATGCGGCGCCGCGCGAGGTCGACCGAGACCACCCGCACCCGGAGCGGCTGGCCCGGCGACACCACCTCGTGGGGCGAGCGCACGAACCGGTCCGCCAGCTCCGACACGTGCACCAGCCCGTCCTGGTGGACCCCCACGTCCACGAACGCGCCGAAGTTCGTGACGTTCGTGACCACCCCCTCGAGGATCATGCCCACCACGAGGTCCTCGGGCGCGTTCACGCCCTCCACGAACGCAGGCGCCTCGAACGTGCTGCGGGGGTCCCGACCGGGCTTGCGCAGCTCGGCGGCGATGTCGGCGAGGGTCGCCGCGCCGGTGGCGGCGTCCTGGTACCGGCGCAGGTCCAGCCGGTCCACGAGGGCGCTGTCCCCCACGAGCGCCTTCGCCGACACCCCCAGGTCGCGCGCCATGCGTCCCACCAGCGCGTAGCGCTCCGGGTGCACGCCAGAGGCGTCCAGGGGCTCGGGACCACCGCGCACCCGCAAGAACCCGGCGCACTGCTCGAAGGTCCGCGGACCCAGGCCCGCCACGTCCAGGAGCTGCCGGCGGGTCGTGAAGCGCCCGTGGGCCTGCCGGTGGCGGGTGATCGCGGTCGCGAGCTTGGGCCCGATCCCGGCCACGTACGCCAGGAGCGCCGGGCTCGCCGTGTTCAGGTCCACGCCCACGCGGTTCACGCAGCTCTCGACCGTGTCGCGCAGGCGCTGCTCGAGCTTGCCCGGGTCTACGTCGTGCTGGTACTGGCCCACGCCGATCGACTGCGGCGCCAGCTTCACCAGCTCCGCCAGCGGATCCTGGAGCCGGCGAGCCAGGTGCACGGCGCTCCGCACGGTGAGGTCCACGTCGGGGAGCTCCTCGCGCGCGGCGTCCGACGCGCTCCAGATGCTCGCCCCGCTCTCGTTCACCGAGACGACCACGGTGTCCACGCCCGCCGCCCGCGCCGCCTCGCGCACCACCGCCAGGGCCTCCCGCCCGCCCGTCCCGCTGCCCACCGCCACTGCGTGGGGGCGCGTGTCCCGCAGCCACGCCGCGAGGCTCTGGTGGTCGCGGTGGCCCTTCTCGACGAGCTGGAGCACCTGGTGGCTCACCAGGGCCCCGGTCGCCGAGACCAGCGCGCACTTGCAGCCCGTGCGGATGCCAGGATCCACGCCCAGCACCGACTCCGGCCCCAGCGGCGGCGCCAGCAGCAGGGCCTCGAGGTTCTTGTGGAACACCTCGATCGCCTCGTCGTCGGCCAGCACCTTGCGCTCGGCGCGCACGCTGCGCTCCGCGGCGGGCAGGATGAGGCGGTCGAGGGCGTCGCGGGCGGCTTCCGCCAGGGCCGGGCCGTACGGCGAGGACGGCGCGTACCGCACGTTGCGGAGGAGCTGGGCGAGGGTGCGGTCGAGGTCCAGGCGCACCCGCACGGTGAGGGCCTCCTGCGCTTCGCCGCGGCACAACGCGAGGTACCGGTGCGAGGGGATGCGCCCCACGGGCTCCTGGTGGTCGGCCCAGTCCGCGAACGTCGCCGCCTCTGCAGCGCCCTTGCGGGCGGTGCTGGTGACGACGCCGTGTTCGCGCATCGCGCGCCGGGTGCGCCCCGTGAGCTCCGGATCGGTCGCGAAGGTCTCCGCCACCAGATCGCGGGCCCCGGCGAGGGCGTGGGCGACGTCGGGCACGCCCTCCCGCACGGACCGGCGGGCGTCGGCTGCAGGGTCGGCGGAGGGGGGCTGGGCGAGGATGCGCGCGGCGAGGGGCTCGAGGCCGAGCTCGCGGGCGGCGTCGGCGCGGGTCTTGCGGCGCTTCTTGAACGGCGCCCACAGGTCTTCGAGCGCCGCGCGGGTGGTGGCTTCGGCGAGCTCCTGCTCGAGGGCGGGGGTGAGGCGGCCCTGCTCGCGGAGCGCCTCGCGGATGGCCTCGCGGCGGGCGTCGGCCTCGGTGAGCTCGGTGGCGAGCCGGGCGATGGCGCGCAGCTGCACCTCGTCGAGGCCGTGGGTCTGCTCCTTGCGGTACCGCGCGACGAACGGCACGGTGGCGCCGCCGTCGAACAGCCCCACCGCGGCCGCGACGGCCTGGGGAGCGAGGGACAACGCCACGGCGACGCGCGCGGGGAGGTCGAGCATGGGACCCCGTCACCTGCGTCGTCCCCGCCGTCCACCGTGCTACGGACGCACGGGGGTCCGATGGCGACCGAAGTGGACGTGGTGGTGTACGGGGCGTCGGGGTTCACGGGGCGCCAGGCCGCGGCGTACCTGGTGGGACGGGACCCCGCGCTGCGGGTGGCGCTGGCGGGCCGGTCGCGGGCGAAGCTCGAGGCGGTGGCGGCCGGGCTGCCTCGCCCGGTGACCGTGTGGGTCGCGGACTCGCAGGACCCCGCCAGCGTGGACGCGGTGGTGCGCCAGGTGAAGGTCGTGGTGAACACGGCGGGGCCGTTCCACGTGTACGGCGACCCCGTGGTGGACGCGGCCGTGCGCCACGGGGTGGACTACGTCGACATCACCGGCGAGACCCCCTGGGTGCGCGGCCTCGTCGACCGGCACCACGAGGCGGCGCGCGCCGCAGGCACCCGCATCGTGCCCATGTGCGGGTTCGACTCGGTGCCGTCCGACCTGGGCACGTTCCTGGTGGCCCGGTGGATCGCGGCCACGTGGTCGCAGCCCACGCGCGAGGTGCGCGCCGCGTTCTCCGCTGCGGGCGGCGTCAATGGCGGGACGATGGCGTCGGCGCTGGGGATGGCGGAGAGCGGCCTGCGCGGGCTCGGGGATCCGGTGCTGCTCAACCCCGAGGCGCGGCGCACGGCGGCGGACCGGGAGGCGTGTTTCACGCTCCGCCGGGTGCAGTGGGACGAGGACCTCGGCCGCTGGCTCACCCCGTTCTTCATGGAGGCGGTGAACTCGCGGGTCGTGCGGCGGTCGGCGGCGCTCCTGGAGGCGGAGGGCGCGGGGTACGGGCCCGGCTTCGCGTACTGGGAGGCGATGGAGACGCGCTCGCGCACGGCTGCCTGGGCCACGCTCCTCGGCCTCGCCACGTTCGACCAGGCGCTGCGGCGGCCGCTGGGGCGCTCGCTGGTGCGGCGGCTGGTGCCGGCCCCCGGAGAGGGGCCCAGCGAGAAGCGGATGGACGAGGGCTTCTTCCGGGCGCGGCTCGTGGGCGTGGCCGGCGACGGCCGCAAGGCGCTGGGCGTCGTGGCGGACCAGGGGGACCCCGGGAACCGCGCGACGACCAAGCTGTTGTGTGAGTCGGCGCTGGCGCTGGTCCGCGACCGGGACACGCTGCCGGCGCGCGCGGGGGTGTTGACCCCGGCCACGGCGTTCGGCGACGTGCTGGTCCGCCGCCTTCGCGACGCCGGGATGACCCTCGAGGTGTCGGCGCTCGCTGGACCTGCATAGCGGCGGCGGGTGGCTCAGGGACTGCCGGGCCCACCAAACGCGCCGAGGTCGTTCGGGGTCCCGTCGAGGTCCGTGTAGGCCGGGTCGGGGTCCCCAGCGTCGATCGCGGGCGACCCCGCGGCGAGCGTGAAGTCGCCGGCGACCGGATCCACGAACATCGGGTCGCCTCTCCGGATGTCCGACGGCGCGACGCCGCCCCCGTACCCAGCAGCGCCGTTGTCGAAGGTGTTGTTGAACGCGACGTCGGTGAGCGCTGTCCCGTCGATGCCGAAGACCGTGTTCTCGGAGACGATGTTGTTGCGGACCACGTCCCCGTCGCCCATGCGGACGACCGAACTCCCGGCGAATTTTCACTGGTACCGGTACGGAGTTACGTCGCAAGAAATTAGCTGGGGTGCTGAGCGAAACTGCTCGTCTCGTTTTGCTGGCAATGTGCCGAACACCATCTTCGCCAGCCTGGGATCCGCCGCATGTTCTTTCCAAAGCTCCTAGCAGTAGCGGGACTCCTCTGGACGATGCCGGCCATTTGCATGGCCCAAGACTCTGACCCATCGGCTAAAGTACTGTTGCCGATGTTGCGTTGGGTCGAGAGCGCCCACGCTCCTCCACTGAATTTGCGTGTTTGTTACGAGGACGCGCCCGCGTCCGCTGGGATTGTCGGCGCCATTGCGACTCCAACGAGCGTCGGCGACCCTGTGGCTGGGGTCGTCGCTGCGCTTCGTTCGACTGACTACCCCCTCCGATTCCGCGTAGTCGAACTGCAAGGGCGACAGGTCATCGCGCCCGATGAGGCAAGAACGTCCGATACACACGAGTGGCGGATCTATCCAGCGCTACTGGATACGCCCATCACGCTCGACCCCGGCCTGCGCTCTGTGAACGAGGCACTGGGGCTCTGGGGAAGGGCGGTCGAAGAACACACCGGCGAAAGGATCCGGGTGCCGCAGGAACACTTTTCTGACGAGAAGAAGACAGATGCGGCCGGTTCCCGTCCAGCCAGGGACTTGCTGGTGGAAATCCTCGACGATGCCAGCGACAACTACGGTCCCAACCTGATCTGGCATCTGATCTGGGTCGGGGATCCCGGCGCATACGCGATCTACTTCGATCGTGTTTGGGGGCTCGAGGGTTCTTCCGGCACAGTGCCGAGGCCAAGCTTCGATCACACGGTACCCCCGAGCCCGGCTCAGCTTCAGGCGTTCGAGGATTTCTTCCGCCCGCCTGCTTCGAACAACGGCGAAGGCTCGACTCCGTCTCCGTGAACACCGCTCGTCGTGTACCCGAACGCGCTGGACGGCAACTGGAACGACGGGCGGGGGGTGGGCACCGCGGACGACCTCGCCTACCAGGGCCGCTGGGCGACGCGGCGGGTGCTGGGGTGCCTGGGCCGGCCCTCGGCGACGCCGCGGCTGTGGAGCGCACGGGGGGCACCGGTAGCCGCCTGACGTTGCCTGGGGCCACGGCGTGCTCCGGGGAGAGGTGTGCACTGGGGTCGCGCCGACGACGGTGCCAAGAGCCCCGCCTCCGACGCCCGCTCGATGCGGACCCTCCTGCATTCCTTCCTCTCCTTGTTTCCTGCTCCTGTTCGAGAAGGACCCCGAAGACGGCCGACCCGCAACCTCGCAGGAAGCCAGGAAGCACGGAATCCAGGAGTCTGCTACGTTGTTTCGCGACTTTGTCGCCTCGTTGGAGCGCCCCTGATCACACCCCTGCTCGCCCTGATCGGCTGCGCGCCCGTTCTCCGGGTCGACCAGGGATGGACGGATGCGCTCGCTCCGGGTCGGGCGGCGGCGCCGAGCGCATGGCACCACCAGCCTGGCACGACCGAGGCGCTGGCGACCGCGTGGGTCCAGGTCGCCCCGGGGGTGTCGCTCGTGTGTACACCGCCCGCCCCGGGCGACTCCGGGATGACGGGCAGCCTGCTCGTCCTCGCGGGCGCAGACCTCGACTCCGTCCCGAATCGCGTGCGCTGCGTCCTGGGCGACACCGAGCACACGTTCCGGGTCCAGGTGGACGGGGGCAGCGCGCTCGTGTCCCAGCCAGCAGGGGCAGCCGTGAATTGCCAGGAGCCCCGGGTGCGCGCCGCCGGGGGCGCGTGTTGTTGGCCAGGGCAGGTGGGGCCCTCGTGCTCCGGGCCGCCAGCCTGTCCCGCTCCGCTCGTCGGGGTGCGGGACTGGTGTGAGCTGCCGGCGTTGTCGATCGCCCGCACGCAGTCCGTGCTGGTCGAAGCGGACCTCGTCCAGCGCTGCTTCACCGAGCACGAGGTGCCGCTCGCGTTGCGATTGCCGTTGGTCCTGTCGTTGCGGATTGGCCCCGGGGGACAGGTCGAGAGCGCGAGCATGGAAGCGCCGCCGGCCCTCGACGGGTCGGAGGTCGTGGCGTGCCTGTTGCGGGAGTCGGCGGCGCTCCGGTTCCCGCCCACCGACGCAGGCGGGGCCCTGGTGTACCCCGTCGCCGGCATCCCCCTGAGCGAGCCCGTGCAGTGTGTTTCGCCGCGGACCCCCCAGGGCGTGGGCTGCTGCTGGCCGGGCCAGGAAGGGGACGCAGGCGCGTGCCGGGGAGCGCCGGACTGCCCACCCCCGCTCGTCGCCGAGGGCGAGTGGTGTGTGTCGCCGGGGCTGTCGCCTGCGCAGGTGCAGCCCGTGCTGGCGGACGCAGCGCTGGTTCCCCAGTGCTTCGCCACCGCCGAGCCGATCCCGGGCCCCACGCGGCTGGTGCTGGTGGTGGAGGTCGCCCCCGAGGGGACCGTGACCACCGCGGAGGTGGAGGCGCCTGCTGCGTTGCAGGGCTCCGAGGTCCTGGCCTGCCTCGAGCGGGAGTCGAAGGCGCTCCACCTCCCAGCGACCGCGTCGGGCGGCGCGGTGTACTACCCGTTGGTCTGGTCCCCCTGACGGTTCGTCAGTCGTAGATCAGCAGGAACCCCCAGGGGATCGGCGACACCGCGTCGTCCGGGAACCGCGCCCGGTACCCCCAGTACTGGAACGTCGGGCCGCTCTGGTCGTACGCCGACGGGCCGCGGAGCCCCGGCGGCAGCTCGTAGCTCCAGGCGCCGATCGGCGGCAGCGAGGTCACGTGGGCCTGGTCCTGATCGAAGTCGAAGACCGCCGGGACGACCTGGTTCCTCCCGTCGTACGTGAACGAGACCTGCACCGTCGGCCCGATCGTCCACGCCGCCTCGGGGGTCAGCGGGTGCCACTGCTCCACCCAGTCCGGGAAGTCTCCGCCCGACACCACCGGCGTCCAGACCTGCTCGTACTCCTGGGCCACCACGTGGACGGGCTGGGGTGGGCTCGCCAGGCCCTCCGCCGTGACGACGCGGACCAGGTACGTGCCCGGCAGGCCCCGCTTGTCGGCCGGCGCCGAGAGCACGCCCGGGATGGCCGGCGAGACGCCCGTCGAGGGGAAGCCGTCGCGCCGCATCGGCAGGTTGAACGCGATGCCCTCCGCGCCCCAGAACCGGTGGGGCACGCGGACCCAGTCCCCGCCCTCCTGCTGGAGCTCGAGCGAGCCCGTGGCGGCCCCGAAGCCGCGGCCCCGGACCATGGCCTCGCGGCCGTAGTCCTGCGACGGGTCGAAGTCGACCGCGTCGAGCATGTCCAACCACGCCGCGAAGCAGCCGCCCAGCGTGGGGTAGGTCGCGAGGTCGATCTCCGGCTCGCAGCGCGCCTGTACCACCACCGACGGCTTCTGGGTCTTCTCGCCCGCAGCGCTGTCCGTCACCAGCGGACCCACAGCGAGCCCCTCCCACGGGATGTCGTCGCCGGGGAGCGTGGCCGCGACCACGTCGTGGAGCGCCTTCGCGAACGACGAGCCGCTCCTGTCCTTCGGGATCCACGCCTCCGTGTCGGAGGAGGCCTGGAGGGTGATGTCGGTGGCCTTCAGGCCAGCGTCCTTCAGCGCCTTGGGGAGGCCCTTCAGCTTGCCGGAGTTGCACGACATCGCCACGATCGTGAGCCGGTCGACGTCGGCGTCGCGGAGGGCCCGGATCAGGTCGGCCGGAGAGACGGTCCCGGACACGGTCTCCAGGGTGTCCCCCAGGGCCCAGACGCCACCGTCGGGCAGCCCGTGCCCGGAGTACACGATCACCAGCTCCTCGAGCGGGCCCTGGGCCACCGCCTGGCGGAGGGCGGCCAGGATGGCGTCGCGGGTGGTGGGTCGACCGTCGGGGACCACGGAGATCGTCTGGTAGCCGCGGCCTCCGAGGAGGCGCCGCCAGTTCGACTCGTCGTTGCGGACTGCCTGGAACCCGGCGCCGGCGATGGTCACGGCCACCCTGGGTTTGGGCGGGTCACACGGATCGGGGGGCGCAGCGGCGCGGGGTGTACCGGAAGCGCCCTCCCAGGTGGCGAGCTCGGCCTCCTCGTCGAAGTCCTCGGGGTCGTAGGGGTCCCAGGGCGCGCCCCACACCGACGGCTCCCACTCGGGGACGAACGGCTCGCCTTCGAGCACCGGGTACGCCAGGAGCGTCTGCACCCGGGCGTCCCCTTCGTCGTCCAGGAACACCCAGTCGACCTCGTGGGTCCAGCCGGCGCCGGCGTTGCGGTCCACGAGGAACAGGGTGGTCGCGGCCGTGACGTCGAGGGGTTCGGGAGCGGTCGGGTCGACGCCGAACGCCGGCACCAGGTCGGCGCCGGGCGCGAGGTGGCCGACCTCGTGGACGACCACCTCGTCCGGCGTGAGGCCGGAGGGCTCGAGCACCTGGGAGACGAGGCGCTCGAGGGCCTCGTCGCCGTCGGGGCCTCCCTTGCACGCAGCGAGCGCGAGCGCGAGCCACACGGAGCGGGACATGGCGGGACTCCAGGCGTGAAAGGGTGGGTCAGCAGTGGTCCGCGAAACACAGCTCGCCGCACGCGTAGTACTGGTCGCAGGTGTCCTGGCCCAGGCAGTCGCAGTTGCATTCGACGTAGGCGTCCATGTCGGCGCAGTTCGCGGGTTCGTCGTACCAGCTCGCGCAGGTCTCGACGGTGACCTCGTACCCGCACTCCTGCGTGGAGCGCGTACAGAGCTCGATCGGTCCACACGAAGGCTCGGGGGGCGTGGTCACGACGGGCGTGGAGTCGACGGGGTCGTCGTCCAGCACCAGGGGCTCGGTGGGGTCCCCGCCGTCGCAGCCGAAGGAGGTGAGGGCGAACAACAGGGACAGGGCGCTGCGGGACATGGCCACTCCGGGTGTGCGGGTTCACCCCGAGCCCAAGCACGGCGCGTGCCGCCTGAGAACGGACGTTGGTCCATGAATGCCCGGCGGTGGGACATGTCCCTGGGACAGTCGGGGACCGCGATGGGTCACGTCAGCCCAACCACCGGGGAACGGTTGGGGCGGAGGGGACTCGCGACGTTGCTCGACACCCTGCGACCGGCCAAGGTGACCGTTCGGTCGGTGCGCTGGTGTCCGACCACCGGAGGTCGACGATGTCCAGGTTCGGTTGGTTCCTGCCCCTGCTCGCGTGTTCGCCCGAGTCGGCGTTCGAGTGGTCGGAGATCGGGTTCAGCGGCAGCAGCGAGGTCGGCGGGTCCTGCACGCTGTTCTACGGCGACGGCGAGGTCGACTTCGTGACCATCGACTGCGTCGCTGCGTCCTGCACCTGCCTCGACGGCGAGGGCGCGACGGGCTCCCTCTTCGAGGACGAGGCGTTCTGCCGCCAGGCCTCGGACGCCTTCGAGGGCACGCAGAACGCGCAGCGGCGCCTCACCCACGACGTGGTCGCCCGGTGTGGAGACCCGGTGGTGCCGTAGACCCCGGCGTCACCCGGGCGGGCGCCGCTCCAGGGCGAACCCCGCCAACGCCACCAGCACGAGCTGCAGCGGAACGCGGGCGTACGCCACCGCAGGGGGCCCGATCACGGGCGCGTCGCGCAGCGCGTCCACCACGTGGAGCGGCAGGAACGCCAGCAGCAGCGCGATGATCCCCCACAGCGCGCGGTCGCGCCAGCTGGGCACGAACACGCCCACCCCCACTGCCAGCTCGGTGACGACCGCGGCGCCGTGCGCGAACCACTGGGGGACGAAGGCCGGGACGAGGCCCGCGGTGGCCCACGGCGCCACGGCGTGGCCCACCCCGCCGGCGATGAAGAACGCGCCCAGGACCACGCCCGTGACCCTCCGCGCGCGGGTCATGGGTGGCATCCGGCGGTCGGTGCGACGTTCATCCGGGGGGCTATCGCCCAGTCGTCTCTCCGGCTCCTGGCTAGGCTGCGTGCGCCGGCGCGCGCCGCGAGAGCTCGACCAGGCGCGCGATCAGCGCCTGCTTCGTGGCGTCGGCGGTCTCGTTCGGGCCCTGGCAGGTGCCCGCGGCGTGGTGGCCGCCGCCGCCGTGCTCCAGCATCAACGTCCCCACGTCCACCGGGTTGCCGCGGTCGAAGATCGACTTGCCCACCGTGTACACCGTGTTCTGCCGCTCGCGGCCCCACATCACGTGCATCGACAGGTCGCACTGCGGGAACATCGCGTACACCACGAACCGGTTGCCGGCATAGATCGTCGCCTCCTGCCGCAGGTCCAGCACCACCAGGTTGCCGTGCACCTCGGCCACGCGCGCCAGCTGCTCGCGGAACAGCGCGTGCTGCGCGAAGAACAGGTCCACCCGCTCCTTCACGTCGGGCAGCGCCAGGATCTCCTCGATCGACAGGTCGCGGCAGCAGTCGATCAACATCATCATCAGCTGGTAGTTCGAGACCCGGAAGTCGCGGAACCGGCCCAGCCCCGTCCGCGCGTCCATCAGGAACGACAGCAGCTCCCACCCGCGCGGCTCCAGCACGTCCTGGCGGTCGAAGCCCGCGGAGTCCGCCTTGTCCACGGCCTCCATCATCTCGTCGCTGATGCGCGGGAACCGCGCCTTGCCGCCGTAGTGGTTGTAGACCACGCGCGCCGCCGACTTCGCGTCGGGCTCCAGGATGTAGCCCGGCGTGGGCTTGCCGCTGTTCCGCAAGGCCTCGCTGGCGTGGTGGTCGAAGCACAACCCACAACCCGGGACGTAGGGCAGGTTCGTGAGGATGTCGCGCTCGGTGACCGCGACCTTGCCGTCCTGCACGTCTTTCGGGTGGTGGAACACGATCTCGCCGAGGAGGCCGAGCTCCTTCAGCAACACGGCGCAGACCAGGCCGTCCATGTCGCTGCGGGTGAGGAGCCGGAACGTCGTCGGGGGTGGGGGCATGGCGTCTCCAGGCGCTGCGGCGGAAGGGTTGGCTTCGTATCGGCCCCCTCCGGCCCGGGTTGAGGGTGGCCGCTGCCCGACCCGCTACCGCCGGGCGTGGCTCGTCCCCCCCCTCGCCGGTACCCTCGGGTTCGAGGCCGTCGGCCAGGCGCTCCCCGACATGGCTCGCGTGAACCAACGCACAGCCGCCACTCCCGCCGGACTGGTCCAGAATCGAACGGCCGGGCGACGATCTGGCCATGGGTACGTTCGGATCCGGGCGACATTCGCTCGCGCCCCCTCCTCCGGCGCGCGACGGTGGAGGTGGAGGTCGCGATGGGCGGACGGCGCTGGACGGTGGGAGCGGGGCTGGTGTTCGGGGCGTTCGGGCTGGCGTGTGTCGGCACCGTCGAGGGCGAGCGGCTGGCGAACGGGGGCGCGTGTCCCGAGGGGGAGGTGTGTGTCGAGGGCCACGAGGGGCTGATCTTCACCGGCCAGGTGTTGTACGACGAGGGGCTCGACCGGCTCGGGCCCATTCTCGTCGGCGGCACCTTCCAGCTCGCGTTCACCTCGCTCACCGGGGACCTGCGGTCGTTCGACGTCGTCACCGAGCGGGGCCTCGGCGTGGAGGCCGTGGTCGGCGGCAAGGTGACCCTGGTCTCGGACGCGCCCGGCGACGCGTACGTGCGGGTCGTGGACCGGGCGTCCGGGCGGTTGTACGACCGGCTGCTGGTGGAGATGGTGGAGATCGAGGACGTGGCGCTCGACAACGTCGAGGAGCCGGGGCGCGAGGTCCTGTACGCAGGCTGCGAGGAGATGATCGGCGTGGACCTGATCGCTGGCGGCGGCACGCTGCGGGCCTTCGACCAGGACGTCGACGTCGACGCGCCGGGCGGGGTCGTGGCCGACCCGTTCGTCTGGGACTGCTTCCGCTACGTCGTGCCGCTGGACCAGAGCGAGGTCACCTTCACGATCCGAGCCGGCGACGGCACCTTCGTCGAGACGCGCCCCGTCGAACCACCGCCGGTGGAAGGGTGCCCGGAGCGCACCACGGATTGAGGTCGAGCTCAGTTCGCCTCGGGCCCGGGGAGCAGGGAGCGCAGCAGCGCCGTCAGCTCGGGGGCGGTGAACGGCTTCTGGAGGAACGCCACGCACCCGCGCGCGAGCAGCTCCCTGGCCTGCCCGTCGGGCCCGTAGCCGCTGCACACCACCACGCGCAGATCGGGGCGGACCGCGCGCATGGCGTCGAACGTCGCGCTGCCGCTCAGCTCGGGCATGGTGAGGTCGAGCAGGACGAGGTCGATCGCGTCGCCGTGTCGCCGCACCAGCTCCACCCCGACCGCGCCGAGCTCGGCGGTCAGCACGCGGTAGCCGGCGTGCTCGAGCACCCGCGAGAACACCCGGCGCACCGGCGCCTCGTCGTCGACGATGAGCACGGTCCCGTGGCCCCGGGCGAGCCCGGTGGTGGCCGTGCGCTCCGGATCGGGGACCGCGACGTCCGCGGCGGGCAACCGCAGGTGGAAGGTGGTCCCCCGACCGGGCGCGCTCTCGACCTCGACGCTCCCGCCGTGATTGGTGACGATGCCGTAGACCGAGGCGAGGCCCAGCCCCGTCCCCTCGCCAGGCGCCTTCGTGGTGAAGAACGGCTCGAAGATGCGCTGCCGCGTGACCTCGTCCATGCCCGAGCCCGTGTCGCTGACCCGGAGCTGCACGAACGACCGCGCGCCCCCGGACTCCGCAGCCGCTGCGACGATGGTGATCCGACCACCCTGGGGCATGGCGTGCCCGGCGTTGACGAACAGGTTCAGCAGCACCTGCTCGAGCTGGCTGCGGTCCATGAGCACCGGCGGCACGCCCGCGGGGATGTCGATCGAGACCAGGAGATCCCGGCGCGTCTGGCGGAACATCGACGCCGTCCGGCCCACCACCTCGGACAACGAAAGGGCCTTCACGTCGTAGCGGCCTCCCCGCGCGAACCCCAGGAGCTGGCGGGTCAGGCCCGCGCCGCGCTGCACGAGGTCCTGCAGCTCGCGGACCTCGATGCGGGCGGTGTCGTCCCCGACGGCGACCTCGAGGATCGCCAGCCCCCCCTGGAGCCCGGCGAGGATGTTGTTGAAGTCGTGTGCGACGCCGCCGGCCAGCGTTCCGATCGCCTCCATCTTCCTCGCGTGGCCGAGGGTCTCCTGGAGCCGCTCGCGCTCGGCCTCGGCGCGGCGTTGGTCGGTGACGTCCTCGAGGCTCGTGACCACCAGGACGGAGCCCTCGACCGCGGTGAGATCGAGGTTCACGTGCACCTGTCGATGTTCGCCCTGCGCGGTCACGAGGTCGACCTCGAGACCCCGGTGGGTCGGACCGCCCACGAGCGCTGCCCGGACCAGGTCCCGGCTCTCGGGACGGATGATCCCGGACTCCAGGACCGTGTGGCCCACGATGTCGGTGGCGGGTCGGCCGAGCATCCGCTCGAGCGCCGGGTTGACCGCCAGGATCACGCCCGAAGGGAACTCGGCGATGAGCAGGCCGAACGAGGCGACCGCGAACGTGGCGGCGTGGCGCGCCTCGCTGAGCCGCAGCGCGCTGACCGCGCGGCGCTCCGTCGTGACGTCCCGCGCCACGGAGACGACGGAGACCACTCGCCCATCGACCACCTCGGGCGAGAGCTGCACGTCGTACCAGGTGCCGTCCTGCCCGTCGAAGTCGAACCGCATCGGCGTCCCTGTGCGGAGCACCTCCTCCAGGCGGGCGAGCCACTGGACGCGATCGGAGCGGGTCCCGATCAGCTCGGGGAGACTCCGCCCCATTCGCGCGAGCACCGCCGGGTTCGCGTAGAGGTACTTCAGGTCGGCGTCGAACCGCGTGATGAAGTCCTTGGCGGTGCCCGCCAGGGTGCGGTACCGCTCCTCGCTGGCGGCCAGGGCGGCCTCGGCCTCCCGGCGGGCGGTCACGTCGATGAAGGCGGCGACGGCGCCCCGGACCGTTCCCTCGCTGTTTCGCAGGGGCTCCGCGTTGCCGAGCAGGAAGTGCGAGCTCCCATCCGACCACCGCACCTCCACCTCCACGTCCCGCAGGGTCTCCCCGCGGGCGGCGCGAGCGATGGCCAGGTCCGAAGGCGAGCGGGGAACGCCGTTCGCCAGGAGCTGGAACGGCGCGTCGACGTCGAACAGCGGCAGCGGCGCAGAAGGTGATGCCTGGAGCAGCCGCGCAGCGAGCGCGTTGCCGGTCACCTCGCGGGCGTCGGGGTGGTGGGTGAAGTACACGGCCGCGGGCAGGGCCTCGAGGACCTGCGAGAGCTCGCTGGCCCGCTCTTCGGCCGCACGCTCCGCGTCGTCGAGGGCCGTCACGTCGACGAACGTGACCACGACACCGTCTGCGGCGCCCGTGACGGTGCGGTAGGCCACCACCCGCACCGCGAAGCGCTTCCCGTCGGGCTCCCGTCGGACCGCGACCGACACCGGCTCCCCGGTGGCCCGCACCGAAGCGACCCAGGCACCGAATTGCAGGTCGGCGACCCGCGCGGACAGCTCGGCCAGGGGGCGGCCGACGTCGGAGGGGATCACGGGGAACAAGGCGCTGGCTGCTGGCGAGAACCTGCGGATCCGCCCGGCTCCGTCGAGGAGCACGGCGCCCACGTCGGTGGCGTCGAACAGGTTCTGCAGGTCGCCGTTGGCCGCGTCGAGCTGGTCGATCTTCTGGCGCAGCTCGGCGTTGACGGACTGGAGCTCCTCGTTGATGGACTCGAGCTCCTCGCGCGACGTGTGGAGCTCTTCGTTGAGGGCCTGCAGCTCCTCGTTGGACGCTCGCAGCTCCTCGTTCGAGCGCTCCAGGGCCTGCTGCGTGGCCTGCCAATGCTGCCGCGTCGCGAGGAGCTCGCGCTCGAGGGCCTCACACGGTGCCGCCACCGGGACGGGCGTCGCGGGGGCCCGTGGTACGCCCACCGTGTGCAGCGACACGAGGTACAGCGGCGGACCCACGAGCTCCGGGAGGGGGGCCACGACGACCACGACGTCGACGTCCTCCTCGCCGACGCCCACGCCTACCGGCGCGCACTCCACCGAGCCGCCGCCCCGCCACGCCTCCGCCAGGGCCATCCGCAGCGGGTGTCGGAGCGGGGCTCGCACCAGGCCCACGATGTCGAACGGCGGACTGCCCCGCGGGCTCTCGAGCAGCGGAGACGGGGGACCACACAGGTAGACCACGTCGCCGCGGTCGGTCACGACGGCGCCGGGCGGGGCATAGCGCTCGAGCAGCGCGCGCTCGATGGCCCGGGGCGCAGCGCTGGAGGCGCCGAGCGCGACCGGGCGAGGCGCCGGCACCACGGAGCGCCCCAGCGAGCGCGGTGGAGGCGCGATGGTCATCCCCGGCGGCATGGCCCGCCGGCGGTACACCCGGTGGGCGCGATCGATCGGCTCGAACAGATCGGGTCGCTGCTCGGCGGTCTCGGCGGACCCCAGCAGCAGCACGCCGGACTGCAGCAGCGCGAAGTGGAAGACGGGCAACAGCCGGGCCTGAAGGGGAGACTCCAGGTAGATCAACACGTTGCGGCACGACACCAGGGCCAGGCGCGAGAACGGCGGGTCCTGCACGAGGTTGTGGTGCGAGAACACGCAGCAATCTCGCAGCTCGCGGCCGACGACCCACTCCGTCCGGTCCCACTCGAAGTACCGCGCGAGCCGCTCCGGGCCGACGTCCTCGGCGATGGACGGCGGGTATCGTCCGGCGCGCGCCACGGCGAGGGCTGCATCGTCGAGATCGGTCGCGAACACCACGACGGGCTGTCGTTGCGAGCCGCGGCGTTCGAGGAGCAACATCGCGACGGTGTAGGCTTCCTCTCCGGTCGCGCAGCCGGGCACCCACGCCCGCAGCTCTGGGGTGCCGGGGTCCTGCAGGTGCTCGCTGAGGGACGAGAGCGCCTCCGGGTCGCGGAAGAAGCGCGTGACCGAGACCAGGAGCTCGCGTACGAGGGTCTCGGCTTCGGCGCCCGCCTGGACGAGCCGCAGGTAGGCATCGGCCCGCTCGACGCCGAGGGCAGCCATGCGGCGCTGGATCCGCCGCACGAGCGTGCTCCGGCGGTACTCCCCGAAGTCGTTGCCGGTGTGTCGCCGGATGTGCTCGATCACCTGGTCGAGCACCTGGGTCACCGTCGGGCCATGCGCGTCGAGGTGGCGCGCGAGCAGGTCCAACAGGCCGTCGACCGCCAGAGACGACCCCTCCGGGTCCGGTTCGGTCTCGGCTCCCGCGAGCGCGAGCACGAGCACCCCCTGCTCCTTCGCGTAGCGCAAGGCTTCCGCGGAGGTCAGCGTCGCGTCCACGAGCACCACCACCGCGTGCCGACCCAGGGCGTCCGCGAGCGACATGGCCAGCGCGTCCCCGGGCATCCGGGTGCCGGGACGTACCTGGAGGGTGTCGCCGTCGACGACGCCCGTGGCCCCGGACGGCAGGCCACACACGACCCCGGCATCCAGCGCGATGTGGTCCTCGAACACCAGCTCCGGCAGTCCCTCGATGCTCGCGCCGCGCGCGGGGAGCACGATGGTGGCGCGCGGCTCCAGCCGCACGGTCCGGGACAACAGGCCTGCGGCACCGGGCAGGGCGCCATCGAGCCCGAAGAGGCCCACGACCACGGGGGAACGGACGGGCTCGGCTTGGGAATGAGTGCGCATCGGTGACACCCTACTCCAGTTGGTCGCGCGCGCCGAAGTCCCATGGCGGCAACCTCGGCGACGCCCCGTTCACCGGCGGGCCGCCGACGACACCCGGCGGAAACCGGTCCCCGGCCGCCAGGCGTATGCTGCCGCCGTGTGGACGTTCGTCGCAGCCGGGGTCGCCTGGGGCCAGGAGCTCGCGGGCTCCGACCCTGTCGGATACGCCCCGGCGCCTGCGGGTAGCTGGGACGCGCCCCTGCGTGTCGTCGCACCACCGCCCACCGAGGCCGTGGCCGGCGTCGTGGGCGTCGTCTCCACCGACGCCCCCGAAGGCGCCGCCGCCTCCGGGTGGTTCCGCGCCACCAGCCCGCTCGGCGACACCGCTGCGGTCGCCGCCGTGTTCGGACTCCACACCACGCCCGAGGCCGTCGGCTTCTCCGAGGTCCACCTCTCCGCGCCCGTCGTCCACGGCGCACGCGGCGGGTTCACCTTCGGCTCCCTGCCCTTCTTCGACCTCCCCGTCGGCGCGGCGCAGCTCCGTGGGTCTGCAGGCGGCGGCGTGCGCGCGCTCGCCACCACCGCGCGCGCCGGCCTGCGGCTGGACGCCAACCTGGGGTTCCGGTTCGCCCCCGCCGGGGTCGCCGAGGGCGTGGCCACCGGGTCGGCCGTGCTCGGAGGCGCTGCGCTCCGGGTCGCCCTCGGGCCCGACCTCGCCGCCGTCGTGGAGCACGACCTCGCCGCCGGGGTCGGTCCGGCGGCCGCGCAGAGCGCCGTGTCGCTGCGCGCGCGGAGGGGGCGCGGTCAGCTCGCGCTCGGCGGCGCCACCGGCTGGACCGACGCTCCCGGGATCTCGCGGTGGCGGGCTTTCCTCGCGGTGTCCCTGGCGGCCCGACCCGCCGTCGGACCCGCGCTCGACCCCGACGGCGACACCCTCGTCGGCGCTGCGGACGCCTGCCCCGACGCCGCCGAGACCTGGAACGACGTCGACGACCGGGACGGGTGCCCGGAGCTGCCCGCCACCGTCGAGGTCGAGGTGCGCGGGTTCCTCGACTTCCCCGTGCTCGACGCCGTCATCGCGCTCGACCTGCCGCCCACCTGGTCGGAAGGCGCCACGTACTCCGGCAGCATCTCCCACCCCGCCTACCGGCCCTTCGTCCTCCCGCCGCTGGCGCTGTCCCCGGGCCGCACGCACCTCACCGTCGCGCTCGAGCCGCTCCCCGGACAGGTCCTCGTCACCGCGGTCGACGGGCTCGGCCGCCCGGTCGATGTGGAGGTCACGCTCGACCCGCCGCTCGCCGGACCCCTCGAGCTCGGCGCCGACGGCCGCGAGACCTTCCGCCTGGCGCCCGGCCAGTACGTGCTCGTGGCCCGGCACTTCGGCCTCACGACCGAGCAGCGCCCTGTCGTCGTGGGCCCCGCCGAGCCGGTGCAGGTCGACCTCGTGATGCACGACGAGGAGCTCGTCTTCGTGGACGGCAGCCTCACCCGGCCCGCAGCGCCGCTGTTCGTCGAGGGCAGCGACGAGCTCCGCCCCGAGGCGGACCACCTCCTCGATCAGGTCGCCATGCTGCTCCGCGCGCGCCCGGAGCTCGAGCGCCTGGGCGTGGAGGTGTGGACGGGACCGGAGGGCGAGGCCACCGACAACCTGCACCTCTCGCAGCAGCGCGCCAACAACGTCGCCGGCTACCTGTACGGCCGCGGCGTGGACCGGGCGCGGCTGGTCGCGCGGGGCCTGGGGGAAGGGGAGGAGGCGCGCGTCGTGTTCGTGGTCCGGTCTACGCGCTAGCGCCCGAGCCGCCGCCACGCCGCCGCCACGATCCCCAGGGCCAGCTGGTCGTAGTCCACCCCTGCCTCCGCGGCCTCGAGGGTGATGTCGGACCAGCCCGGAGACATGCCGGGCAGCGCGTTGATCTCCAGCACCATCGGCTCGCCCGCCGCGTCCAGCCGCACGTCCACCCGCGCCACGTCCCGGCACCCCGTGGCCCGGAACGTCGCCACCGCCATCGCCACGATCCGCTCCCGCAGAGCATCGGGAACCGGAGCCGGGCAGGCGTAGTGGACGCCCTGGTCCCAGCTGCCCTCCCAATGGTTCTTCATCGCGTCGGTGTACAGGCCGCCGTGCAGCAGCACCTCCAACGCCGGCAACACGTGCAGGCCGTCCACGTACGGCACCGCTGCCCACGGCCCCTCGGTGACCCGCGCGGCGCCCACGTTCCCGACCATCCCCACCGTGAGCTCGCGCCCGGGCAGGTACGCCTCCACCAGCGCCGGCTGGTGGTAGCTCCCCACGAGGCGGGCGACCTCGTCGCGCAGGGCAGCCTCGTCGCGCACCAGCGACCGGTCCGTCACCCCCATCCCCGAGCCCTCGCCCACGGGCTTCACCACCAGCGGGAACCGGAGGGCCGGATCGAGCGCGTCGTCGGCGCTGGAGAACGACTGGAACGGCGCGGTCGGGATGCCGTGGTCGCGCAGCAGGCGCTTGGTCATCGCCTTGTCGAGGGTGAGCGCCAGCGCCTTCACGCCTGCGCCGGTGTACGGGAGCCGGAGCATCTCGAGCAGGGCGGGGACGTGGCTCTCGCGCGCGTCGCCGAAGTGCCCTTCACACAGGTTCATACACAGGTCGGGCGCGAAGGCCGGCAGGTGCTGCACCAGGGACAGGTCGCCCTCGAAGAACTCCGCCGTGTGGCCTGCGCGCCGGAACGCGCCCACCAGCGTCTCCACGGTCCGGGGAGAGTCGAGCTCGGCCCAGGCGTCCGCGGCGGGCCGATCGGCGGTGGGGGCGTTGACCTTGAGGTTGGCGAGGACGGCGATGCGCATACCGACCGCTATCGCGGGTGCCGGGCGCCGTGCAGGCATCGGTCGATCCGAACGAAGGCATCGGCCCAGCCCATGCGTCCGATGGCTAGTCTGGCGCCGGAGCGTGCCCATGAAGCGGATCCTGCAAGCGGTCGACCAGCGCCAGGCGACCTTCGCCGCCCACCCGTTCTTCCGTCGCCTATCGGCGGCGTACACGCGCTGGCCTGTGTCGGGGCTGCAGTTCTTCTCGGGCCAGCACCTGGAGGTCGAGCAGGCCCACGAGCTGTTCGAGCGGCGCATGCGGGCGTTCCTGGAGTCGAAGACGCTGTCGGACACGGACCTCGCCATCACGCCGGCGCACTGATGGTGATGGGCGGGAGCGGCGCGATCGGGTAGACGAGGGCGTGGTTTCTGCCCTCTTCGCCGCCTGTGTCCACGCTCCGCCAGCCCCGGCGACCCCACCCGCGCCCGTGGTGTTCTCGGAGGTCGCCCCCGTCGCGCTCACCGACGTCGACGGCGTGTTGGTCGTGGGCGGGACCACGTTCGTGTTCGCCGCGGGAGACCTCGTGGCGCTCACGCCCGAGGGCGCCGTCGCGTGGCGCGTGCCAGCCGAGGACGCCACCCAGGTGCGGTTCTCGACGGATGGCGCGTGGGTCGTGGTGTCGTCGTTCCTCGGGTGCATCTCGCGGGTGGAGGTGGCGACGGGCGAGGTCGTCACCCACCCCATGACCGTGAACCCCGCGGGTTGGGACGTCGACGCCGCCGGCGCCGTGGCGTGGTCGACCGGCTGGATGGTGCCGAAGCTCGTCGGTCGGCGGTTCGACGGCGCGCCCGACATCGAGGTGCCGATCTCGCGCGACGAGCTCGAGGGCGATGTCTGGGTCGACGGGGAGCTCGACCTCGCCCTGGTGCTCGGCTCCGACGACCTGGTCGCGCGGGCGCTGCCGAGCGGCGACGAGCTGGCCCGCATCCGCGCCGGGAACCGCCAGCTGTGCCGGTTCTCCGGCGGGGTCGTGGGGTGGCGGGACGGGGACCAGCAGGGTGCGCTCGACGGCCGCACCCTGGCGCCCGTGGAGGTCGAGGCCCCGTGTGGACCACCCCCGCTGGCGACGGTGGACGACGACGGCACCACGTTCCTGCCCCTGGCCGACGGTGCGGCCTGGGCCTGGGAAGACGGGTGGCTGGTCCGGGTCGGCCCGACGACGCGGTCGATCACGTCCTCGCCGCGGGGTGACCGCTGGCTCGACACGGAGCCGTCCAGCTGGTCGAGCGACGGGCTCCAGTTCGAGCGGCCCGTCGGGGGCACCGTCCTCCTCCCGACCGAGCAGTACAACGACTACGGGTTCGCCTCGGGTGACCACGCCGTCGTCGAGGCGGACGGGTGGTTGCGGGCGGTGGACCTTCGGACGTCAGCGGTCGTCGACCGCCTGCGGGTCGCGGGGGGGGGGGGTCGTCGAGG
>JBIKWC010000401.1:0-5620 GCA_044356535.1 Myxococcota bacterium
TCCCGCCTTCGTCCCGGTACGAGCGGTGGACCTCGTACACGCGGCGCGGGTCGGACGGGCGGCCGGTCCCGAGCTCGAACCGCAGGCGGACCTCGCAGCGGACGGTGGGGTCGCCGGCGTACACGAGTCCGCGACGCGAGCGGCCGACCACGCGGTCCACGAGGCCGTAGAGCGCGAGGGTCATCGCGTCGAGGAGGGTGGACTTGCCGGACCCGATGGGCCCGAAGATGCCGAACAGCCCGAACCGCCCGAGCTCCTGGAAGTCGACGACCACGGGCTCCCGGTACGAGTGGAGGCCGCCGACGGTGAGGGAGAGCGGCTTCATGGGCTCGAGAGCTCGACGAACAGCCGCACGAGCTCCGGGTCGGGCTCGCAGCCCGTGGCGCCCGCGTAGAACGCACGGAACACCTGGTCGATGGGCAGCTCCCGGCGCTGGCTCGGCGCGAGGTCCGCGGCCACAGCGTCCGGGAGTACCGCCCGCAGCCGCACGATGTCGCGCGACAGTCGCTGGACCCGGGCCACCTCCGACGGCGTCAGCCGGGCACCCACCCGCAGCGACAGGTCGATCCAGGCGTCGGTGAACCGGCCGTCGGCGACGCCCTGCTCCACCTCCTCGATCGAGGAGGCCTCCCACGACACGAGCGGCCGACCCGCGGACAACGGAACCCGCGTGATCACCGCGGGCTGGCCCGGCTCTGCGTCCACCTGGACGACCTCGCGGGGGTGTTCGCGCTCCGAGAACCGGAACGGCATGGGCGCGCCGGAGTACCGCGCCGGACACGCTGCCGGCACCTCCTGCGCGAGGTGCAGGTGCCCGAGGGCGACGTACTGCGCAGCGGCCGGGAACACGCGCCCCGAGACCTGCCAGGCGCCGCCCACCAGCGCGCGCTCCGAGCCCGACGGCATACACTCGCTGACGGCCAGGTGGCTCACCAGGACGTTCACCGCGTCGGGCCGGAACTGGCGCGCGAGCTCGGAGAACACGGCGGCCACGCGCTCCTCGTAGGCCGCCTGCTGGTCCCTGCCGCCGATGTCGACGGACAACACCTGCCGCAAGCGGGCCTCGGAGGGGTACGGCAGCGCCCCCACCACCAGGCGGCGGCCATCGGGGAACACGAGGTCGAGCAGCCCCGGCGCAGGGTCGGCGAGCGACACCCCCGGCTGTCCCACCCTGGGCAGCGGCACGTCGCCCGGTCGGCCCAGCACCCACACACCGTGTCGGGTGGCGAGCGGGGCGGTGGCGCGGAGCCGATCCGGGGCGTCGTGGTTGCCGGCGATCACGATCACGGCGCGCCGGCCTCCGTCCCCGAGCCGTGCGAGCGCGTCGAACAGGAGCTGTTCGGCCTCGATGGGCGGGTTCGCCGTCTCGTACACGTCGCCCGCGATCAACACCGCGTCGGCACCGGCGGCGAGCGACACGAGCTCGTCCACGAACTGCTCCTGCTCACGGCGGCGGGAGTGCCCGTGGAGCGTGCGTCCGAGGTGCCAGTCGGCGGTGTGGAGCAATCGCATGGCCGCGTCCCCTAACGGACGGCGGGACCGGAACGCGGTCGAGATCTGTCCGCGGCCCTGGAAGAGCCCTCACCGCCAGGTCACCTGGGTGCCGGTGCGGACGAACCACAACGCGACCGCATCGACCGTGCGGCCGGTGCGCTCCAGCGCCTCGGCGTACGCGTGGAGCTGGAAGGCGTACGTGCGGAGCGAGGCGCCGGCCACGAGGTCGGCGAACCCGGTGGGCGCCTTGTGCCCCGCCTTGAAGTCCACCACCAGGCAGCTCTTCCTGGGCCCCTCGACGAGCAGATCCATCCGACCGGCGAGCGACACGTCCCGCCCCGCCACGCGGCTCACGCCGAGCAGCGGGTGTTCGAACCGGAGCTTGACCCGGGGGTCGGTGACCCGCGCCCACAGCGGCCCGCCCACCTCGCGCATCCGGGTCGAGACCGCGAGCAGCCAGCCGACGAGCTCCGGGTGGGTGCCTCCGGGCCACTCCTGCGCGAGGTACGCGCCGACCTGGGCGGCGTCGGGCTCTCCGCGGAACCCCCAGAACGCGAACCAGCCGTGCGCGAGCGTCCCCCAGTCCGCGGGGGTGAGGTCGCCGAGTGGGTGACCGGGAACCCCCAGGCCCGTCGAGGGGTCCGTACCGGGCGCCACCACCGGGGTCCTGCCCGCGAAGAACCCGTTCTGCAGGCGCACCTGGGCGGCGATCGACTCGGCGAACCGCGCGCGGTCCTCGGGCGTGAGGTAGGCGCCCAGCGACGACGGCGCCCGCTCGTCCCAGCCCCGCGGCACCTCGGTGGCCGGCGGCACGGCCGTGTCCGTGGGCACCACGAAGCCGGTCGCGGCCGCAGCCACCGGGCCCGTCGCCGGGCAGGGCACCACTGCGACACCCGGCAGCCCACCCCTGGCCCAGGCGTCGGGGAGGAGGTCCTTGAACTGGAGCTCCTCGCGGGCCTTCGGCACCTTCGCCTTGCGCGGCACGGCGAGCGTCACCGACCGGCGGGCGCGGGTGACGGCGACGTACGCGAACCGGGCGCACTCCTCGGTGAGCCGCAGGTGGTGCAGCCGCGCGGCGAGCCGCCCGAGCGGATCGGTGAAGTCCGAGAGCCCGCCGTCCGGATCGAAGCGGAGGCCCTCCAGGCGCACGCGCTGGCCGGTCGGGAGCGCCATCCACCCGTCGCGGACGTCGGTGTCGACGCGGCCGCGGACGAGGTGACCGGGCCGCAGCACACACACGTGGTCCCAGGCGAGTCCCTTCGCCTGGAACAACGTGGTGCAGGAGATGTGCCCCGCGGGCCGCTCGAGCCGCACCTGCGGGCGCTCCAGGCCCTCGTCGTCGAGCTCGGCGAGCACCACGTCGGGCGAGACCCCGCGGGCGTCGCGCTCGCGGATCACGTCCAGCAGCACCTCGAGCTCGGCCACGTCATCGGCCCCGCCTGGCCCCGCGGTCCACACGGTGCGCAGCTCGAGGGCGTCGAACAGGTGATCGAGCACGGTGGAGGTCGGACGACGACCCAGCGCGTCGCGCGCCGCGAGCAGGGCGGGACGGCTCCGCGCGAAGGCCTCGACGTCGCGTTCGCCGTGGGGAGCCCCCAGCGCCTCGGCCGACAGCCACCAGCCGAGCGGGGTCCGCTTGCTCTCCCGCCACGGGACCAGCCGGCCGGACGGGTCGCGGTGGAGCAGCCCCACCCCGGAGACCGCGCGGGCGAGCGCGCCGTCGGTGAGGCCCACGCCGGGGTGGCGCCAGACCCCGAGCCACGCGAGCTCGTCGGCGTCGGACGACAGGGCCCGCAGGAACAACCGCACATCGTCGGACACGCGCGAGGCACCGTTTCGGCCAGCGGCGCCCTCCACGAACGCGGCGTCCGGGCGGCCCGTTCGGGCGCGGAGCCAGCGACAGGCGCGCTCGGCGACCCCCCAGTTGCTGCACAACACCACCGCGGTGTCGGCCGCGTGCCCGGGTTCGCGGGCGGCGGCGGCGACCCGGGTGAGGAAGTGCTCGAGCGCGCGCGTGTCGAGGTCGTCGTCGCGGACGTTCGTCGCCGCCTCCTCCGGGACGACGACGTGGACGGGCGTGGGGTCGGCGTGGTGGGCTGGATCGAGCGCCAGCGCGGCGTTGGCTGGGTCTGCGACGAGGGTGGCGAGCGAGGACGGCGGCCGCCAGCGGTGCTTGCGCATGGGCTCGTCGAGGCGGTCGAACAGGGCCCGGTGGGCCGCCACGAGCTCGGGGGTGCTCCGGCGGTTCACGCGGAGCTCGAGGGGGTCGGGGTGGGTGTCCTCGAGCGTGCGGAGGAGCTCGGGCTCGGCGTCGCGGAACAGGTAGATGCTCTGGCGGGCGTCCCCCACGAACACGGCCTCGGTGCCCGGGAGCCGGGCGAGCGCGGCGTACAGGCGGTGCTGGCCGGGGTTGGCGTCCTGGACCTCGTCGACGAGGAGGGTCCGGAACCGCCCCACGAGCGCCGCCGGCGGGTGCTCACACAGGTGGACGGCGGCCTCGAGGAGCTCGTCGTACCCGAGCTCCCCGGCGAGCGCGGCCTCGCGGAGGCCCACAGCGACGACCTCGCGGCGAAGCGTGTCGCGGGCGAGACGCAGGGTGTCCGCGGTCCGAACCTTCTCCGGGTCGTCGTACGGGTACTCGAGGGCGCTCACCAGGGCCCACAGGTCGAGGGTGCCAGGGCCCAGCGCCACCTCCTGGGCTTCGAGGGCGGACCGGAGCTTCTTCGTCGCGGGCTTGCCGAGATGCGTGGTGGCGAGCCAGCCGAAGATCGCGAGCGGGGTGGTCGCGGGATCGCAGCCACCTGCCGCCCACGCGGACACCGCGGGCAGCGCCCACCGGCCGGCGGCGTTGGTCATGGGCTCGAGGGCAGCTTGCCAGGCGTCGGGGGACGTGGGGTCGCTGGGGCCCACGACGTCGCGCAGTGGCAGCAGCCAGAGGAGGCGCCCGAGCTCGATGGTCCAGGGGCCCAGCACCTGGTCGGTGGTCGCCAACGGCAGGTGGTCCCACCGGCCGCGCCGCGCCAGCGCGGGCACGAGCTCGTCGAGGGTGAAGGCGCGCACCAGGGTGGCGAGCTCGGGGCGCGGCGCGGCGTCCCCCGCCGGGTCGAGAACGCGCCGCGCGGCACGCTGCAGGGCCTGCGACGTGGCGGCGCCGGTGCCCAGCGGCACGTCCAACGGGACGCGGTCGCCGGTGGGGAGGGGCAGCGCTGCGTCGAGCGCGAACTCGGAGAGGAGCCGCAACACGAAGGTGTCGGTGGTGCCGATGGGCGCCTCCGGCAGGGCGGCGAGCGCGCGTCGCGCGACCTCGGGGTCGTCGGGGCACACGGGCCGGTACACCAGCTCCCAGACGGGACCGAGGCGGGCGCGGGCCTGTTCGCCGGCGCTCCCGGGCAGGCACGCGTGGAGCGCGGTGGAGACGCGCTCCTTGAGCTCGGCGGCGGCGCGGCGGGTGAAGGTGATGGCGACGGCGCGCTCGGCGGGCACGCCCTGCGCGAGGCCGCGGAGGTAGCGCGCAGCGAGCTCGGTCGTCTTGCCGCACCCGGCCGCGGCGCGCACGACCCGCAGATGGAGGGGCTCCTCGGACACGCCCACCGCTATCTGCCCGGCGTCCTGGGCACCACGGCGCTCCGGGTGGTGCGTTCGCAGGGGTCGAGCCAGCCGGGGTGAACGCACCCGCGGTCGAGGCCAGGCAGGTCGAACGCACCAACGGGGCACCCTGGCCGCTGATGCCGGCGAGCGAACGCTGGGTTTCGCCGGCCCTCGATCGAACGGTGGTCGCGGATGGTGCGTTGGAGGCGGCTGGCCTCGGCACCTGGTGCGTTCGCGGGGGCTGGGGTCGGGCCAGCGGCGGTGAACGCACCCGGGCGTTCGAGGCGGTCTACCGCGCGCTGTCCGGTGGGGAGATGTAGTTGTCGTCGGCGGGGAGGTTGTAGTTGTCGCATGGCGCACCCGGGGCGTCGTGTTCGAGGGGGGAGGCCCGGGCACGTCGGCGGCGCCGGTGTTGGTGGTGCGTTCGCGGGGGCTGGGGTCGGGCCAGCGGCGGTGAACGCACCGGTGCTGGAGGCCAGCTGGGTCGAACGCACCAACGGAGGCACCCTGGCCGCTGGTGCCGACGAGCGAACGCTGG
>JBIKWC010000402.1:0-5619 GCA_044356535.1 Myxococcota bacterium
GCGACCATGGCCCACTCGGCGCCGTAGCGGTCCATCGTCAGGTGCATCCGGCCCCCGCCGCTCGCGACCCGGTAGTCCCGTCCGGTCGCGGAGAGCGCCCGCAGCTTGTCCTCGAGCGGACGGAGCCAGGTGAGGGCGCTGCGGGGATCGACGTCCCGGCCGTCGGTGAGCGCGTGGACACGCAGCCGGTGCACGCCGGCCCGCGCAGCGCCTTCGATCAGCGCGTGGAGGTGGGCGACGTTGGAGTGGACGTTGCCGTCGGACACGAGGCCCAGGAGGTGCAGCGTTCGGGCGCGGCAGAGCTCGGCCCACACCGGCGTCTCGAACAAGGCCCCCGTGGACAGGGCCTGGTCGACCAGCGACGCCCCCTGCTGGAACACCCGACCGCAGCCCATGGCGTTGTGCCCGACCTCGCTGTTGCCCATGTCCTCGTCGGAGGGCATGCCCACCGCCACGCCGTGGGCGCGCAGCGCGGTGTGCGGGAACCGGGCCCGGAGGGCGTCGAGGTTGGGGGTCCTGGCCGTGGCGACGGCGTCGTCTTCGGCGCCGCTGCCGAGCCCGATCCCGTCGAGGATGCACAACACCACGGGGCCGGTCGGTCGGTGGAGGGTGGGGTGCGCGGGGAGCGTGAGGGACACAGTGGCCTCCAGGTCCGCTCGGTAACGGGCGGCACCGAAGCGTGCCTCGTACGTCACTGCGTCGTCACGCCCGTCCGATAGTCCCTGAATGTGCAGGCTCAGGACGTCACTCCCTCCGCTGTTCGCGAGACCTACGCGGTGCCGCTGGAGCCGCTCGACGCCCGACGCCGGACGGAGTCCCTCGCCCGATCCCTCCTCCTGCTCGCAGCGGTGACGGCGGCGGTCCCCGCGCTGGGGGTGATGGGCCTCCTGGTGCTGAAGGGCGCGCCCGCGTTGTCCCCGACGTTCCTGTTCACGATGCCGGTCTCCGGGATGACGGCCGGTGGGATCCTGCCCTGCATCGTCGGCACCTTGTGGCTCGTGGGCGTGAGCCTGAGCTTCGCCGTGCCCGTGGGCGTCCTCGCCGGCATCTACCTGTCCGAGTACGCAGGCAACGGGTGGATCCCCCGGGTCGTCGACCTCGCGATCGTCAACCTCGCTGGTGTCCCGTCGATCGTGCACGCACTGTTCGGACTCGGCGCCTTCGTGTTGTTCCTCGACCTCGGCACCTCCATCCTCTCCGCTGGGCTCACCCTCGGCGTGATGACGCTCCCGGTCATCATCACGTCCACCAAGGCCGCGCTGCAGAGCGTGCCCCAGGTGTTCCGGCTCGCGTGTTGGAACCTCGGCGCCACCCGGTGGCAGACCATCCGCCACGTCGTGCTCCCGAACGCGCTCCCGGGCATCCTCACCGGCGTGATCCTCCAGGTGAGCCGGGCGGCCGGCGAGACTGCCCCCATCCTGTTCACCGGCGCAGCGTTCTACTTCCCGGTGCTGCCCCGCGGGGTCGGGAGCCAGACGATGGCGCTCTCGATGCACGTGTTCGCGCTCGTGACCCAGGTGCCGAACGTCAGCGACACCATGAAGTACGGCACCGCGCTCGTGCTGGTGCTCACGGTGTTGCTGTTCAACTCGGTCGCGATCGTCCTCCGACTGCGGCTGCGCTCCGCGAGGCGATGGTGACCACGGAGAGCCCGACCCACCTGCGGGTGCGCGACCTCACCATCTCGTACGGCCCCCGCCAGGTCCTCCGCCCGCTGACCCTCGACGTCCCCCGCAACGGCATCTTCGGCATCATCGGGCCGGCGGGCTCGGCCAAGTCGAGCTTCCTCACCTGCCTCAACCGCACCCTCGAGCTCACCCCCGGCAGCGCAAGCACCGGGACCGTGGCGCTCGATGGCGTCGACGTGCGCACGCTGGACGCCTCGGACGTACGCCGCCGCGTCGCCACCGTGTTGCCGCTCCCGGTCGGGCTGCCCATGTCGGTGTACGACAACGTCGCGTTCGCGCCGCGCATGGTGGGGGTGCGCAACAAGGCAGAGCTCGACGGGATCGTGGAGCGGTGCCTCGTGCAGGCCGCCCTGTGGGACGAGGTGAAGGACCGCCTCCCCGAGCTCGGGACGAAGCTCTCCGGGGGCCAGCAGCAGCGGCTCACGCTCGCGCGGGCGTTCTCGACCGACCCCGAGGTGTTGTGCCTCGACGAGTTCTCGATCGCCATCGACCCCGTCACCACCATGCGGATCGAGGCCGTCCTCACCGAGCTCAAGTCGAGCCTGACCATCGTGCTCGTCACGAACCTGCTCCAGCAGGCGCGCCGCATCGCCGACCGCACGGCGTTCTTCCTGAACGGTGAGCTCGTCGAGGAGGGCCCGACCCACGACCTGTTCGAGCGCTCGAAGGACCCGCGCACCGCCGACTACGTCAACGGGAGGTTCGGGTGACGAACGCCCGCCCCGTCGTCACGTGCGTCGAGCTCTCGCTGTGGTACGGCACGTTCCGCGCCCTCGACAAGGTGTCCGTCGAGGTGGTGGACGGCGAGATCCTGTCGCTCATCGGCCCCTCGGGCTGCGGGAAGTCCACGCTCCTGCGGTGCATGAACCGCATGAACGACGCCCCCACCACGCGCACCGAGGGCCACCTCGTGGTCTCCGGACACGACACGGGCTCGCCGCAGACCGACGTCATCGCGCTCCGCCGGGACGTGGGCATGGTGTTCCAGCGTCCGAACCCGCTGCCCCTGTCGATCCGCGAGAACATCCTGTTCGGCATCACCCTGCACGCGCCCCGCACGCCCCGGAGCGTCCAGGACGGGCTCTGCGAACACGCGCTCCGCACGGTCGGGCTGTGGGACCAGGTGCGCGACAAGCTGCACTCGTCCGCCGAAGCGCTGTCGCTGGAGGGGCGGCAGAAGCTGTGCATCGCGCGGCTGCTCCCGCTCAAGCCGCGGGTGTTGCTGATGGACGAGCCGTGTTCGGCCCTCGACCCCGGCGGGATCGGCGCGGTCGAGGAGCTGATGTCCCAGCTCCGCGGCCAGTACACGCAGATCATCGTGACGCACAACATGCAGCAGGCCCGCCGCGTATCGGACCGCTGCACCTTCATGCTGATGGGGGAGCTCGTCGAGACGAGCCCGACCCACGAGCTGTTCACCACGCCGCGCGACGAGCGGACCGCGCGGTACATCGAAGGCCGCTACGGCTAGCCTCCGGGGGTCTCCATGATCACGCTTCCGCTGTTGCTCGCGCTCTCCGCCTGTGGAGAAGGGCCCATCGTCCTGCAGGTGAAGGGCTCCGACACCATGGTCAGCCTGATGCAGAAGTTGTCCGAGGCGTACCTCACCGTGAACCCCCGGGTGGTCGTGGCCGTCACCGGCGGGGGCACCGGCACCGGCGTGAAGTCGCTCCTCGACGGCACCACCGACATGGCCAACGCCTCGCGCGCCATGAAGGGCGAGGAGCTCGAGCTGGCGGAGAAGAAGGGCATCCACCCCGTCGAGAACGTGCTGGCGTTCGACGGCCTCGCCATCTACGTCCACGCGGACAACCCGATCGCGGCGTTGTCCTTCGAGGACCTCAGGTGCATCTACTCGGCCGACGGGGCGTGCAAGAGCTGGTCGGACCTGGGCGTCCCGCTCGACTGCGGCGAGATCCAGAAGGTCGGACGGCAGAACAACAGCGGCACCTACGAGTACTTCCGCGAGGAGATCCTCGGCAAGGACGGGAAGTTCACCAACACCATGGACCAGTCCGGCACCCAACAGGTGGTGGACGTGGTGGCCACGCAGAAGTGCGCCATCGGGTACGGCGGCATGGGCTACCGCAACCCTTCCGCGCGTTTCGTGTGCCTGTCCAAGACCAGGGGCGCTCCCTGCAGCGAGCCCTCGATCGAGAACGTCAAGAGCAAGGCCTACGACTTCTCGCGTCCGCTGTTCGTGTACACGAACGGAGCAGCGCAGGGGGAGGTGGCCGCCTTCCTCGACTGGTCGAAGGGGCCGGCCGGCCAGAAGATCGTCCTCGAAGCTGGCTTCGTCCCCCTCTAGTCTCCGAGGGAGGTCCCCATGGCCATCCGCCGCCGCCGCAGCACCGCCTCCCTCTACGGAGAGAAGCTCGTCGAGGGCCTCGTCCACGTCGCCGGGTACTCGGCGATCGTGTTCCTGCTGGCCATCTTCGCGTTCATCGCCCGGGAGGGCCTGCCCACGCTGATCTCCCACGCGGGCGTGGTGTTCACGTCGATCGACTGGTCTCCGACCGACAGCACCCCGAGCTGGGGCATCCTGGCGCTGCTCGCAGGCACGTTCTGGTGTGTCGGCCTCTCGCTGGCGATCAGCGTGCCCCTCGGTCTGGCCGCGGCGGTGTACCTCTCCGAGTTCGCCAGCCCGCGGGTTCGCGAGACGCTCAAGGTGATCGTGGAGCTCCTGGCCGCGATCCCGTCGGTGGTGTGGGGCTTCGTGGGCGTGATGATGTTCAACCCCATGCTCCAGTGGATGGGGGCGCGGATCGGACTGAACGGGCTGAACGGGGCCCTGTTGCTGGCCCTGATGACGCTGCCGCTGCTGGTGTCACTGGGGGAGGACGCGCTGCGGGCCGTGCCCGACAGCTACCGCCAGGCGGCCCTCGCGATGGGCGCCACGAAGTGGGAGATGATCTGGCGGGTCCTGTTGCCGGCCGCCCGGCCCGGCTTGCTGGTGGCGGTGCTGCTCGGCGTCGGACGGTGTGTGGGCGAGACCATGGCGGTCCTGATGGCCACGGGCCACGCGGTCAACCTGCCGACCGGCCTGTTCGATCCCGTCCGCACGATCACGGCGACCATCGCCGCCGAGCTCGGTGAGGCCGTCCGCGGTGGGGAGCACTACCAGGTCCTGTTCGCGCTCGGGCTGCTGTTGTTCTTCCTCACCTTCGTCGTGAACCTCACGGCGGACCGGCTGATCCGGGGACGCCAAGGCCGTTGAGCCCCCGGGCCCGCGGGCTCAGAAGGGCAGGACCTCGAGCGGCTCGATGCGCTCGAGCGAGGCCTCCACCGAGACCTGCCAGGTCGTCGTGCCATCGCGCGCGACCTCGACGATGCGGCCCTGGTCGGGCCAGCTCGACATCACCGTGTCGCAGCCGGGGACGCGGCGGACATCGGCCACGCCGCGCTCCCACCACCCCTCGGTCCACTCCCACACCTTCTGGTACGAGGCCTCGTCGAACGTGTACTCGACGAGCCTCGAGCCCCCGGCCTCGTCCACCCGGTTGTCGAACACCAGCAGGCCGCCGTCCCACACCTCCGAGAAGTGCGCGTGCTCGAAGCTGTCGGACCCCGTGAGCTCGCCGTAGTCGCCGCCCCAGCCCCACCGGACGCCCTGGTCGTCGATCGCGACGAGGGTGTCGAGCCAGCGCCACATCAGGAACAGGGTCTCGTCCTCGTCGCGCCAGCCGAGGGAGGCGCCGTGGCCCCAGTCCAGGAACCCCAGGAGCGACCGGCCGTCCTGGCCCTCGGGTGGGGTATCGATCCGGGCCTGCTCCGGGTAGTCGCCGAGCGTGGTGAACAGCACCTCGCCGACCGTTCCACCTTCGGGCAGCGCCCACACGCGGTCGGTGGCGAGGAACTGCTGCGTGGCGCCGTCGGAGGGCTGCGAGAACTCGTAGGCGAGGTACACGAGCCGCCCGTCGGGGAGCTCGAC
>JBIKWC010000117.1:0-19695 GCA_044356535.1 Myxococcota bacterium
CTCGTGGAGCGCGGGCTCAAGATCGTCTCCGGCGGCACGGACAACCACCTGATGCTCGTCGACCTCGGGGAGCGGCTGTCGGGCAAGGACGCCGAGGAGGCCCTCGGCCGCGCGCACATCACCGTCAACAAGAACACGGTGCCCGGCGAGCAGCGCAGCCCCATGGTCACGTCCGGGATCCGCATCGGGACCCCCGCCATGACCACCCGCGGCCTCGGCCGCGCAGACTCGGTCGTCGTCGCCAACCTGATCGCCGACCTCCTCGCCCACCCGGACGACACCGCCACGGTCGAGCGCGTGGGTCGGTCGGTGCACGACCTCTGCGCGAAGTACCCGGTGTACCCTGCGGATCTGATGGCCTGAGCGTGCGGTGCCCGTCCTGCCAGCACGAGGACACCCGCGTGGTGGACTCCCGCGAGTCCGGTGACGGCATCCGCCGCCGCCGCGCGTGCCAGGCGTGTGGGCAGCGCTTCTCCACCGTCGAGCGCATCGAGCTCAAGCTGCCCTGGATCGTCAAGAAGGATGGCAGCCGCGAAGCGTTCGAGCGGCAGAAGGTCCAGCACGGGATCGCGCTCGCGTGCCGCAAGCGTCCGGTGGGGCCTGCGGAGCTCGAGGCGGCGGTCTCCAAGGTGGAGCAGCAGCTGGTGGAGTGCCGGGAGCCCGAGGTCGACAGCCGTCGCCTCGGAGAGATCGTGATGGGCGTGCTCCGCGACCTCGATGCCGTGGCGTACGTGCGGTTCGCGAGCGTGTACCGCGAGTTCGAGAGCGTCGAGCAGTTCGGCGCCGCCATCAAGGAGAGCCGGTGACGGACCCGGAGGCCGATCGGGGCTTCATGGCGGCCGCGCTGGCGCTGTCCGCCCAGGCGCTCGGGAACACGGCGCCGAACCCACCCGTGGGCGCAGTGCTGGTGCGGGACGGCCTGGTCCTCGGGGAGGGCCACACGCAGCCGGCCGGTTCGCACCACGCCGAGGTGATGGCCTTGCGGGACTGCGTGGCCCGGGGCCACGACCCGCGCGGCGCCACGATGTACGTGACGCTGGAGCCCTGCCGGCACCACGGGCGCACGCCGCCCTGCACCGACGCGCTGCTCGCTGCGGGCGTCGGCCGGGTGGTGGTGGGCGTGAAGGATCCGTTCCCGCCGATGCGCGGGGCGTCGCTCGAGCAGCTTCGCCACGCGGGGCTCGCGGTGACGCTCCTCGACGATCCCGCCTGCGCCGTGCGGATCCGGGGGTTCGCCCGCGCAGTGACCGTCGGCCTCCCCGAGGTGGTCGCCAAGGTCGCGACCTCGCTCGACGGGCGCATCGCGACGGCTTCGGGCGAGTCGCAGTGGATCACGTCCGAGCCCGCCCGCGCGCTCGGCCACCGGCTGCGGGCGGAGTGCGACGCGGTGCTGGTGGGCATCGGAACGGTGCTCGCCGACGATCCGCGCCTCACCTGTCGGCTGCCGGACGTGGTCCGGGCGCCGATGCCGGTGATCCTCGACACCTCCCTGCGGCTACCGGAGGACGCTGCGGTGCTCCGCGGACCCCGTCGCCCGCTGGTGTACTGCACCGCGGAGGCCCCCGAGCGCGTGCTCGAAGCCACCGTGGTCCGCGTGGAGGCGGGACCGGACGGTCGGCCGGACGTCACGGCGGTGGCGCGCGATCTCGTGCGGCGGGGGCTGCACCGGGTGCTGGTGGAGGGCGGAGGCACGGTGCTGCGCTCGTTCGTGGACGCCGGGTTGGTGGACGAGCTCCACCTGTTCCTGGCGCCGATGGCCGTCCCGGGTGGCCGCCCGTGGCTGGGCGGACAGCGCATCACCTCGCTGCGGGAAGCGCCCCGGTTCCGGCTTCTCACGCACGAGACCGTCGGGCCCGACCTGCACCTGACGTTGGCCGTCGACCCACCGGACCGGGCAGGGCCCGCCGCCGGGTGATAGCCCAGCAGCCCGCAGGCTGGGGGAGGAGAGGCATGGACCAGGGCCCGTTCGAGGTGATGCACCCCGACCCGCTCCGCCGGGTGGAGATCGCGATCGACGACCTGCGCGCCGGGCGGATGGTCATCCTCGTGGACGACGAGGACCGCGAGAACGAGGGCGACCTCGTGATGGCGGCCGAGATGATCACGCCCGAAGCCATCAACTTCATGGCGACGCACGCGCGCGGCCTGATCTGCCTCTCGCTCACGTCGAAGCAGGTGGAGCGGCTCCAGCTCCCGATGATGGCGTCCAACAACCAGTCGCCGTACCACACCGCGTTCACCGTCTCGATCGAGGCCCGCGAAGGCGTCACGACGGGCATCTCCGCGGCGGACCGCGCTCACACCGTGCGGACGGCCATCCGCCCCGACGCCGGGCCCCGCAACATCGTCACCCCCGGGCACATGTTCCCGCTGCGGGCCCGGGACGGCGGCGTGCTGGAGCGGGTCGGGCAGACCGAGGGCTCCGTGGACCTCGCCCGCCTCGCCGGGCTCGACCCGAGCGGCGTGATCTGCGAGGTGGTGCGCGCCGACGGCACCATGGCGCGCCTCGCCGACCTCCTGGCGTTCGGCGCCGAACACCACCTCCACCTGTGCGCGGTGGCCGACCTCATCAAGTACCGGATGCGCACCGAGCGCATCGTGCGCCGCGAGTCCGTGGGCCAGGTCGACGTTCCCGGCGTGGGCCGCTTCGAGACCCGCTTGTACCGGGGCCTCACGGGCGGCATCCACCAGACCCTCTCGATGGGGACCCTCGATCGGGCGCCGACCCTCGCGCGGGTACAGGCCGCTCCTCCGCCCTGGGCCTTCGTCGACCCGGGCCTCAACGCGCTCGCGGCCAGCGCGCGCGCTTCGCTCGAGCGCATCGCCGCCGAAGGTCGCGGCGCGCTCGTGTTGCTGCACCTCGGCGCGCCCCTGGACGGGCTCGTCGCCGGCTTCGGCCGCGACTTCCTGGGTGGCAGCGAACGTCCGGAGCAGGCCCGGGCAGAGGCGCTGCGGGATCTCGGCACCGGGTGCCAGATCCTCGTGGACCTCGGGTTGTCGGAGCTCCGGCTCCTGAGCAGCTCGACCAACCCCGTCGTGGGGGTGGAGGCCTACGGGCTGTCGATCGTGGAGCGGGTGGGCATCCGCCCGGAAGGCGTGGGGGGTCGGCGATGAACGGAGCAGAGCAGGGGCGGGTCGTCGAGGGGACCTTCGTGCACCACGGTGGCCGCTACGCCATCGTGGCGTCGCGGTTCAACGACGCCCTCGTCAAGGAGCTGGTCGCCGGCTGCCAGGACGGCTTCCGCCGGCACGGGGTCCCGGCGGATCACCTGGTCACGGTGTGGGTGCCGGGCGCGTTCGAGCTGCCGCTCGTGTGCCACCGGCTCGCCGCCACCGGGAAGTACGTCGGCGTGGTGGCGCTGGGCTGCGTCATCCGCGGCGACACCTCCCACTACGACCACGTCACGAGCGCGGTCACCGCCGGAGTGGCCCACGCGACGCAGGCCACCGGGGTGCCGGTGATCTTCGGGGTCCTGACCACCGACTCGCTCGAGCAGGCCTGGGCCCGCGCGGGCACCAAGCAGGGCAACAACGGCTTCAAGGCCTCGCTGGCCGCGCTCGAGATGGCGTCGGTCCTGCGCGCGCTGGCGGAGGGCTGACATGGCTTCCCGTCGCCAGGCCCGCGAGTACGCCCTCCAGGCGCTGTACGAGGCCGATCTGCGCGAAGTACCGCCGGTCCCCTGCCTCGGAGACCTCTGGGCCACGCTGATGGACGGTGAGGGCCCCGACCCTGGTCGGCCCGCCGAGGCCGAGGAGGTCGAGTTCGCAGAGCGGCTCGTGTTCGGCATCGAGGAGCGCAAGGAAGCGATCGACGCGATGATCGACGCGTGTTCGACCAACTGGAGGCTCGTGCGCATGCCGGTGGTCGATCGGAACATCCTGCGGATGGCGGCGTTCGAGCTCCTCGCGTGCCAGGACATCCCGCCGAACGTCTCGATGAACGAGGCGATCGAGCTCGGCAAGAAGTACGGCTCGGCCGAGACGAAGTCCTTCGTCAACGGCATCGTCGATCGGATGGGCCGGCAGGTCGGTCGGATCGGGGCGCCAGAGCGGCGCTGATCAGGGCGCGACAGGCGTGGAAACCACGAGGCCCCACCCCGGCGCGGCCTCCACCACGGTCGCCTCGTCGGCGCCGATCTCGATCACGCCCCGCCACGACAGGTGTCGGGCGTTCCGACCGGTCTCGCGGAGCAAGAACGACAGCGTGTACTCGTCCTCCCTGCGATCGACGTTCAGGAGGTACTCGCGCTCCGTCCCGTGGGTCGACCACGGTGCGACGTGCAGGACGCCACGCTCCCCGGCCGGAGCGACCATGCGCGCTGCAGACACGACCTCGAGGGAGCCGTCCCGATCGTCGCGGTCCCGCAGGTCCGCCAGCACGCCGCGCCAGTCGTCGGGGTTGGCGGCGAGCGCGGTGGACACCGACGCAGCCTCCTCTGTAGACCAGGACACCAGCCACACGTCCACGAGCATCGGGCACCTCGGTCTGGGAACAGCAAGGTTCGTGCCCGGCGAAAGTGGTGCTGTCTCCTGAGCCTGGGTGCCGTGTCGCGCCAACCTGTCGGCAGCACCGCATCTCGCGCCCGCGTTGCGACAATCCGTCCGGTTAGGTGGACCGGGTGACGCTCCTCCGCTGGTTCGATGCGACGACCCGCGCGCCCGGCTTCGGTGACCGCGCGATGGTGGCGCTGGCGCTCGCCGTGTTGACCTTCGCCCTGCTGCTCGAACCGTCCGACGCAGCGGTGACGTTGTTCGGCTGGGAGGTCCCCGTTTCGTGTGCGTTCCGGCGCCTCACCGGGGTCCCGTGTCCCGGGTGCGGCCTCACGCGCAGCTTCGTGTACCTGGCCCATGGACAGGCCCTGGACGCGTTCCGGATGAACCTGCTCGGCCCGTTCGCGTTCACCGCGCTCCTGGTCCAGGCTCCTTGGCGCGTGTGGCGCCTGTGGCGTCGACGGCAGGCGAGCGCTCCGCCGTCACCCTGACCAGGAAGTTGGCGAGGAGCTGCCTCCCCGGGGCGCCCGAGCCGACCGACTCCGGGTGGAACTGCACCCCGAACATCGGCAGCGACCGGTGGGCCAGGCCCTGCACTGCGCCATCCGGCGAGCTCGCCGTGATCAGCAACGCCGCTGGCAGCGTGTCGCGCTCCACGACCAGCGAGTGGTACCGCGTCATCCGGACGGACGGCGGGAGCCCCTCGAACAGGCCCGTCCCCTCGTGTTGGATCGGAGTCGCGACGCCGTGTACGGGTGGGTGGCGGACCACCCGCGCGCCGAACGCGAGGCCGAGCGCCTGGTGGCCGAGGCACACCCCCAGGAGCGGCACGCGCGCTGCGGCGGCGCCACGAACGACGTCGATGTAGATCCCAGCGTCTTCGGGCCGGCCGGGCCCGGGTCCGAGCACCACCCCATCCGCCGCGAGGGCGTACGCGACCGTGACTGCATCGCACCGCACGAAGTCGACATCGGCGCCGAGCTCGCCCAGCAACCCGGACAGCGAGTGGGCGAACGAATCCCAGGCGTCGACGAACACGAGGCGCACGCGTCGGGCCTAACGCTGCGCCCGTCGGCCGTGGGTGAGGTTACGGTCCGCGGGGGAGGTCCGATGGTGAGCATCACCGAGCGCGCGGCGCGAGAGATCTCGAGGGTCGTGACGGAGCAGGCGGGCAAGTTCGGCGGGCTCCGCGTGGGCCTTCAGGACGGCGGCTGCAGCGGCTACACCTACCTGATCGAGTTCGAGCGCGGGCCGGACGACGACGACCTCGTGATCGAGCTCGACGGCGCCCGGGTCTTCGTCTCTCCGCTGCACCTTCCCTACCTGGCAGGCTCGGCGGTGGACTGGGCGGACGGAGATCTCCAGAAGGGCTTCCAGCTCGCGAACCCGAACGTGAAGCGGGTCTGTGGCTGCGGAGAGAGCTTCGACGTCTGATGGCTCGCCTCACGTTCGAAGGCCACCCCCCCTTCGCGGTGGAGGCGGGGGTGACGTTGTTGGAAGCTTGTGAGCACGGCGGCGTGCCCATGACCTCGGCCTGTGGTGGGTTCGCTGCCTGCAACTCGTGCCGCGTGCAGGTCGTGTCGGGCGCGTCGGGGCTGACGCCGCAGGTGGTCGAAGAAGAGGCGTTCCTGGACGGGCCCGCGCAGCGGCTCGGGTGCCAGGCGCGGGTGGTCGCGGGCGCCGACGTGGTTCTTCGCCTCGCTCCAGGCACCTGACCTGGCCGCGTGTGTGCGCGTTGACGCTCGGCGGAGGGGTCGTTAGGGTTGGTTCGCGTGGCCGGATAGCTCAGTTGGTAGAGCAGGGGATTGAAAATCCCCGTGTCGGCGGTTCGACTCCGTCTCTGGCCACCACCTTTCACCACTGGTCGATCCGTGCAGAGCCTGGCGCGATGGCTCCCGATGCAGACCCCCTGGCTCGTCCTCGTCGTCGCCGTCGTGTCCGGGTGTGGCGACAAGTGCGAGGTCCTCTGCACCAACGTCGGGCAGCGGCTGCAGAACTGCAAGCCCGACACGATGTCGTGGAACGACCTCGGCGCGCGCGGTCGCGGCGACTTCGTCAACCAGTGCCGGACGCAGTGGGGTCGGGAGCGCCTCGACCTCTCCGCGACCGACCTCCGCCTCGCGCTCGAAGCCTGCCGCGACACGAACCAGGAGCTCCCGACCGTCTCCTGCGAGGAGATGGTGGCGCTGTACGGCGTCGAGGAGTGAGCTACTCGTACTCCACGTCCTTCACGTGGAGCCCGAGCCGGCCGATGCGGTAGTTCAGGTTCGACCGGGCGATTCCGAGCCGTCGCGCCGCGCGGGCCTGCACGCCGCCGGCCTCCTTGAGGGCGGCGACGATGACCTCCCGCTCGAACCGCAGCAGCCAGTCCTGGAGCGTCACCTCCGGCGGCGGCAACAGGGCGTGGCCCCGTTCGGTCCCGCCCGCCGGGGTCTCCGTCGCGAGGCGAGGGTCCTCGGGTAGCTTCACTTCTTCGATGACCGGACCGCGGTTGAGGATCACGGTCCGTTCCACGAGGTGCTCGAGCTGGCGCACGTTCCCGGGCCAGTCGTAGGCGACCAGCTGCTCCAGCGCCCGCTTGTGCAGCTGGGGGATGGGGCGGTCGTTGCGGGTCGCGTACTCGGCGACGAAGTGCTCGACGAGCAGCGGGATGTCCTCCTTGCGCTCCCGCAGCGGCGGAACCCGCAACGCGACGACGTTGAGGCGGTAGTACAGGTCCTCGCGGAACCGCTTCTCGCGGACCTCCAGCGCGAGGTCCCGGTTGGTGGCGGCCACGATCCGCACGTCCACGTGGACGTTCTGCTGCCCACCCACCCGTGGGAACTCGCCCGACTCCAACACCCGGAGGAGTTTCACCTGGACGTAGCTGTTGATCTCGCCGATCTCGTCGAGGAGGAGGGTTCCACCGTCGGCCTGCTCGAACAGCCCCTGGTGCTGGCGGATCGCCCCGGTGAACGAGCCCTTCTCGTGGCCGAACAGCTCGCTCTCCAGGAGCGACTCGGGAATGGCGGCGCAGTTGACCCGCACGAACGGCCCGGACCGGCGGGGGCTCCGGTGGTGGATCGCGTGGGCCAGCAGCTCCTTGCCGGTCCCGGTCGGCCCGGTGAGCAGGACGGTCGCGCGCGTGTCCGCCACGGCCGCCACCTCCTCGTACAGCGCCCTCATGATGGGCGTGACCCCGATGATGCGTTCGAAGCCGTATTTCTGGTCGACCTCCCGCCGCAGCTGGACGACCTCGGCCCGCAGGGACCTGGTCTCGAGCGCGCGCTCCAGGACGACCAGCAGCTCGTCCTTGGAGATGGGCTTGATGAGGTAGTCGGCGGCCCCCATCTTCATGGCCCGTACGGCGTCTTCGACGGAGCCATACCCCGTCATCACGATGACCGGCAGCTCCGGGTGGCTCTGGCGGATCCGCCCCAGCAGCTCGATCCCCGTGCCTCCGGGCATCTGCACGTCGGTGAGGACGAGGTGCTGCTCGGAGTCCTGGAGCGCCGACAGCGCTTCCTGCGGGGTCTCCGCGAGCGTCACCAGCATCCCGCTCTTCCCGAGGTTCACCTGGAGGGCCTTTCGCACCGCGCGGTCGTCGTCCACGACCAGGATTCGGACGGGTCCGCGCATCAGGGGCTCACTCCGGCTCGACGACGTAGGGCTCGAGGGCCCACACCTGCACCTCGGGATGGAGCAGGGGCAGGGTCGCCAGCCCGTTCCACGGGACCAGGGCCGTCACGGGGGCGAGCTCGCTTCGGAGCCGCTCCTCGAGCCGACGCTCACCGACGAGCGCGCGCACGAGGCCCACGGTCGGGTGCGGCCCGCTCGCCTGGAGCGCAGGCGCGAGCGATTCGAGGAGCAGGCCGGACCCGGTGATCTCCACGAGGCCCACCTTGCGTCGATCCGAAATGCCCGCCCGCTCCCTGGCGTCGGTGATGGCGTCCTGGAACGAGCCGAGCTCGTCCACGAGCCCCTTCTCCTTCGCGGCCTCCCCGAGCCACACGCGACCCCGGGCGACGTTCTCGACCTCGTCCTGGCTGAGCCCGCGGCCCTCGGCGACGCGCGCCTTGAACTGCGCGTACGTGTGGTCGACCAGCGACTGCATGTGGGCCCGCTGCACGTCGTCCCACGGTGTGGTCATGGACTGGGCCGTCGCGTTGCGTCCACGCGCCACGGTGACGGTGTTCACCCCGAGCTTGTCCTGCAGCGCCTGGGTCGAGAACTTGCCGCTGTACACCCCGATCGAGCCCGTGATCGTGGTGGGCTCGGCCCAGATGGCGTCGGCGCCTGCGGCCACGTAGTACCCGCCGCTCGCTGCGACCCCCCCCATCGAGACCACGACCGGCTTGCCGGACTCCTTCACGAGCTCTGCGGCCCGCCAGATCTCGTCGCTCGCGAAGGCAGAGCCCCCGGGGCTGTCGACGCGCAGGACCACCCCACGGATGTTGGCGTCCTCCTTCACGCGCTCGAGCGCGCGCACCACCGAAGCGGAGCCCGTCGTGCGCGCCGAGGAGAACAGGCCTCCTCCGGAGGACTCGCCGGACACGATCCCGCCCTCCACGTAGATGACGGCGATCTGCTTCGGGTCCTCCCACGCCGAGTGTGCGACCGGGTTCGCCAGGAGGTCGTCGTCCGGGTTCACCTCGGTGCCCTGGTGCTCGGAGGCGAGGCGCCCCACCTCGTCGGGGTAGCCCAGCGCGTCGACCATCGCGTCGGCCAGCGCCTGGTCCGCCGAGTGGGGGCCCCCGTCGATCCAGGCCTCCACGCGGGCGGGATCCACCTTGCGGCCGGTGGCGATGCCCTGGACGAGCTCGTCGAACAGGCCTTCGAGCAGGGCGGTCGTGGCCTCGAGGTTCGCGGGGGTGGGTTCGGTCTCCGTGAACGACTCCGGCGCGGACTTGTACTCGGCGCGCTTCACGAACTCGGGCTTCACGCCGACCTTGTCGAGGAGCCCGCGCAGGTGCTGGAGCTCGAAGGCGAGGCCCTTGAGATCGAGCTCCCCGGCCGGGTGCATGACGATGCGGCTGGCGGCGGTGGCGACGTAGAACTCCGTGGAGGACGGGTTGGTGAGGTAGACGAGGACCGGCATCCCGCGGTCCTCCATCGATCGGATCCGGTCGCGGAGCTCGCGCGCCCGGGCCATCGACAACCCCACCCCGTCGAGGACGACCGTCATCCCCGTCACCTCGCGGTCGGTCTCCACGCGGCGCAGCCGCTCGAGGACCTCGAGCCAGGTGGTGCGGTCGCCCGAGAACAGCCCGGTGCGCTCCTGGTAGGGGGGCGTCTCCTCGAGGCGGAGGGTGGGGACCCGGTTCCGCGGACGCAGGAGCGATTCGCCCGGCTCGTCGGTACCGACGGCGACGGTCACGCTCGACGGCTCCTCGAGGTCGGACGTGCCGTGGGACACCACTCCGACGCCATCCATGTAGAGCTCGATCCCGAGACCCACGGAGAACCCGAGCTCGTCCCCCACGAGCCTGCCCTCCCCGCTGCCGCGGACGTACAGCCCCTCGAACGGCCGCACGCGGAGGTTCGCCCCGAAGACGTCGTCCGCCACGGTGTCGTCGAGGGTGGGGAAGACGCGGGCGTAGTCCAGGCCGAGGATCGCGAAGTCGCCGGGCCGAAGCGCGATGCCGGCGCCGGTGCGGGGACGCGCCCGCCCGAGGGGGTCGGGGGACCCGACGTTCTGGGTCACCCCGGAGACGCCGAACCAGGGGAGGGGGCGCCAGGAGAGGCCGGCGTCGTACGCCAGGTAGTTGGGGTCCTCACCGTCGACGAACGCCCAGTGCAGCCCGAGCCCCACCGAGATCCGCTCGGGGAGGGCGAGGCTCGTCCCGTACGAGACGGTCCAGTCGGAGCGAGGTCCGTCGAGCGTGGTCCGCGTGACGTCGTGGAGCCCGAGCGCCAGGCCCCCCACGCCCACGACGGCCCCGATGGAGGTGAGGTCGGTGCCGGGCAACGACCGGGTCACGAACGCGCCGAACCGGGCATCGGGATCGTACGACAGGTTCGCGGGGTTGACCCACAACGTTCCGGGCCCGTTCTCGGTCGCCGTGCCGGTGGACGGAACCGGTACCCGGTTCGTCTCGAAGCCGCTCTGCGCCGCTGCCTCCGAAGCGAGCTGCGCCACCACCACCCACCAGATCCCAGCGCTCGCCAGCATCACGCTCCCACCCGAGACGGGCATCATACACAGCCCGCTCCGCGTCTCCGTTCACGACGGGGAGGGAACACGCTATGATCGGCGGACCCCCCCGCGGTGCGTCCCTCGCGCTGCACTACCCGTCCCCCGGGAGCCCCCGTGACCGTCTCTGCAGCCGTGGCTGTCCTGTGTTTCGCCGGAGGCCCGGCCTGGGCCCAGGTCCCGACCACCCCGGCACCGACTCTCGCCCAACAGCTCGATGAGGTCGGCAAGAGCTGGCTCTTCCGCAAGGCGACCTCGGGGCTGCAGGTGGTCGACCTCACCTCCGGTGAGGAGGTGTACGCCGTCAACCCCGACCAGCTGCTGAACCCCGCTTCGACGATGAAGGTCGTCACCGCGGCCGCTGCCCTCCACCACCTGGGACCGGCGTTCCGCTGGTCGACCGACGTAGCGTACCGGGGCACCCTCGACGCGTCGGGTACCCTCCACGGCGACCTGTGGGTGGTCGGCCACGGCGACCCCACGTTCGGTCGGGGAGATCTCTACGAGCTCGTGGCGGACCTGCGGCTCAACGGTGTCCGGAGGATCGAGGGCTCGGTGTACTTCGACGACTCCTACTTCGCCGCGGCCGACGAAACGATGGCGGATCCCTACCTCCCCGGCTGGAACAAGGAGGAGGATCGCCTGCGCGGAACGCCGTACTTCGCGACGCTCGGTGCGTTGTCGCTCGACCAGAACACGACGGTGCTGGTGGTGGGGCCTGGCGCTACCGTCGGTTCGCCGGCGACGGTCGACCTCGTGTTGCCCACCGCCGGGTACATCGAGGTCGAAACCGAGATCACGACAACGGGCGCTGGGACGCGGAAGTTCGTGGACCTCGAGCGCAGCTCCTCCGCGGAACACACGTCGTTCGTGGTGAAGGGTACCTTCCCCGTGGACGATGCCGAGCGTGTGCTCCTGCGCCGCACCGTGTCGGACCCCACAGGCCACTTTGCCTCCGCCTTCCAATCGCTCGCGCAAGCTCAAGGCCTCGTCGTCACGGGCCGATGGGACCGGCGGACGGCGCCCTCCGACGCGACCGTGCTCATGAGCCACGAGAGCGCACCCCTGTCCACGGTGCTCGCGCAAATGAACAAGAACTCCCTCAACTTCCACGCCGAACAAGTGCTGCGCACCATCGGGGCCGAGCTGACGGGCAACGGGACGACCGCTGCCGGCCTGGACGGGGTTCGGACCTACCTCGGGGAGCTCGGTGTCGCGGACGCGGACACGGTGCTGGTCAACGGCTCCGGGCTCTCCCGCGAGGTGCGGCTCAAGCCCTCCGTGCTCACTGCGGTGATGGTGGACATGGCGCGGGATCCGGACGTGGGGAGCGAGTTCCAGTCGAGCTTGTCCATCGCTGGCACGGACGGCACCTTGTGGTCGCGGCTCCGCGACGACCCCGGGCGGCTGCGGGGCAAGACCGGCACCCTCGATGGGGTCATCTGTCTGACGGGCTTTCTCGACGATGCAGGTGGCCGCCGTTACGCCTTCGCGTTCATGGCGAACGAGGTGGGCTCGCGCCTTCAGGCCGCGCGTGAGACACAGGACGCGTTCGCGCGAGAGATGTTCGAGATCGGGGGGTCGCAATGACGTTCCCGGGCGGCGGAGTCCGACCGGACACCCTCGCGGAAACACGGGCGTCGTACCTGGATGGTCTACTCTCGTTGACACGGTTTTCCTTTGGGCGATATAAAGCGGAGGCCTCGGACTCCGGGTGGGTCCGCGGACCCCTCGCGAAGTCGTCTGGGGCGCTGTACCTCGGGGTCGCTGGCTCCAGGACTGGAAGGGACATGGTGAGTCGCGGTTTCTGGTTGGGTCTCGGTGCCCTGCTCCTCGTCAGCGCATCGGCGGCGGCTCCCGCCCACGCCCAGGAGCCGACGCCGGCTCCGGTGGGCGTCGATCCGTCCGTCGAGGACGCGAACGCGGACTTCCGGCGCGAGCTTCGGGGCGTCGAAGAAGACGTCGGCGAGCTGAAGGAGCGGGTCTTCCGCTCGAAGGCGACGCTCAAGCTCCTGAAGGAGCTCGTCATCGACTCCGCGCTGACCGGGTCCCGTCTCGTGCTCTGGCACGTGAACAAGCTGGGTGGCGGCTACTCGATGGAGTCGGCGCAGTACTTCATCGACGGCAAGAGCATCTTCAGCAAGGTCGATCCCGGCGGCACGCTCGACTCCGTGCGCGAGATCAAGGTGGCCGAGACCTCGCTGCCGCCCGGCTCCCACTCGCTGCAGGTCAACCTCGTCCTGCGCGGGAAGGGCTTCGAGGTCTTCTCGTACCTCCGCAGCTACCAGTTCAAGGTCACGTCGTCGTACGTGTTCAACCTCGAGGAAGGCAAGACCTCCACGCTGCGCGTTCTCGCGGACAGTCGAGGCGGCCTCAGGAACTTCGTCGAACGGCCGACGATCCAGTACGAGGAACGCTCCGAGATGTTCCGGGACGATCAATGATCCCCGCTTTCTCCCTCACCACCGGGCTCCTGGGCCTGGTCCTGTCCGCCGCATTCGCGGGCCCGGACGAAGAGATCGACACCATCGACGCCGCCGCGAGCGACGTCGAGGCGCGGTCCGCGAGCCTCGTGTCCCGCTTCAACCCGGGGGCGTACCTCTCGGAGACCGAGGCGTTGACCCGGTTCCAGGACTACCTGTTCCTGCACATGATCGGGCAGAACCCGCCGGCGGCCGAGGGCTTCTTCGCCCTCGTGACCACCGGCGTGTTGGTCGACGCGGGGGTCCATCGCGACGCGGAGTGGTACCTCGCCGAGTCGCTCGCGGGCATGGGCAACACCGAGACGGCGGCGACCCGCTTCCGCCTGATGGTGGACGAGCCGGGGAACCCGTTCCACGCCGACGCCGTGCGCCGTCTCCTCGAGATCTACGCGGGCTCCGGCGACGCCGAAGCGTTCCGGAAGCTGTACGACGACGAGATCGTCACCGGGAAGGTCCAGACGACCGGGCGGATCACCTACTCGCTGGCCAAGAGCTTCCACGCCCAGGGCGATCGCGGCAGCGCCCGGCAGTACTTCCAGCAGGTGCCCGCCGACAACGAATGGTACGGCCGTGCCCGCTACTTCCTGGCCGTGATGGACGTCGAGGAACGCAAGCTCGACGCCGCCGCGGCTGCGTTCGCGCAGGTGGCTGCGCTGTCGGTGCAGACCCCGGAGGATCGCAAGGTCCACGACCTCGCCCTGCTCGCCCTCGGACGCATCGCATACGACCAGAAGAACTTCACGGCGGCGTTCGAGGCGTACACGAGCATCAGCGGTGACTCCGAGTACCAGGACGAGAAGCTGTACGAGACGATCTGGACGAGCATCCGCCGCGAAGACTGGCGAGACGCACTGAACAACGTCGAGATCTTCCTGCTCGGGTACCCGGACCACCAGTACGCGACGCAGCTCCGGCTCCTCCAGGGCCACCTGAGCTTCCAGCAGGACCTGTGGGTAGACGCCCTCGCGTCCTACGAGCAGGTGATCCAGGACTACGAGCCCGTGCGCAAGCAGTTCTCGGCGCTCTCGGCCGACGATGCCGCCGGGAACGCTGCTGTCGAGGCGTTCCTGCTCGCTGGCGCGAAGGATCCGAACCTCCCAGAGTACGCCATCGCGTTGATGCGCTCGGACCCCGACCTCGGCCGGACCCTCCACGCGTTCACGGAGCTCGACCTCCAGCGCCAGGACATCGAGGCCAGCGAGGAGATCATCGAGGAGCTCCGCGCCTTCATCCTCGGCTCTGGCGCCGCGTCGTCCTACGACCGGTTGGTCATGGACAGCCACTACTACCGCACCCGCACGCTCGGTCTCCGGCTCGACCTGCTCGACGTCGAGACCCGCTGGCTCGGTGACGCGACGCTCGCCCCGAAGCGCGCCGAGCTCGTCGAGCGGTGGAAGCGCCTCGACACGATCGTTTCCGGCGGCGCTGCCCAGATCGACGACTTCGAGCAGTGGCTCGCCCAGATGCGGGTCGACATCGACAACAGCCGCCGGGTGATCAGCGAGTGTGACCGGCGCATCGGTGAGCTCGAGCCCGCCATCCGCATCGCGTCCCCGGAAGCGAAGCCGGGCCTCGAGGCCGAGCTCGCGAAGACGCAGGTCGAGCGGGGGGACGCGCTCGCCGTCATCGACGACGCCAACCGACAGATCAGCCTCGTGGTCGTGCCGGACGTGGCTGCAGGGATGCCCGCCGGCGACATCGCTGCCCTCGGGACCGAGGTGGACGCCCTCGAACGCCAGCTGGCCGGCCTGCGCGGCTCCCGAGCCGAAACGCCCACCTCGAAGCGCATCGACGCAGCAGCGAGCGTGCTCTCCGGCACGTTCGCCCGCATCGGCCAGGCGCTGGAAGCGATCCAGAAGAACTCCCAGGGCGAGCTCGGCGCTGTCCGCGACCGGTTCGAGCTCGAGGTCACGAACGTGGCGAACGAGCGTGCGGACCACCTGCGTACGACCGCCGCCGCCCGCGCGGTGACGCTCGACGTGACCCGCCAGGGCTTCGGTCGCCTCGAAGACTTCTTCGGCGACAGCGTCCTTCGAGCCGATATGGGAATCGTGGACGTGTACTGGGCGCAGAAGCTCGACACGGACGACGCGCTCGTCGCCGTACGGGAAGAGAAGGATGCGACCATGGCCGAGCTCGATCGGCGGTTCGCCCTGATTCGCGAGAAGCTCGGCGACGAGAGAGGGCAGAAGTGAATCCCCGAACCACGCTCCGGCCCTGGTCTCTGTTGCTCGCCCTGATCGCGGCTCCCGCGTTCGCGGGCTCGCGCGCGCTCGACACCACCACCGAGCCCGCCGACGCCGCCGAGGTTCAGGCCTACCGGGAGACGCGCGATCGATTCGCGTCGCGCATGACGGAGATCACCGACGACACGAAGGCGTACGTCGACTTCCGTGAACAGGAGGAGAACGCTCGCGTCGTGGCGCGGTACGAGGATCCCCTGGCGTTCCTCGAGGGGACCCAGCGCGAGCAGCGGCTCCTCGCCGTGGAACGATTCGAGGCGTTCCTGGCCAAGTACCCGGTAGCCCGGTACGCGGACCACGTCCGGTTCCGGCTCGCCGAGCTCCACTACGAGTCGGCGAGCGAAGACTGGCAGGCGCGCTCGGCCGACTACTTCGCGAAGGTCGAAGACCCGAACATGTCCATCGACGCCGTGGAGGCGATGGGTCCCCCGCCGACCCGCGACCTCGCGCGGTCGATCAACCTGTACAAGGCGATCATCGAGGGCAACAAGGCCAAGGCGCCCGCCGACCGGTACGAGCGCCTTGACGGCACGTACCTGATGCTCGGGTTCGTCTACAACGACTCGAACGCCACCCAGTACGACCCCGCGCTGGCCAAGGCCACGTTCGCCGAGCTCATCGCCACCACCCCCGAGTCGGAGCTCGCCGACCGGTCGCACCTGTTCCTCGGCAACTTCGCGTTCGCAGACAACCAGTTCGACCCCGCGCTCGCGGAGTATCGCCTGGTGTACGACAAGGGGCAGGACGGGAAGTACTTCGAGGACGCCCTGTACCAGCTCGCGTGGGCCCAGTACAAGTTGTCCCGCTACGACGACGCCCTCAAGCTGTTCACCGAGCTCCTCGACCTCTCCGAACAGAAGCAGGTGGACCAGGGTCGTGAGTCGGCGTTCGCGCCCGATGCGCGGCGCTTCATGGCCTTCTCGTTCGCCGACATCGCGTTCGACAAGAACGCTGCCGCCGACATCATCGCCAGCGAGTACTTCGCCCGTGTGGGCGCCCGCCCGTACGAGCGCGAAGTCCTGCAGCAGCTCACCGACGTGCTCGTGCGCTACTCCCGGTCGCCGGAGGCCATCGCAACCTACTCGCGCCTCCAATCCGATCCGCGCTGGAAGCTCGAGTCCAACAACCCCGAGCACGAGATCGAGGTCATCAACCTCCTGCAGAAGGATCGCATGCTCGAGGAGGCCGGCGCGGAGCGGCTCGAGTTCATCGAGACCTATGCGGAGGGCACTCCCTGGTGGGACGCCAACCGGAACAACCCCGAGGCGCTCGAGGTCGCTCGCGCCTTCATGGAATCGTCGCTCCTCGACGTGGCGATCGAATACCGCGTCCGCGCGCAGGAGAGCGGCAAGGCAGCGGACTACCAGCTCGCAGCGCAGAAGTACCAGGAGTACCTCGAGCGCTTCCCGATGTCCGACGACTACTACACGCAGCAGTACTTCCTGGCCGACTCCTTGACGAGCGCCGGGGAGTTCGGGCGTGCGCTCGCCGAGTACCAGTCGCTCCAGAAGAGCCAGCGCCACCACGGCTACGGCGACGCAGCGTTGTTCGGCGTCTTCATGATGCGACAGGAGGCCATGAAGGGCCTCGGGCACAGCGCTGGCGAGGCCCCGAAGGATGCCGCTGTCGAGAGGTCGTACCAGGTCGCCGACAACAAGCAGATCGACGTGTACGTCCTGTCGCAGGACCGCAAGGAGTTCCTGACCTCCGCGGACGGCGTGCTCGGCCACACGTTCACGAAGTCGGACGACGAGAACCTGCCCGACTTCCAGGCCGAGGTCGACCGGCTCCGGCCGGCGATCATGTACCTGCAAGGGCAGATGCTCTACTACCACAACCGGTACGACGAAGCGCGTGCCAGGTTCGTCCCCTTGATCGAGCAATACCCACGCTCCATCGAGGCGAACTACGCCGCCGGCCTCCTGGTGGACTCGTACACGGCCGAGGCGAACCTCGAGCAGGTCCGGTACTGGTCCCGGTACTTCACCAACAACCCGCCGGGCCCGGCCACCGACATCGACCCCGAGCGCTTCAAGGGCACCCTCGAGGGGACCACCTTCCAGCTCGCGCTCGCAGAAGCGGAGAAGGGGGAGGATCCCGAGCGCGCCGCGCTGGCGTTCATCGACTTCCGGAAGGAGTTCCCGAAGTCGCAGTTCAAGGCGGACGCCCTCTACAACGCCGCCTTCTACTACCAGCAGGCGGGCAAGGTCACGAAGTCGAACGAGTTGTACGAGCAGTTCGTGGCCGAAAACCCGAGCGACAAGCGCTCGCTCGGCCTGTTCTTCCGGATCGCCGCCAACTACGAAGCGGCGTTCGAGCTCGATCGCGGCATCGACTACTACGATCGCATCCTGCGCCATCCGAACGCGACCGATGCCGAGAAGGCGGACGCGCTCTACAACAAGTCGTTCCTGCAGATCGGCCTCGGTCGTCACCGCGAGGCTGCGCTCGGCTACGAGACCTACGAACGGAGCTACCCCGCGCAAGCCGATCGCGAGGAGATCTACTACCGCGCCGGCGAGCAGTGGGAGAAGGTCTCCGCGAACGAGGCCGCCGAGTTCTACGGCCGGTACAAGACGAAGTACCCGGACGCGAACGCCGACCGGTACCTCGAAGCCGAATACCGGCTGCTCGAGTTGTACCGCAAGCAGGGCGCCGACGCGGGCAAGCTCCGGCGGCAGCAGGACCAGATCATCGCGTCGTTCGAGCGCTTCGCTCGCGCCGGCAAGCCCATCGGCCTCAATGGCCACGCTGCCGCAGCGGCGGGCGAGTACCCGAAGCTCGAGTCCGAGTTCGAGAGCTTCGCCAGCGCGAAGCTCGTCGGGAACGACGACAAGGACAGCAAGACCCTCAACGAGGTCCAGCCGGCCGCGTTGAAGGCCTTCGAGGCCAAGGTCGACGCCTTCATCACGAAGTACAAGGACTTCGAGTACAACTCCGCGGCGCTCCTGTTGAAGGCTCGCGCGGCGCTCTCCTATGCGGACCTCGGCCTCTCCCTCAAGTGCCCGAAGGGAATGAGCGAGGAGGACTGCTGGCTGTACGAAGACATCCTCCAGGAGAAGGTCTTCCCGCAGTTCTACGGAGTCGAGGAGGTCGGCATCAAGCGGCTCCAGGAGCTCATCGAGGCCGCGAAGACGCAGAAGAAGCACTCGGAGTTCATCGACCAGGCGATGGCCGAGCTCAACCGGCGCGACCCGGGCAAGTACCCGGCGGTGAAGCGCGAGCTCACCGGCGCGCCCGACGCCACCATGCCGACGGAGCTCGAGCCGCGGAAGATCCGCCCACCCGATCCGCCGCCCCCCACCCCCGCGCCCGCGCCGGGAGGCAACTGACCATGCGTAGCCTCGTCGTCTCCGCCCTCGCCGTCGCGATGCTTGCCGGCTGCCCGCCCAAGGTGCCGGTCGAGAACCCCGCGTCGACGGGTCCGGCACCCGCGCCGGAACCGGTCGCCGGCGAGCCTGTCGCCCCCGCGCCGGTGGAGCCCACCGCCCCCGTGGCGCCGCCGGAAGGGGGCACGGAGGCGCAGGTCGCCGCTGCTGTCGCGCTCATCGACAAAGGGTCGCCCGCCGACCTCGAGCGCGCCATCCAGATCCTCGAGCCCGCCGCGGCCCAGGACAACACGGGCGTGGCCCGCGTCGATCTGGGGATCGCCTACCAGAAGCGCGGCGACCTGGCCCGCGCAGGGAACCAGTACCAGGCCGTCATCGCCGCGCACCCGGACAACGGCGACGCCTGGGCCTACCTCGCCGCGGTGCAACAGCTCCAGGGGCAGGACTCGGCCGCTCAGCAGACCGTCAAGCAGGGGATCCAGAACTCCCCGGAGAACGTGGCGCTGCGCATCGCGCTCATCAACCAGCTCCGCGAGGCGGGTCGCGTCGACGAGGCGATCGAGGAGTCCAAGCGGGCGCTCCAGATCAACGCGAAGTCCCTCGGCGTGTACAACGCGTTCGGGCTCTGTTACCTCGAGCGCAAAGACTACACGCTCGCCAGGTTCATCCTGCAGAAGGCGGTGCAGGAGATCGAGGGTGCGGAGGGCAGCGCCTTCCTCCAGACGAACCTCGGCTGGACCTACTTCCTCCAGGGCAACGTCCCCCAGGCCACCTTCCACCTGAAGAAGGCCGTGGAGATCGACGCCAACCTCGGCCCCGCGCTGGTCTACCTGTCGAAGATCTACATGGAGGACCACAACTTCAGCGACACGATCCCGCTGCTGGAGAACGCTGCACGGCTGGATCCCACGAACGCCGACATCCAGCTCACTCTCGGGGTCGCCTACCGGGGGATGGGTCGCCTCGAGGACGCGGAG
>JBIKWC010000118.1:0-19672 GCA_044356535.1 Myxococcota bacterium
ACCGGACTAGGTTGGAACTCGTGTATCGACGAATCGTGGTCGACCTGGGGAGTTCGACCTCGACCTCGACCTCGACCTCCAACTCGACTCCTGCGCGGCGCGCAGTCAGAAGGAGACGCCCGCGTGGACCCCCGGCCAGGCCACCACCCGGCGCGTCGTGTCCGCCCACTCCGGCAGGCCGCCGACCGCGCGCGGCGCCACCTTCCCCAGGCCGTACCAGGTGTTGATCGAGACGCCGGCGAACGGCGCCAGGTGGCCCTTCACGAGGTCCACGCCCACCTGCGCGCGGAGCTTGTTGTGGAAGCCGGGGACCAGGACGTTGCCCGCCGCCAGCGACCACACGCTGTCGTCGACCTCCAGCCAGACCGGCCCGGTGGGGAGGTGCACGCCGAAGCCGCCGCCGAACGTCCACCAGGGCTGGTTGGGGTTCACGAGGCCCGCGCCCACCAGCGTGTACACGTGGCGCGACCCGAACTTCGCGGCGATCGAGCCCACCGCGCTCTCCGACGCCCACACGTCCACGCGGTGCAGCCCGTCCCCCACGAAGTTGAGCGGCGCGATCGAGACCTTGGAGGTGCGGGCGACGTTCACCACCCCGAGCTGCAGCCCGTTCACGTCGCCGCCCACGTTCACCACCCCGAACTGCGCCCCCCGGACGTGGTCGGCGATGCTCAGCACCCCGGCCTGCACGCCGTCGACGCCGTCTGCGACCACCAGCGGGGCGGTCTGGAGGCCCGTGACCGTGCCGCCGGCGACCGACAACCCGGACGACGCCTGCAGCCCGCGCACGTTGCCCTCGGCGATCGAGGCGCCTGCGGAGAGCTGCGCGAGCGTCACGTCGCCCCGCGCCCAGGCCAGTCCCGACGAGGCCTGCATGCCGTCGACGTCGTGGGCCACCGTGAGGCCCACCGCGGTCTGCACGCCCGTCATGGGGCCCTCGACCCAGGACACCGCGAGCTCGGCGTCCAGGCCCCGGAACGACGGCGACATCGAGAACACGCCCAGGCCGAGCCCGTCGACCGCGGTCTCGGGGGACGCGGAGAGGCCGACCCCGGGCGCGAGGGACACCTTGAGCCCGGTGACCCGCGCCTCGTCGGCGGTGGACGCAGGCGGCCCGGCCAGGGTCGCGGTCGGGGGTTCTGCCGCGTAGGCGGCGGCGAACAGGAACATCGGATCCTCCACGCCCCCTCGACACCGCCCCCCCGTCCACGTGTCACCTCAACGTCGTGCTCGCTGATCCGAGAGGGCTTCCACAGGAGTCCTCCATGATCTGGTTGCTCGCCGGCCCTGCGCTCGCACAGACGCCCATCGTGGACGACGTGGTCCTCGAAGCCTCCACCACCTGGCCCAACGGCTTCGGGTCGCCGTCGGTGGTGTGGGACGGGTCGCGCTGGCGCCTGTTCGCGGAGACCGAGGTCGCGCCGCCCGCCGGCTGCACCGAGGCCTGGTCCGTCGTCCGCGCCAACTCCGTGGACGGCGTGCGCTGGTCCACCCCCGTGCTGGTGCAGGGACCCACGACAGTGGCCCCGTGTGGCGCGCGTCGCCCGAGCGCGGTCTGGACCGACGCCGGCGCCTTCGCGGTGGTGTGGGAGGCCGTGGGCCTGGCCATCCCGCGGGTCGGTGTCACCCAGAACCTGCTCGGGCCCCGCCGGACCCGCCTGTTGACCGGCCTCGACGGCCTCGAGGATCCGGCGCTGGTGCTCCACAGCGGCGTGTGGCACGTACTCGCGGTCGACCCCGCCCTGGGCCTCGTGGAGGCCACGTCCACCGACCTCCGCCGGTTCACGATCGTGAGCGCGCCCCTGGTCGCGACCGGCGCCACGCCGTGGTCCGCGGGCGGCGTGGAGAACCCCACGTGGTCGTGTATCGACGACGCCACCTGGCCGTTCACCCTGGCGTTCGGCGGCTGGGACGGCGGCGACACCGCCTGGACCACCGGCGTGGTTCGCGACACGGGCGCCGTCTACGTGGACTCGGCGCACGACACCTGGGCCACCGGGCTCGCGTGGCCGGCGTTCGACGTGGTGGACGACGGCACCAACGTGGGTGTCTGGTTCGAGACGGTGGACGGCAACGTCGGCCTCCCCGCCATCGGGCTCGCGGGCGTGATGCCCGTGGGCGCGTCGGTGCCGGGACGCGACTGCACGCCCTGAAGTACCATCTCCGCGCCGGCCCGGAGGTCGCGCGGAGTCCGTGATGGTGCGATGCAGCTCCTGCGCCCAGCCGCTGCCCGAGGGGACGGTCGTCTGCCCCCACTGTTCGGGCACGACCGTGCTCGTCCACGACCCGACGCACCCCCGCACCACCGAGGTGCTCGCGCCCCCGCCCACGGCTGGCTGGCGGCTTCTGAGCCCCGGCGTGCGGGTGGGCGGCTACGTCCTCGACCGCCGGATCGGGGAAGGCGGCATGTCGGCCGTGTACCTCGCGCGCGACGCGGCGCTGGGCCGGTCGGTGGCGCTCAAGGTCCTGCACCCGAACCTCGTGGGCGATGCGGGCATGCGCCGCCGGTTCCTCCGCGAGGGGCGGATCGCGCGGTTCCTGTCGCACCCCAACGTGGTGCCCGTGTTCGACGTGGTCTCCGACGGCGAGATCGTGGCGCTGGTCATGGAGTACGTGCCGGCGCGCACGCTCGCCGAGTTCGTGGCGTCGTGGCGCGGCGCCGTGCCGGTGGACGTGGCCGCCGAGGTCGCCGACGGGATGCTCGCGGGGCTGCAGGCCGCACACGAGCAGGGCGTGGTGCACCGCGATCTCAAGCCCGGCAACGTGCTCGTCGAGGAGCGGGACGGCCACCTGGTGGCGCGCATCATCGACTTCGGGATCGCGCGCATCCTGGAGGGCACCACGTACACGTTGTCCGGCGCGGTGCTGGGCACCTGCCGCTACATGTCGCCCGAGCAGGTGAGGAGCCGCCCGGTCGACGCGCGCGCCGATGTCTACGCGTTCGGCGTGGTGTTGTTCGAGATGTTGACCGGCCGGCCGCCGTTCGTGGACCCCCAGCCCTTCGCGTTGATGATGGCGCACGCGAGCCAGCCTCCGCCCACCCCGCGCTCGCTCCGCCCCGACCTCCCCGAGCCCCTCGAGGCCCTGCTCCTGGCCTGCCTCGAGAAGGAGCCCGACGCCCGGCCGCGGTCCGCCGAGGTGGTGCGCGAGCGCCTGCGGAGCTCGGTGCCGTGGGCAGGGGCCGCGCCGCGGCGCATCCTCCTGGGGGACCAGCCCAACGGGCACCACCTGTGCGAGGTCCCCGCGGGCCCGTTCCTGATGGGAGCCGAGCGCCGGACGGTGTGGCTCGACGCGTTCGGCGTCGACCGGCTCCCCGTCACGAACCGCCAGTACCACGCGTTCGTCCACGCCACGGGCTACCGGCCCGACGATCCGTCGCTGTTCCTGAAACACTGGCCGTCGGTGGGCGGGGGGCCTTCTGCGGCGCAGGCCGACCTGCCGGTGGTCTACGTGTCCCACGGGGACGCGGTGGCGTACGCGAATTGGCTCGGGCTGCGGCTGCCGTACGAGGCCGAGTGGGAGAAGGCGGTGCGCGGCACCGACGGTCGGCGGTATCCGTGGGGGCCGGAGACGCCGTCGGTGGAGCTGGCGTGGTTCGGCAGCCGCAAGGGCCCGGCGCCGGTGGGCGAGCGGCCGCGCGGGCGCTCGGTGTACGGGGTGCAGGACGCGGTGGGGCAGGTCTGGGAGTGGACGGCCGACGAAGACGACCCCACGTTCCTGCGGGAGGGGCCCTCCACGAACCCGCGGCGGCCGGTGGGTCCGAAGGCGGCGGCGGCGGCGGTCCGCGGCGGGGCCTGGATGTTCGACGACGCGAAGGCGGTGCGGACGACGGCCCGGACGGCGTTCCCGGTGGTCTCGCGGATGGACGGCGTGGGGTTCCGGTGCGCGAGCTGAGCCGTGAGCTCCCCCGCCACCGGTTCACCGCCGACGAGGTCCTGCGGATGGTCGAGGTGGGCGTGCTGGACGAGGACGCGCCGGTCGAGCTGCTGGACGGGGAGCTCGTGACCAGCAGCCCGCAGGGACCCCGGCACAGCCGGCTCGCCGTCCTGATCCGCGACCTCCTCGCGCGCGCGCTGGGATCGGGCGTGCACCTGCAGGCTCACTCTCCGAATCGACGCCGGGCCCTGGTCCCTGCCCGAGCCCGACGTGGCCGTGGTCCGGGGCGACGCCCGCGCGCTCCTCGACCGGCACCCGCGGCCCGACGAGCTGGTGGTGGTGCTCGAGATCTCCGTCACCTCGCAGTCCGTGGACCGCGCGAAGGCCGAGCTGTACGCGCGGGCAGGGGTCGCCCGCTACTGGAACGTGGACGTCGGCGCGCGGACCTTGCGGGATCACGCCGATCCCGACCCGGTCGCAGGTGAGTACCGGCGGGTCACCGTGGTGGGGGAGGCGGACGGGGTGGCGCTGGAGGGGCTCGCGGTCCGCGTGGCCGACCTGTTGCCCTGACACCGGGTCAGTCGTTGTCGTAGATCGTGGGCCAGCTCGTTGGGAACGGGCTCGCCACGACGTCGCCGTAGCCGAACAGCGCGTCGAGCATCGCGCACCGGTCGGGCTCCGTGGCGGGGTCGCACGCCCGGTGTTCCCCGCGGAGGTCCTCCACCGGGACGAGGGTCGTGAGGGTGGGCCGCAGCGGCGTGGACGCGAACACGCCGGGCTCGAGCTCCACCTCGTCCCAGTGGCACAGCCCGCACAACGAGCCCGTCGTGAGCTCGTCGTCGACCACGCGCTCGAACGCCATCGCGCGGTCGAGCGGCAGGGTGACGGGAAACAACAGCTCCGCCTTCACGGAGAGCCCGAGGTCGGCGCGGTACTCGGCGAGCTCGATCAGCGGGCGCCCGTCGCCTTCGGGGACCACGGAGATCGCGAGGTCGCCGGAGCGCACGAACACCCGCGGCGACCGCTCGGAGGCGGCCGGCTGCGCGCTCAGCGGGTTCATCGTGAGCTCGACCCGGAGCGGGCGCTCGAGCGCCTGCAACACACACGGCACGTCCACCGTGGGCCCGGGCAACGCGTCGACGAGGTCGAGGAACGCCTCGATGGTCCCCGGTGACGCAGGCCCGTCGGCGGGGAGGCAGCGGTCACCCCAGTCGGTCCCGGCGTCCGGCACCTCCCCGGTCTCGCAGGCGACGAGCCACCACCACATCGGCCGCGGGTAACCGACCGCGCGCTCCGGGGAGTGCCGACCGGGCCCGCAGCAGGCTGGAGCACCAGAACGGGCAGGTTACCTGGACCCGATGCGCTTCCTCCCCGCCGCTGCCCTCGGCCTCGCTGCCCTCGCCGCCACTGCGGTGGGGGTGTCCCGGCTCACCGCCTGCAAGACCGCGCCGCCGCCGCCGCCGCCCAAGCCCCCCAACGTCCTGATCGTGTTGTGGGACACCGTGCGGGCCGACCACCTCACGCCGTACGGGTACACCGCGCGGCCCACCACGCCCCGGCTCGACGCCTTCGCGAAGGAGGCGACGCTCTACGAGCGCGCGGTGTCGCGGGGCATGTGGACCCTCCCGAGCCACTCGTCGATCTTCACGGGCCTCGCCGAGTCGACCCACGGCGCCTGGGCCCGCACCTACTGGCTCGACAACCGCCACGAGACCCTCGCCGAGCGGCTCGGGGGCGCGGGCTACGACACCTTCGCCTTCTCGACGAACATCATCGTCAACACCGAAGGGAACGTCGTCCAGGGCTTCCAGACGTTCGAGACCTCCTACCCGCGGCCGGACGCCCGCAAGGGCCGGTACCTCAAGGCGTCGCGCCAGCACACCCGCGGCAAGCTCATCGAGACCGACGCCAGCAACGAGATCGCGCCCGCGTTCGCCGGGTCGAACGGCGAGAAGTGGGGGAAGGCCGTCTTCAAGGACGCAGCGCCCGTCGCACACCAGGCCCTGATGGACTTCGTGGCCGAGCGCCCGGGGGCCGCGCAGAACGCGCCGTGGTTCGCGTACCTCAACCTGATGGAGGCGCACTCGCCGCGGATCCCGTCGCTCGCCTCCCGGCGGAAGGTCATCGCGGACGACGCCCTCATCGAGCTCGGCCTCGCCACCGACGCCTCGGTCACCGGGCTCATGGAGTACGTGATCGGCAAGCGCGAGCTGACTCCCGAGCAGATCCGGGCGATCGAGTCCGTCTACGACGCCTCGCTCCGCGACCTCGACGACGCGACCGGCGACCTGTTCGACGACCTCCGCGCCCGCGGGATCCTCGACGACACCGTGGTGATCGTGGTCGCCGACCACGGCGAGATGCTCGGGGAGCACCGGACGTTCGAGCACCGGTACGCGATGTGGGATCCGCTGCTGCACGTGCCGCTCATCGTCCGCTACCCGAAGGCCTTCGCGCCGGGCGCGCGCGTGGCCGAGCGCGTCACCACGGCCGACCTGTTCTCCACGATCGTGGAGCTCGCGGGGCTGCCCCGGGTCGAAGGCGTCGAGTCCACCTCCCTCGTGAACCGGACGGTCTTCGAGCCCGTCGTGGTGTCGCAGATGCTGGACCCGTTCTCGTTCCGGATGGCGTCGCTGCTCGAGACGTACCCGGACGTGCCGCGCGACCCGTTCACCGCCACGTACTGCGTCGGCTACCAGCAGGACTGGAAGCTCATCTACGCCGCGAACGACCAGCACGGGCTGTTCGATCTCGCGCGCGATCCGCAGGAGCTCGTGAACCTCTACGCAGCCGAGGCCGGCAAGGCGAAGGAGCTCGAGGACGGGCTGCTGGCGTTCGAGAACCGGCTCGTCCCGTACGACGAGACGCTGCGCGACCCGCAGGATCAGAAGATGGCGGCCCGCCACGAGAAGATGTTGTCCGGCAAGATGAACCTCGACTCCCCCGAAGCGCAGGCGTTGGCGGCGCTCGGGTACCTCGGGTCGGACATCGGCATCGACCAGGTGTACCCGCAGTTCTGCGGCCCGCGTGGACGCAAGCCCACGCCCTGAGGGCTCAGGGTGTGCCAGGCCCACCATCTGTCCCGCCGGCCGCCTGGCGGGCCCAGGGGCCACAGAAGGTGGGGTACGTCTGCTGCACGCCGATGTCGGACGAGGTGTAGCCGAGGGCCGCGAGCTGCGCGGCTTCCTCCTCGCCGCCTTCGTCTGCGCGCTTCGCGACCTGCGCGGCGTTGCGCTCGATGTGCCGCAGGTCCTCGGCGTCGCGCCGGGTGGGGTCGTGGGGCGTGAGCCCGCGCTCGAACGCGAGCAGCCCGTCTTCGAGCCGCGTGCGCTGCTCCGTGGCCTGTGCGTACAGGTTCACGTCCTCGGTGGGGTCCGAGCCGAGGTCGTGCAGCGCGTGGCCCCCGTCGCTCGCGTACACGAGCTTCCACAGCTGGTCGTACGCCACGCACCACGTGCGGGTGAACGGGACCACGTCGACGTCGGGGTACATCTCGTGGAGGTTCCCGAGCTGGAACGAGAAGGGGTCCAGCACCTGGGACACCACCACGTCGTCCCACCGGCTCCGCCCGACGAGCGAGGTCGAGGCGACGCCCTCGGGGATCGGCTGCCGGGCGAGGTCGAGGATGGTGGCGAACAGGTCGCCCGTCGACACGCGCTCCCGGATCCGCCCGGCGGGGAACCGGGCCGGGTAGCGGATCACGAGGGGGACGTGCAGCAGGGGCTCCCACACCGCCCACCGGTGCTCCATCGCGCGGTGCTCGCCCAGCATCTCGCCGTGGTCGGCGACCACGATCACCACCGTGTCGTCGAGGAGCTTGTTCGCGCGGAGGTCGTCGACGAGGTCGCCGGTGGCGTCGTCGAGGTCGCGCAGCGAGGCGTCGTACACGGCGCCGATGGCCCGCAGCTCCTCGGGGGTGTACTCCCGCTTGTTCACGACGTACTCGCCCTTCGCGAACAGCGAGGTGTCGGTGGCGAGGCCGAGCGCGATCGTGGCTTCGTCGGCCACCGCGCGGCGCGAGCGCATCGACGGGATCCGCGGGCTGTGCGCCTCCATCAGGTTCAGGTACGCGAACCAGGGGCGGGTGGGCTCGGGTCGCTCGCGGAGGAAGTCGAACAGCGCCCGGTGCGCGACGGGCGCGGCGTCCTTGAACACCGCGCGGCTCCAGCCGTCGACCGGGTTCCCGAGGAAGCTCGGCCCGATCTCCTGCGACGCGTCGGCGGGGAGCAGCTTGCGGCGCGTGGCGGCTTTGGAGTCGCGGACGTACCGGCCCCGGCGGGCCCCGGCGCGCGGGAACGTGGTCTCCACCGTGCCGAAGCCCTGGAGGAGGTTCGAGTCGAGCCCCACGACGGGGTTCGCCGAGAACGCGAAGGTGTCGTACCCGACTGCGCCGAGCCGCTCGGCCAGCGTCTGGTGCTGGTTGTCGAGCCAGAACACGTGGGCTTCGGCGCCGTGTTGGGTCTCGGTGAGCCCGGTGAACATCGAGCTGTGGGCGGGCAGCGTCCAGATCCCCCGGGAGGTCGCCCGCTCGTAGACCGCTGCTTCGGCTGCCAAAGCGTCGAGGCGGGGCGTGGTGGGGACCGGGTAGCCGTACAGGGACAGCCGATCCGCGCGGGCCGTGTCCCACAACACGATCAACACGTTGGGTGGGCGCGACGCCGCCACCGGCCGGGGGCACGCTCCGAGCGCGACCAGCGCCGAGACGGCGCAGGAAGCGGCGAGCGCAGCCAGGAGGGGACGACGCATGGGGTGGCGGGGTATCTGCGCCCCCCGCCCCACGCAAGGACCCGCCACCGGCACCACCGCCGCGATATGATCGGACGGTTCTCGGGAGTCCCGATGTGGGTCGTGGCTGGGTGGTGGGCGTGTGTGCCGGAGCCGTCGATGACGGACTCCGTGGCCACGGCCGACACCGCGACCCCGCAGACGCCGCCGCTTCCGCCGCCTCCGCCCGTCGACGCAGCCGACCTCGCGCGTGCGCTCCAGACCGCCGTCGACTGGGTTCCCGAGCTCTCGCTCGGCCCCTGCTACGAGTCCTGGCGGGCCGCCTCGACCGACCGCGACGACACCTGTCCGCCGTTCACCACCACCGGCGACCCGTACCTGTGGGAGACGGAGGAGGTCTGCACCACCGTCGCGGGCAGCAGGTACTTCGGCATCCTCACCACGGGCGTGGACCAGCGGGCCTACGTCGAAGACGTGCTCTGGCCCGTGATCATGGAGGTCGGGCCAGGCGTATCGGCCGGGTTCGTGTCGAGCCCCTGGTTCACGGGCTCGACGAGCGGGCTGCTCCTCGACGGCTCGGTGTGGCTCCGCACGGGCGCCGAGGTCGCGCCGTCCGGCGCCGCCTTCACGCTGGGCGGGAACTTCCGCTCGGTGCAGGCCTACACGGGGCCGCTGAAGGTGCGGCACCACGCGCTCGAGGGGTTCTGCCACGGCGGTGTCCCGCCCGCCGGGACCTGGGTCGACGCCCCCATCGACCCCTGGCTCCACCTCACGCAGGTCTCCGCCACCGGTGAGGCCCTCCGCCACACCCTCGTCGACGGCTCGCTGTCCAACCTGCCCGCGCCTTATGGCACCGTGGACTTCGCGGGCGTTGCGTGGGTCGACCCGGCCCTCGGCGGGTGCGCCGTCGAGCCCGACGGCACCGTGACCATCCGCCGCGACGACGGCGTCGCGGTCACGCTCGCCTTCGACTCCGGATCGTGTGACGGCTGCGCCGAGGCGGTGCCCGCCACGGCCGGTGCCACCGTCCTCGGTGGTCCGGTCTGCTTCGACGCCGCGCCGCTCGGCCGCCCCCTTCGTTGGGAGGAGCTCGCTCCATGACCCGCCCCTGGCTCGCCCTCGGCCTGCTGTTCGCGGGCTGCGACGACACCACCTTCCCACACCTGTCGGAGCCGGCGCCGGCCACCCTCGCGCCCGACCGGCTGCTCGCGCGCATCTCGCTCGACCTGCGGGGCGTGCGGCCGACCCTCGAGGAGCTCGACGCCGTCGAGCGCGACCCGGCGCTCCTCGACGACCTCGTCGAGCGCTTCCTCGCCGACGAGCTCTTCCTGCGCCGGCTGGAGGACCTGTACTCCGAGGTGATGTACACGCGCTCCGGCGACTACTACGTGTACTTCGACCTCTACGCCCAGGAGGAGCTCGGCGGGCGCACGGAGGACGAGCTCGTGGGCCACGTCGGCGAAGAGCCGCTGCGCATGTTGTCCTGGCTCGCGGCCAACGATCGGCCGGTCGAGGAGTGGGTGCTCGGCGGGTGGACGATGGCCGACGAGGTCCTCGCTTCGATCTGGCCGCTCGACTACCCGGCAGGCGCCACCGGCTGGCAGCGCGTGTCCTACACCGATGCCCGCCCACCCGTCGGGGTGTTGTCCACGAACGGGTTGTGGTGGTTCCGGGGCTCGATGGAGAACAACCGCAACCGGGGCCGCGCCAACTACGTCTCGCGCGTGTTCCTGTGCGACGACTACCTCGAACGCGAGGTGCCCTTCGTATCGAGCACCGTGCTCGACAGCGACGACGCCGTCGGCGACGCCATCAAGACGAACCCGGGCTGCGTCGCCTGCCACGACTCCCTCGACCCGCTGGCCAGCCACTTCTACGGGTACTGGTGGTTCTTCCACGACAAGGCGCTGCCCGACCAGATCTCGACCTACCACCCCGAGCGCGAGACCCTGTGGCGGGACCTCACGGGCGTCGCGCCTGCGTACTTCGGGCAGCCGTCCGGCGGCCTCGCGGACCTCGGAGGGTTCGTCGCCGAGGACCCCCGCTACGGCGCCTGCTTCGTCCAGAACGTCTGGGAGAAGGCGACCCGGACCGACGTCGACGACGTGCCGGTCGACCTCGGGTCCGTGCGGAACGCGTTCGAGGCCTCCGGACACCGCATCCCCGACGTGTTCCGCGCGGTCGTGTCCCACCCCGCGTACCGCGGCGCCGACCCCCGCCTCGATCTCAAGATGGCGACCCCGGACCTGCTCTCCTCGCAGATCGAGGACCTGACGGGCTACCGGTGGGACCGCAACGAGCGCGACCTCGTGACCTCGGCGTCGGGCTACGTCCTGCTCGCGGGTGGCGCCGACGGCGACCGCGTCACGGGCAGCGCGCCCACCGCGACCGTCACGAGCGTGCTCGTGCAGCAGCGCCTGGCCGAGAGCGCAGCCGCACACGTCGTGCTGCACGACCAGGCGTCGCCCGGAGCGCGCACCCTGTTCGACGCCGACCTCACGTTCACCGAGACCCCCGCCACCGACCGCGACCGCATGGCGGCCCAGATCGCGCGCCTGCACCGCCGAATCCTGAGCCGGACGGTCGCCGTCGACGGGCCCGAGGTCGAGTCGCTGCTGGGCTTGTGGACGGCTGTGGCGGACGCCTCCGCCCAGGACGAGGTGGCCGCGTGGTCGGCCGTGGTCACCGCCCTGCTCCGCGACCCAGACCTCGTGATGTACTGAGGCCCCCATGTTCACCCGACGTCAGCTGCTGACAGGAGGCGCCGCGCTCGGCGGGAGCCTGCTCGTGCCCGGGACCGGGCGGGCCGCCGTGGCCCCGCGCGACCGCAAGTTCCTGTTCGTCTGGGTCCCCGGCGGCTGGGACCCCACCAAGGTCTTCGCGTCGTCGTTCGCGGGCACCTACGACCGCGCCCCGAGCGACGAGCCTGCCACGTACGGGGGGCTCCGCCTGGTCGCGAACGCGGAGCGGCCGGCGGTCGATCGGTTCTTCTCGCAGCACCACCGGCGCGTGGCCACCCTCGACGGGATGTTGATCCGCTCGATCAACCACCCGATCTGCCGCAACCTGTGGATGACCGACAGCCCGAACGCGAACCGGCCCGACTGGCCGTCCACGATCGGGCACGCCTCCGCCGAGCGCTACGCGGTGCCGCACGTGCTGGTGCAGGGCTTCTCGATGGCCGGCGAGTACTCGGCCTACACCTGCCTCTCCGGGACCTCGGGCCAGCTCGACGAGCTCCTCGACGGCGACGCGGCCGCCACCTCCGATCTCCCGTACGAACCCCCGACGCGCAAGGTCGAGGGCCTGATCGACGCGCTCGTGGCGGCCCGGTCCGCGGCCCGCGCCGAAGACCCCGCCAACACCTCGGCCATCGCGAAGCACCTCACGGGCTCGTACCGCGAGGCAGCGCAGCGGGTGATCGACTTCAAGGACCAGACCCGCACGCTGGAGCTGTCGGTCGGCACCTCCCTCCTCCAGCAGATCCCGCTCGCGATGAAGCTCCTGTCGAACGGGGTCGCGCGGTGCGTGAGCATCGCGGCGCCCGGCGACTGGGACACGCACATCGACAACCAGCCGCAGGGGGCCCTGTTCGACGGGCTGTTCACCGGGCTCAACGCGCTGATGGTGGCGCTCGACGCCACCCCGGGCACCGCGGGCGGGTCGCTCGCCGACGAGACCGTGGTCTGCGCGTTCTCGGAGATGGGCCGGACGCCGTACCTCAACAGCACGGGCGGCAAGGACCACTGGATGTACTCGACCGCCCTGATGTGGGGCGCCGGGGTCGAGGGGAACCAGCAGATCGCGGGGTTCGACGACTACCTGAACGGTGTACCCATCGATCTCGCGAGCGGAGAGCCGTTCGCCCGGGGCGTGGCGCTCACGCCCGACATCTTCGGGTCGACGCTGCTCACGCTCGCGGGCCTCGACGCGGGGCTCGAGCTCGGCGCGGACACCACGTTGCGCCGTCTCCTCGCGACCTGACGTCCCCGCCGGGATACCGGCCGGCGGGAGCGCGGATGTTCTGGTGGGCGTGGCTGGGCGCTTGCGACGACACCACCTTCCCGGTCGGGGATGGGACCGGAGCGGACGCTGCGTACGCCGATGTCGTCGCCGTGTTCACGGCCGACTGCCTGGCCTGCCACTCGGCGGCGATCCTGTTCGGAGGCCTCGACCTCGAGACGGCTCCGTGCAGCGCGCTGGTGGGGGTGCCGTCCCAGGGCAACGGGGAGCCGCTGGTGGTGCCCGGCGACGCCGCAGGCAGCGTGTTGTGGTCGAAGCTCGGCCCGACCCCACCGTTCGGAGAGGCGATGCCACCGCCCGACGGGGGCCTGTCGGACGAGGCGATCGCGCTGGTGGGCGCCTGGATCGACGGCGGCGCCGTCTGTACGGAGGGGCCGTGATCGCGTGGTGGTCGGTGTCGGCGCAGGCCCAGGTGGATCCCGCCTGCGCGGACGCAGCTGCGGAAGCCGCGCCCGACTGGTACGTGGACGATCGGCACCAGCAGGACCTCCTCCTCGACCTGCGGTCGCTCGCGACCACGTTGTCGCCGCTGCATGCGCCGATCCCCGACGAGCCCTCCCACGGGTCGCTGGCGATCGAGCTGGCGCTGGTGCCGCCCCCGTCGTGCCAGCGCCGCCTCGTCGACGACCGCACCCGCACCCAGGCCCTCGGGTTGCCGGTGGTGCTTCCGCGCCCGCGGGGGACGTACACGTTCCCGGCGCTGGGGCGGTTCCGGGTGTACGGCGGCGCTGCGTACCTCCCCCCCCTCACGCTCGGAGGGGCCCGCAGCGTCGTCGCCTCCGGGGAGCTCGGGGTGGGGCTCGAAGGGAACGGCGGGCAACAGGTCGCGCTGCGGTACCACTGGACGCTGCTCAAGACGATCGCGGACCTGACGGGACCCGGCGCTGCGGACCAGGCGGAGATCCCGGAGTTCTACTCGGGGTCGACGCTCGGGGTGGACGCGATGGTGGGGTGGCGGGTGAAGGGGCTCGTGCCCTACCTCTCGCTCGGGGTGACCGACGCCAGCACGTTCCTGTACGTGGGGGAGCAGGGCATGGTGACCAACAACGGCTCGCCGTACCTCGGGCCGGCCGGGAGCCTGGGGCTGCAGGGCACGTTCCGGCACCTCGTCGCGGCGGGCGAGCTGTATGCAGCGCCCGGGGGCTTCGATCCGGCGGAGGCCCAGCTCTACACGGGGCGGATGCGGGTCGGCGTCACGTTCTGACCGTCACCGCCTGCGCTTGCCCCGCTTGCCTTCGGGCCCGCCGACCTGCGTCAGGAACCAGGCGTAGCCGTCCTTCGAGAAGTTCACCCCGGTGGAGGGCTTCCCGCCCGGCCCCGTGGGGACGGCGTGCCCCATGCCCCGGATGACACACAGCTCGACCGGCGCCTTGCAGCCGTCCCAGGTCTTGCAGGCCGTGTCGGGGGCCACGTCGACCGAGCGGGTGGTCTGCTCGCAGCCGTTGAACGCCGCGAACAGGGCGGCGCTCTTCTGCGAGCTCGGGTACTCCGGCCGCTCCGGCCGCGCCGAGCCGTCGTACCGCTCGTCCTTGTCGCCGATGTAGATCCGCACCGGGACGGGCACCTGCTTGCAGGACTGCACCGTCTCCATCAGGGTCCCCGCGGCCGCCACCACCGCGTCCGGCTCACCGCTCCGGCACGCCCAGGCGAGCGACATCGCGGCCCCGTTCGAGAAGCCCGTCGCCAGGACGTCCGCCACACAGGCCTCCGACCGCAGCGACTTCGCGAGCGCGTCGAGGAACGCGACGTCGTCGCGGGGGAACTCGCGCTCGTCGTGTTTGTAGCGCCCGTTGTCCCAGAACTCCTCACCGCCGAACCCGCTCGGGTTCTCGGACCACGCGGCGTCCGGGGCCACGAGGATCGCCCCGCGGGCCTGCGTGAGCTCGTCGTAGCCCGAGTTCCTGGCGAACGCGGTGCCGCCGCCACCGAAGCCGTGGAGCAGGAACACCGCGTTGCGGGGGCCAGCGTTGTCGGGGAGCCAGATCGGCACCTTCCAGGTCTTCCCGCCGAAGTCCACGTCCCACACGAGCGCGCCGGTGCGGGACGGGGTGGCGCACCCGTCGCCACCGAACACCTCGGAGAGCTGCTGGAACCGTGGCCCGCCTTTCCCCGGGGACTCCTTGTGACCCTTCTCGCCGCCGCCTCCGCCGCCCCCGCGGCCCCGGCCACACGCGAGCGCGGCGGCCACCACGGTGAGCAACACGAAGAGACGGGTGGCGCGGGCCATGGGACCTCCGGGAGGTGGCCAGCATGCCCTGCGAGCCCCCGTCTGTCCACGCGACCGCCGTGCTACCCTCGCTCTCGGGGAGGTCCACATGTGGTGGTGGGCGGCGGCCGCGCTGGCCTGGGACACCGCGGTCGTGTGGGACGACCCCGACGACGACCGCGTCCGCAGCATCGCGCTCGCCCTCGACCCCTCGACCGGGGAGCGCTTCTTCGTGGTCGACCTCGGCGAGAACACTGCGCCGAACCGGCCCACCCTGCAGTACCTGCGGTGGGACGGCGCCGCCTACTCTGCTCCGGTGGCGCTCTCCAACGCCCTGACCGCGCCCGGCGACTCGTACATGGTCTCGGCCGCCACCGCACCGGGCAGCTCCTGGCTCGTGGTGCTCGGACGCGCAGACCGCGGCGCGATCCTCGGCACCCGCACCCACCTCGTCGAGCGGGCGACCGGGGTGGTGCTGGGGACCAGCGACGGGCTGACGACCGGGTTCTCGACGAGCGACCACGGGCGCTCCGCGATCGTGACCGACGGCTCGGCCGCCCACGCGTGTTTCACGTACTGGGCGCCCGCCGGCGACGACCTCGTCGCCAACCACACGGTGGGCGTCGCCTGGCAGCGGCCGCAGCGGGGCGACGACTGGGTGCTGGCGGGGGCCGGCGTACAGGACCACTGCGGACTCGCGCTGCGCTCCGACGGGACGCGCGTCCTGGTGCACCACGACACGCCCGACGACGTGGTCCTGACGCTGGAGGACGCGCCCGGCGTCGTCTCCGCTGGCTTTCCGCTCCGCCTCGCCTCCGCGGGCGGGGGCGTCGCCTACAACCACCCGGTCGCGGCGGTGCGGCCGGTTCCGGGGGGTGACGAGCTGCACGTCGTCTATTCCGGGCGGGACTCCTCGGGGTTCACCGTCTGGCACACCACCTGCGTGGTCGATTCCGCCACCACCTGCGCCACCCTCGCGGACTGGTCGCCCCCGCTGGCCGTGACGACCGGCGTCCCCACCAGGCCGCGCGCGCGGGTGGCGGTCGACGCTGCGGGCACGGCGTACGTCGCCTGGCTGCTCGAGGACCCTGCGGCCGACGACGTCGTGTCGGTGGCGTCGCGCTGCTCCGGCGCCGGCGCCTTCGTGGACACCGGCCTCGTGGACGCGGCTCCGGGGGACCAGGCCTTCGGCGTCCGCACCGACGGCACCGTCGACAACCGCTACCTCCCTACGGAGTCGCTGGCGGTCGACGACGTGGCCGGCACGCTGCACCTCGCCTGGGTCCGCGCGACCGGCGGGGACGCGGTCGCCGTCGAGGGGTGGACCTCCCTCGCGACCTGTCCCTGAGGAGCGCCGCTTCACGGAGGTGCCCTGGACGGGCCGGTCCCGGCGCGGCATGTTCTCCCGCGGAGGGAGGAATGGGGCGGTCGGGTGTTCGGGTCCTGCTGGTCGCGTTGGTGGTGGGAGCGACGCTCGGGTGCATGCGCGGCCGGCCGACGCGGAGTGGTGGGGGCGCGCGGGCAGGGGCTGCGCCACGCATCTCGGGGTTGGCGGAGGTGTTCGGCGCGGACGGCTGCGGCACGCCCACGCGGACCGGTCAGGTCACGTGGTCGTTCCCGTTCGGCGGCCAGACCTGGAACGTGCCGATGTGGGTGCCTCCGGGCGACGGTCCACACCACGCGGTGTTCCTGCTGCACGGGGTCGGTGGGGGCGGCGTCGCGTTCGCCAAGAGCTCCGGGTACGACCGGATCGCCGCCGACCGGAACGCGGTCCTCGTGGCCCCCGACGCCGCCATGACCACCGGCCGGCTCGGGTTCGGCGGCGAGGAGCGGTTCTGGGACAACGGCCGGTACACCAGCCAGGAGCGCGTGTTCCCGCGCGACGACTCGGAGTTCCTCGACGCGCTCGCGAAGTCCCTGCGGGAAGGCGCCTGCGTGGACAACGTGTTGGCCACGGGGTTCTCGAACGGCGCGGCCATGTCGCTCGCGTGGGCCTGCGAGAGCGGCGTCCCGGACGCGGTCGTGGCCGCCGCCGGTACCTTGATGGAGCCCGTGCGTGCGTGCCGCGCCAAACCCGTGCCGACCCGCATCTACATCGGGTCCGAGGACGTGCGCTACCTGAGCTCCGCCCGCGACGACAAGCCCGAGTACCCCTCGTCGAAGGAGAGCGCAGACATCTTCGCCGGCTTCAACGCCTGCAGCGAGAACACACGCAAGGTCGACGTGGCCGACGACACCGCGTGCACCACCTGGACCGGTTGCTCCGCCGCGAACGAGCTGTGCGTGATCCGCGGGTTCCCCCACGCGTGGCCCAAGGGTCCCGGCGAGCGCCCAGCGTGCGCGGTCGATGGGGGCCGCGACGGGTATGCCTGGTTCGTCGAGCAGGTCGGGCCCCCCAAGCGGGGGTGACGGTCAGGTGAGGAGCTGCCACAACGTGGAGTCGGCGCCCAGCACCGAGCGGGGGTCGATCCCCGCCAGCGTGAGCAGCGTCGAGCCGATGGCGTCCGGGGTGATCGGCACGCCTCCGGCCGCGAGCTCCCCCGTCGCGGGATCGACCGTGCGGCCGTTCAGGTACGCGTCGAACCCGCCGAGCTGCGTTCCCCCGCGGATGCCCGAGCCCATGAACAGCGCCGAGGTGTACATCCAGTGGTCGCGCCCCATCGAGACGTTGAAGTGCGGCGTTCGACCCATCTCCGACATCACCACCACGGTCGTCTCGTCGAGGAGCGTGCCGCCGTGGGTTCCGGGCGTGGTCTCCAGGCGCTGGAGGAGGTACCCGAGCCCGTAGAACAGGCCCTCGAACAGCCCGCTCTGCGGCGCGTTGTTGCCGTGGGTGTCCCACACGCCCGAGCTCATCATCTGCACACACCGCGACACGCCCTGCGAGAGCACGGTCACCGCGAGCTCGGTCTGTTGGGCGAAGTCGTCACCTGTCGCGAGGCTGAGCCCCTCGGTCACGACCTTGAAGTCCACGAGCCTGCTGGCGGCCTCGTGGTGGGCCCCGAACACCTGGTGCTCGACGTCGGTCCGCGCGGTGGCCAGGCGGGCAGCCGTGCGCTCCACGAGCACGTCGTCCAGGAGCTCCGACAGCCCAAGGGAGAACGGGCGGTACGGCTCCTTCGCGTCGACGTTCGCGGCACCCGACATCAACATCTCGAGCGACGCACCCGTGCCAGAGTATGCGGTGAACGCCGACAGGTCGCCGGCCATGCTGAACCCGCGGACGATGAAGTGCGGCACCGTGTACCGGTCTGCAGCAGCGTGACCGATGAGCGTGGGCCAGTCCGGGCGGGCAGCCGAGGGCGACCCGGTCATCCACAACGAGCGGCAGATGGGGTGGTTCACCGAGCGGACGAGCAGCCCGTCCACCAGCGCCATCCGGTCGTGGGTCGCCTGGTAGAACGCGTCCACCACGGGGCGGCGCGGGTTCGACACGTAGCGGAGGGCCCCCGCGTGTGCGGGCTCGTCGTCGGCGGTCCGGTCGACCGCGGCGGAGAACACGGGGGCGAAGACCTGGGTCACGTCCCAGCCGCCGTCGGCCCACACGAACAGGAACTTGCGGTCTTCTGGGGCCACGGCCCGCGCCACGCGGGGCAGCAGGAGACCGGCGGCGCCGAGGGCGGCGGAGCCCGCGAGGAACTTGCGGCGGCTGGTTGCGCTCGACATCGGGCCTCCGTCAGTACGTCACGAAGTCGGGGTCGCGCAACAGGAGCGAGAGCACGGCGGCCCACGCGAGGTACGGATCCCCGGTGACCTCGTGGGCAGCCGACCACACGGCGAGGTCCGAGGACACCTCCTCTCCGTCCACGGGCACCTCGCGGCCGAGCACCCGACGCCGGAGCGCCTGCAGCTGCGCGGCCATCCGCTCGCTCCCGGGCCCGTCCGGGGTCTCGGTGAAGTCCACGAGGCCCAGCAGCCGCCGCTTCTCCGGCGGCAGCGCGCGGTCGTGCACCACCACCGACTGCGCCGCGTTCTCGGCGAGGCGCTGCACGACGAGCACCGAGGTCACCGTGTCGGTCGGGGCAGGCGAGACCACGCGATCCCGGTCGAACCCGCCGGCGAGCAACACGTACCCGGTGAAGGCGTTCACGAGGTCCCGGTCCGAGGTGCGCGCGGTCCAGCGGTACCCCGTGAGCTCCTCGACCTCGCTCGAGAGCAGCTCGGGCGAGACCCGCCGCCGCGTGAACCGCTCGTCCCAGCCCTGGTACTCGGGCAGGTGCACGAGCGCGCGGAACACGTCGCGGATCACGAGGTTCTCCTCGAAGGCGTCGCCCACGCGGGCGAGGTCCACGGGGACCTCGTCGACGTCGGTGCGGGTGACGAGCTCCCAGGCCTGCTTCACGAAGCAGGACGTGAACCTCGGGTCCCGCGCGACCAGCGGGCCCAGGTCCACGAGACCTGACGAGGGCTGGCCGAAGTACCCTGGCGGCGTCCCAGTGAGCTCGCGCCAAAGGTCCTCCCGCTCGGTGCGGTAGGTGGAGATCAGCTCCAGCGCTGCCTTCTCTGCGAGGTACCACCAGAACCCGTAGAAGTGGCTCGCGAGGGGGTCGAGCGTGTCGTGGCAGGCGGTGCAGCTCGGGTTGGTGCGGATCGCGTTGGCCTGCTCCTCCTCGCCCGCCAGCTGCGCGGAGGGTACGAACGGGATCTCGCGCTCGAGGTAGTCGTCGCAGAGCAGCGCGCGGGAGACCTTGTTCGCCCGTCCGCGGTTGCGGTTGTTCTCCATCGAGCCCTGGTACCACCACATCCCGTTCGACGAGAGGATGCCGATCTTCGGCCTCGCGTCGGTGTAGTGGACGCGCTGCCAGCCGGTGGCGCCCACCGGGTAGTCGACGGGGTAGATCT
>JBIKWC010000119.1:0-19667 GCA_044356535.1 Myxococcota bacterium
CGTGCGCCAGACGTGCCAGCGCGAACCCGACCGCGGTGGGCTCGAGGACCTCGCGCCCCCGGTCCAGAAGCACCACGACGGTGGTGTCCGTGGCACCCACATACCCGACGAACGAGCTGTAGCCGTGCGGCGACAGGGCCCCGTTGTGCCAGACGAGCTGCCCATACTCCTGCTCGTCGACCATCACCCCGAGCGCTCGGCGGTCGCGACGCGGCGTGAGCATCGCCCGGGTGAGGTCCCGGTCGAGCACGTCGCCCCGCACGAGCCCCCGAAACCACCGGGTGAGCTCGACCGCGGTCGACGCCACGTTCCCGGAAGGGCCCACCTTCGAGGCGGGGGCGTCCCACGGCACCTGGAGCCACCGCTCCGAGGACAGGACCAGGAACGGGAGGTCGAACCGGCCCCGGCCCATCCGAGGGGCCAACCGCGCCACGCTGGCGGGGTCGCAGCCGGTCGAGCGGAGGTCGAGGGGCGCCGTCAGCCGGTCTAGCACCGCGCAGTACGGCACCCCCGCCAGGTGCTCGGCGAGCGCGCCGGCCAGGTCGAATCCCAGGTTCGAGTACGCGCTGTCGGTGCCTGGGACGAACGACAGCCGGGACCCCACGACCGACGACAGCGCGCCCGGCCGGGTGCTGGGGCCGTCGTGGGGCAGGCCACACTGGTGGCTCAGCAACCAGGCTGGGGTGCAGTCCACCCCGTCGCGCCGGAGCGCGTCCGCCGGCCACTCAGGGACGAAGGCCGCCAGAGGCTCGTCGAGCGATCGGCCCGCGCGCTGCACCTCCGAGATCAGGGCCGCCGCTGCGAACGACTTGGAGATGGAGCCAACCCAGTGCGCGCTGTCGCGATCGACCGGTCGACCGGAGCGGTCCAACCCGCGCGACAGGTCGAGCAGCACCTCGTCGCCCCGGGTCACGTACACCGACCCCAGGAACAGGTCCCGAAAACCCGGCGCCTCCACCAGCGGCGCGAACGGGTCGTCGGAGGCGACCGCGGTGTCGAGGAGCAGGAGCACCAAACCTCCAATCCGCGTGGGCCGGCGGGCGGATGGAGGCCGGTCCAACGGACGGAGCGTACATCAGGTCTCGACCGAGACCGTCCAGAAGCCCACCAGCTGCCCGTCCGCGCTCCGGCCGAACACGAAGACCTTGATGGCGCCGACGAGATCGCCTTCACCGTTCCGGCGGCCGAAGCGGAACACCTGCGGCTCGAGCAGGTCCTCCTCGAAGATGTCGCGCACGGCCTGCCACTCGGGCTGGGCGTCGTAGTAGCTCTGGTCCCACCAGTCCTTGGCGACCGTGTTCCGGTCGAAGAACCACGACATCGACGAGGTCTGGACCGACAGCCCCGCGAGGCCCGGATCGATCGGCGCGAGCACGCTCCGCACGTTCGACGACGTGATGGGCGTCGCGGAGGTGGCGAGCGTCCAGGTGGTGAGCGGGTAGTCCGACTCGCTCGAGAAGTACATGCCGTCGACGGCGGCGTCGAGCTCGGCCTTCGCGGTAACCGCGTCCAGGGTGACCGCCGTGCCGTAGTCCACCAGGGCCTGGATGGCCGACGGACCCACGTACGAGACGGCAGCCACCGTCTCGAGGTCGGCGAAGGGCCGGCCCGCGACGATGCCCGCGGCCGCGCGCGAGTCGAGGCCCACGTCCTCGTCGAGCACCACCTGCGACTCCTCGTTCGCAGTCCGCAGGGCGGCGTCCGCCTGGGAGCGGGTGAGCGAGAGCCCCTCCACGATCCCGTAGAAGTCGTCGCCCGCGGGGATCCACCCGTTCGCCTGGGCGTACCCCACGAGCGCCTGGAGCGCGGAGTCACCGACGTAGGACACGGCGTCGATCTCGGCGATGGTGTCGAACCGGTCGTCGTCCGCGGTGCCGAACCGGGCGTCTGGGCCGTCCCGGTGGGCGATGAGGTTCTGGGCCGCGCGGGCATCGAGCTTCGCGTCGACGTCGAGCACGGTCAGGGTGGTGGATGCGTCGTTCAGGAGGCCGATCACGCCCACCGCCTCGGGCGAGCCCTCCTCGATCCGGCCGAGCACGGGGTCGCCGGCCTGGGCGAGCGGGGCAGCAGGCTCCGCGCAGCCGGCGAACAAGGGAGCCACGAAGATCAGAGTGCGCCACATGCAGAACCTCCAGAGGGAGAGCCACCCCCCTAGCCCTGCAGCGCGACCCGGGCCCGTGACAGGTTGGAGGCCGCCCTCACGAAGGTGGCGCCCACCACGTCCACGTGAGCTGGTGCAGCACGGACTGCCGGGCGCTGGACTTCGCGGCCGCTTCGAGCGCGCGCTCTTCGGACATCGGCGCGCCGCCGAAGTAGCGCAGACCCTCGGTGCCGCGGAGCCGCGAGACCGCGTCCGGCGAGGCCCGGAGCCCCACCCGGAACGCTGCCACCACCGCCGGGGCGTCCACCCGGCCCTGGGCACGCAGCTCGTGTGCCGCCCACTCCGCGAGCTCGGGCCGGTTCTGGTTCCAGTCCGAGTACAGCCGCACCAGCGCGGGGAGCTGCTCCCCGGCCGGCTTGCCGAGCACCGCGGCCCGCTGCGCCAGCAACCCATGCACCTCGTGGACCTTCCCCACGAGGTCGCCGAGCTTCCGCGCTTTGACGTCGTCTCCCACTGCGTGGGCGCGCGCCCGCTCCTCGACGAGGTGGAGCAGCGCGGGGTCACCGAGCTTCCAGCACAACGTGAGCGCCGCGTCCCCGAACGCGGAGAGGTCGTCCCGCGTCCAGCGCTCCACCAGCGCCCGCGCCCGGGCGTCCACGAGCGCTCGTTGTCGGGCATCTGCCAACGGCCCCGCCGCGCCGAGCAGGGCCGCAGCGACGTACGTGGGCTGCTCGGTGTCGTCGATGGCGAGCAGCGGCTCCACCAGCGACGTGAGCTCGTAGGCCTCGACCAGCCGGAGCGCGTCCTCGAGCTGGCCCGGTGGGGTGGTGGGCGAGAACCAGCTCGGCAGCGAAGCCTCGAGCGACGCGCGCGACAGCCCGCCCGGAAGCTCACCGGGAGCGTCGGTCCCGCACGTCCCGTCTCCCGACTGCTCCACGAACGACCGGATCACGAGCTCTGTCTGGGCCGGGGGCACGGTGACGGGCCACGGCTCGAACGCCCCGGCCGCGGCGGTCCCGAACCCCAGCGCGGCGAGCAGCACGTTCCCTCCTCTCCGCGCCAGTGTACGCTCCGGCCCGACGGACGAGTCAGCTGACTGCCGCGCCGCCCCAGGAGCCCCGATGGTCCCGCTGTTCACGCTCGCCACGGCCGCCCGCGCCGACATCGCCGCCGAGCCCCCCATGGGCATGCAGTTCCTCAGCCACTCCGCGCGGGTCGAGGGGCTGGCCGCGCACCCGGGCTACGTGGTGCTGGCCTACGACCGCGGCGATCCGGTGTCGGCCGTGGTGGCGTGGACACCGGAGGGCGAGGCGGTCCAGCAGCTGGCGTACGGGGGGAACAACCGGGGCGGTGGCCTGTCTGCGCCGGCGGTGCACCTGATGTCCACCGCGGCGTACGCGGAGTGGCGCGCGAAGGCGACGGCGGCCGTGGAGGTGCAGCGCAAGGCCTGCGCGGAGCGCGGCGAGGGGTGTATGCACATCAGCCGGTTCGTGCCCTCGCTGCCGGCTCCCCAGGGCGCCATCGACTGCAAGCTGGCGATCACGCTCGAGACGACGGGCAGCGCCGCGGGACCGGACGCGCTCGTCCAGGTGCTGGAGCTCACGGAGGCGTCGGCGACGACCTGCGTGGTCCGTGAGAAGTCTCGCGAGTACCGGCGCAGGGGCAGCATCGTGGGCCCGGGCGGCTGCGACACCGCTGGTGGCACGCTCTCCGTTGCGCTGGGACTGTTGCTGGTCCTCGTCCCCCGGCGCGCGCGGGTGACGCGCCGCGGCTGAAGCGCCGGAGTCCGACGACGGGAGCGAACAGCAAGACGACACCCGAACTTGCGCCACCTCCACAGAACCACATCGGGGGCGGGCGGGTCACCGGCGGTTGCGGAGCCGGGTCCTCGGGAGGCCCGCAAGAACCGTCGTCTTCCGCGTCGACCCTCTCGGAGAGGCCGTCGCAATCGAGGTCGCGCACCGGTTCGTCGGCGTCGGACACGCCGTCGGCGTCAGAGTCCGGGTCGAGGTGGTCGGAGAGACCGTCGCCGTCGGAGTCGGCCTGCCCCTCGACGTCGGTCTTGACCCCGTCCCCGTCGTCGTCCTGGTCGAGGAGGTCCGGTGCGCCGTCCCCATCCGAGTCGGCGGCGACCGGTCCAGGCCCGAACTCCTGGCGGTCGGTGAGGCCGTCCCCGTCCGAGTCGTCGCTCCAGGGGTCGGAGCCGAGCGCCCGCTCCGTGCGGTTGTCGAGGCCGTCGCCGTCTGGGTCGGCGCAGTCTCCGTTCCCGTCGTCCCGGTCGTACCAGTTCACGTACCCGTCGCAGTCGACGTCCGGGTTTGCCGACGCGTGCTCCGTGGCCGTGAGGCGACCGTCACCGTCGTCGTCGTCGTCGAGAGCGTTGGGCTGCGAGTCGGGAACCCGAGGCAGGGGGTTGCCGACATGACGCGATGAATCCGGCGGCGTCTCCGCTGTGGGAGCGTCCACGTTCGACGCGGGGTAGCACAACAACACGATGGTGACCGATGTGCCGTCCTCGTCACAGCTGTAGGCCCACTGTCCGAGCCCCACGTCGTACGTGGGCACGAAATGGGCGGCGCACGTGGAGGTCTCCCGAACCTGCAGCGGGTCCCACTGGTCGATCGCGCAGTCGGTCGAGCGGTCGTAGAGGTTCTCGACCCGCGACGGAAGGCCGTCGCCGTCGTCGTCGTCGTCGAGAACGTCGACGACGCCGTCTCCATCGGTGTCCAGCGGAGCCCCGCCGAGAGGCCCGAGCTCGTTCGGGTCGAGGGTCCCGTCCAGATCGGCATCCCGGGCTCCGGTGAGCACGCAACCGCAGTTGTCCATCGCACCCGCGTCGAGTGCCGAGCAGAACCCGGCAAGGTCCTGACGCACGAAGTCCCCGAAGATGGATGCGTCCCCGTCACTCTCGTAGATGCGGCAGCAGGCACGGGTCTCTTCGGCGTTGGAGAGGCCGTCGCCGTCGCTGTCACTGGCACACCCGGAGTCCTCGCAGTCGTCGAGGTCGTCGATGCCGTCCCCGCACGCCGCCACGGCCCAGCCGCTGGCGAACAGCCAGCCGAACTCTCGTCGGGTCGACCCCATCTCGTCTCCTCGGACAGCCATCGCCTGCCACCACCGGTCCCTCCGCAAGGGCCGGGCCATCGCGCGCGGGCGGTTTTGGCGAGCGGGCCCGGCACCTGCTGGCTGGCCCATCGCTCGCGGACGTCCGCGAGCGCCGTCAGGGACCTCACGGATCCGAAGGTCGTGGAGGCCCGAGTCCCGGCGCTCGGGGCCACGGCGAAGGCGCCGAAGAGGGGCTACCGGCGCTGCGCTGGATTCGGACGAGCATGATCCGAGAGGGCCGTGATGACGAGCTCCACTGCTGCCCGCTGGCGAGCCTGGCTCGCCGCGTTCGCCGACCGACCCGGGCGGGACGTGGACGAGCGGCTGCGGGCGATGCGCACGGCAGCGTTGTGCACCCTGGTGCTCCTCGCTGCCCCCGGCTTCCTGATCAGCATGGTGTGGAACGGCTTCGCGAGCCTGGCGGTGGCGTCCTCCCTGATCCTCGGCAGCTTCGTGGCGCCGCTCGTCGTCCTGCGCCGCGGCGGCACACCCATCGTGGCCGGGAACCTGGCCTGTGCCATCGGCGCGGTCCAGTCGCTGACGGCGGCGTGGTGCACCACGGGCCTGCAGGGCCCGTCGGCCATCCCTGTGTTGCTGTCCCCGGTCGCTGCCACGTTGCTGGTCGGACCGCGGGCTGGTTGGCTCTGGTTCGGTGTGGCTGGGGCCATCCTGGCCTCGCTCGCCCTCGTGGACAACCCGGTCTGGGTCCAGCGGGCCGACGCGCTCGGCCCAGGCTCCGGTGCGATCAGCATGGTCGTCGTGCTGCTGCTGGTCGGCGCCGTGATCCAGGGCTCGCTCAGCGCCACGGTGCAGCTCGAGATGGCCCATCGCCTCGACCTCGACCGCGCCTTGCTCGACCTCGAGCGCCGCGTCGAAGAGCGCACCGCCGACCTGCGCCGGGAGGTCGACGAGCGTTGCCGGGCAGAGCTCGCAGCCCAGCGTGCGACCAACGCGAAGAGCGCCTTCCTCGCCAACATGAGCCACGAGCTCCGCACCCCGCTGAACGCCATCGTCGGCTACGCCGAGCTCGTCGACGAGGAGCTCGAAGACCGCCCCGAGCTCAGCGGCTACCTGCGCCGCGTCATCCATGCCGCCAGCCACCTCAAGCGGCTCATCCAGGACATCCTCGACGTCGCCCGGACCGAGCGCGCTGGGGTCGAACTGGAGGTCGTCGCCGTCGACGTGGGCAGCCAGGTAGGCCTCGCCGTCGACCTGGTGCGCGGGCAGGTCGAGGCCTCCGGCAACCGCCTCGAGTTCCTGGAACCGCAGCCGGGTCTGGTGGCCCAAGGCGACGCCGCGCGGATCCAACAGATCCTGCTCAACCTGCTCACCAACGCCAACAAGTTCACCGACCGCGGCTCCATCTCGGTCTCGTGCAGCCAGCGCGACGGGGTGGTGGAGATCTGCGTCTCCGACACGGGCCTCGGCATCGCTGAGGCTGATCAGGGCCGCATCTTCGAGCGGTTCGTGCAGGTCGACGACTCCACCACCCGCCGTCAGGGCGGGGTGGGTCTGGGCCTGGCCATCGCCCGGGAGATGGCGCGGCAGATGGGAGGGGATGTCACCGTCCACTCCGCTCGCGGCGTCGGCAGCGCCTTCTCGCTCCACCTGCCCGCCTCGGGAGCGATGGCGCTCGGGGACGTGCCACCAGCGGTCGGTTAGGCCGCAACGTGCCGCGCCACGTCGACGAAGCCGCCCGCCTGCAGGAGATCGCGCAAGCGGTCCTCCGCATCGTGGCCCACGAGGGGCTGGACGCGGTCACGTTCCGCAGCGTGGCCTCCGCGCTCGGCTCGTCCACCACGGTGGTCACGCACTTCGTGCCCGATCGGGACTCCCTCCTCGAGCGCGCGTTCGAGGTGCTCCGGGCGGACCTCGCCGCCCGGATCGACGCCGCCCTCGCCGAGGCGCACCTCCGGGCGAAGCTCCGGATCCAGCGGCGCTGGAGCTGTTGTGGCGGGACCTCGCTGCGTCCTGGTGACGCCGCACGGTGCCACGGTCAGAACGTCTGGATGGGCACCCAGGCGGGCACGCCCTCGTACGACACGCCCGGCGGCGCGACCAGCTGCGTGGGGGCCAGCTCCGGAACCTCGTCGCCGAGGCGCCGCACGTGCGCGTTCGTGTACACGGACACGCCCTGCATGTTGCCCACCGACGACGCCGTGGGGCGGGCCACCATGGTGTAGATGCGCTCCGTCAGCCAGCCTGCGTCGTCGAACACCGCCACCGACCGCAACTCGCCGGAGAACGTGAGGTCGGACGGCGTGTTCGCCAGCGTCCCCGGGCCGACCTCCGACGGACGTCCCTCGGCGGTCGCGCCTGTCACCACGCCATTGTCGCGCGTGGGTCCGCCTGGGGTGCCCGACTCGGTGACCGACTTGCCGGCGAAGGACGCCTCCCACGGGATGTAGGGCGCGGTGAACGAGCCCTCGCCACCGGAGGCCACCACGCGGGCGCCCTCCACGACCGAGTACTGGTGTGTCGTGCGGGACAGGCCCATCCCGCCGGGCTCCAGCGGCGCCCGCAACAGGGGCGTGTTCTTCTCGACCCAGCCCTGCTCCCAGGTGTCGGGGCGCTTGAGCGACCAGCCCGCGACCAGCTCCCACGCCATGCGCCGCAGCGTCTCGCGCGACTCGGACTCCCAGCGCGTGGTGCCCTTCAGGTCCATGAGGTCGACGGCGGTGACCTTGCCGTCGTCCGTGATCGTGACCTCGATGCGCGTGGATTGGAGCCGCCGCACGGTGTCGGTGAGCACGACGTTGTCGCCTTCGGAGAACAGCCCAGCCGAGGCGGGGCCGCGGACCGTGGCGCGGAGCGAGATCGCCTCGATCCGGCACTGGACCAAGGCAGCCCCCTTGCCGGACGGAACCACGTCCGGACAGCTCAAGATCCCGTCGAGCTGGAACGCGCGGGTACGGAACGCGCGGTTCGCTTCGGCCGCGAAGGTCACGCCGCGCGGCAGCGTCTCCTCGAGCTCGATGTGCCAGCGACTGCCCCGCCAGGCGTCGGTCCAGTCGGCGGTCTGGGCGAAGGCGCCCGCGGAGAACAACAGCGCGAACATGGGCACCTCCGGTCGTGCAGTCCACCTATCGTGCGCGGGACGGACCGCGCGGCTTTGCAGGTTCTCCACGACCTGCTCACCGAGCCCTGACGAACCGGAGGCGGCGCCTGGTGCCTCATCCGGAACGAGGTGCCCGTGTCGTCGACCCTGCTGTTGTCGTCCCTGCTGGCTGCCTGCCTCCAGGCCCAACCCACGCCGTCAGGAGACGAGGCCCCCACCCCGGAGTCGCTGGCGCCTGTGGGGCCCGACGGCTTCGAGCCCGCGCCCGCCGAGAGCGCTCGGCTCCCGCTCGCCACCGGCGCCCTCGAAGCCGCTGCCGTGGCCGCGCAAACGCCCGCGCGCCTCGCCGTGACCCTCGATCGCCCGCTGTACCGCCCCGGAGAGACCGTGTGGGCGCGCGTGTGGGACCTCGAGGCCGGGACCCTCGCCGGGAGCCCGAAGCGGCCGGAGGTGGTCGTGTCGCTCGTCGACGCGCGCGGCAGCGTCCAGGTCCAGCAGCGTTACGCCAACACCGGGGCCGGCGCCACCGCCGCCGTCGACGTGCCGGTTGCCGCAGCCGGCGGGGTGTACCGGTTGCGCGTCGCGGTGGGCGGCCGGGTCCTGGAGCGGCCGTTCGTGGTCGCGTCGTTCGAGGAGCCGCGGATCCGCAAGGAGCTCGACCTCCTCCGCGACGCCTACGCCCCCGGAGACGAGGTCACCGCCGCGTTCACCGTCGCCTCGTCCGGGCGGGGACCCCTCGTGGACCACCCGCTCCAGGTGCTGGTGCAGGTCGACGGCCAGGCGCTGCCCGCGATCGCCACCCGCACCGACACCCGCGGCGAGGCGACGCTCCGGTTCACCCTCCCCGACCACATCCGCCGCCCCGACGCAGTCCTGACCGTGGTCGTCGAGGAGGACGGGTGGACTGAGTCCATCAGCCGGGAGATCCCGGTGGTGCTCGCGCAGCTGCAGGTGGAGCTGTTCCCCGAAGGTGGCGACCTCGTCGCAGGGCTCCCGGGCCGCGTGTACCTGCGGGTCCGGGACCAGGCGGGGCAGGCCGCCGACGCCCGGGGCGTGGTCGTCGACGAGCGGGGCGCAGAGGTGGCGAGCTTCGACACTGTCCACGACGGGCTCGGCCGGTTCGACCTGACGCCCCGCCGCGGCGCCCGCTACACCGCCCGCGTCACCTCGCCCGTCGTGACCGAGGTGGAGCTTCCCGCCGCCAAGGACGACGGCTGTGTCCTGCGCACCTACGACGACCTCGACGGGACCCGCCCCGAGCTGCGCGCCGGCGTCTGGTGCTCCACGCGCCGGACCGTCACCGCGACGGGAGCCCTTCGCGGCAAGCCCTTCGTGCCCGCCACGCTCAACGCTGGACCGACGGAGCCGGCGGTGGCCTTCCTCCGCCCCGAGCGCCCCGAAGACGCGCTGGCGCAGGGCGTGGCCACGGTGACCCTGCTCGACGACGCCCTGCTCCCGCTCGCCGAGCGCCTGGTGTACCGGAACCGGCAGCGCGCGCTCTCGGTGACGGTGGAGCCGCAGGCCACCCGCTACGGGCCGCGCGACGAGGTGGTGCTGAAGGTCACCACCCGCGACCCCGAGGGCGAGCCGGTCGCCGCCGACCTCGCGCTGTCCGTCGCGGACGACCGCCTGGTGAAGTACGCGGACGACGAACACGGGAACCTGTTGTCGGCGCTGCACCTGGAGCCGTGGCTGCAGGGCGCGCCCGAGGATCCCGCCTGGTACTTCGACCCCGCCGAGCCGCTCGCGCCCCGCGGACTCGACCTGGTCGTCGGCACCTTCGGCTGGCGCCGGTTCTCGCCGCCGCCAGGTGCCCGGCCCGACGCCGGCGAAGGCGCCCGCGCGAAGCGCGAAGAGGGTCGGGTCGGCAAGGCGAGCCGCCGCGAGGCCGAGGCCGCCGGGGTCCTCGGCGCGGTGGGAGCGGAGCTCGAGCTCGGTCTCGGGGGCCTGCTCGGAGCGGAGGGGACGCAGCTGGGCGCCGGTGGGCTCGGGGGCCGCGGGGTCGGAATCGGCGGCGGTGGCCTGGCCGAAGGGCTCGGCGCGCTCGGCACGAAGGGGATGGGCTCGGGCGCCTCGGGCTTCGGGTCCGGCGGAGGCCGGTTCGGTGCGAAAGGGGAAGGTGGCATCGGCGCGATCGGCGGCGACCCGATCATCCTCGGCGCGCTCGAGCGACCCCTCATCGACGCAGTGGTCAAGCGCCACCTGAACCAGATCCGGTACTGCTACCAGCGCGAGCTGACGAGGAACCCGGTCCTGGCGGGACGGATCGTCGAGAAGTTCACCATCGCCCGGGACGGGACCGTCGCGGCCGCCCAGACCAAGTCCACGACGATGCACAACGCGTCGGTCGAGTCCTGCATCACCGGCCGGTTCCTCCGGATGCAGTTCCCCGAGCCGAGAGGCGGCGGCATCGTGATCGTGAGCTACCCGCTCGTGTTCAGCCCGAACGGCAGGCCCGAGGAGCTCGAGGGCCTCGGCCAGACCCCTGTCCGGCAGTTCGCCCAGCCCGACTACTCCGTCGACCACACGCCCTCCGTGCGCACCGACTTCCGGTCCACGGTCGCGTGGGTCCCGTCCGTCCAGACCGCAGCAGACGGCACCGCCACCGTGCGCTTCTTCCTGGCCGACCCCGTCACCACGTACCGGGTCACCGCCGAAGGCGTGGGCGGCGGGCACGTGGGTCATGTCGAGCGGGAGCTGCACAGCACGCTGCCGTTCTCGCTGGACGCGCCGCTCCCGACCGAGGTGTCGTTCGGCGACCGCCTGCTGGTGCCCGTGCGGGTCTCGAACCGTCGGCCCGACGCCACCGACGTGGTCCTCCACACCAGGGTCGGCGCCCCGCTCGTGGCCGACGACGGGATGGAGAACCAGGTGCTCCACCTCGGCGCGGACGCCGGCACCGTCACCGTGGTGCCGATCACCGTCCCCGACCTCATCGGTTCGGCCACCCTCGACTTCGACGCCACCTCCGGCGGCCTCTCCGACGCCGTCCACCGCACCCTCCTGGTGGCTCCGCGCGGGTTCCCGCACCGGTGGACCGCCGGCGGCGACCTCGACGCCACCGCCACCCACGCGGTCTCGATCGACCAAGCGCTGTCGGGCGGCACCGAAGGCAAGCTCGTCCTGTACCCGAGCCCCACGTCGAGCCTGCTCGCCGGCGCCGCGTCCATGGTGCGCATCCCCAACGGGTGCTTCGAGCAGACCAGCTCCACCAACCACCCCAACGTGCTGGTCCTCGAGTACCTGGACCGCACCGGCGGCGGCGGTGGGCTGCTCGTCGACCGGACCCAGGTGTTGCGGGCCGGGTACCAGCGGCTCGTCGGGTACCAGGTGGCCGCAGGCGGGTTCGAGACCTTCGGTCAGGGCCCCGGGAAGGAGGCGCTGTCCGCGTACGGCTTGCTGCAGTTCACCCGCATGCGCACCGTGTTCCCGGAGGTGGAGCCCGCGATGATGGACCGCGACGTCGCGTTCCTGTTGGCCGCGCGCGACGGCGCAGGTGGGTACCGCAACTCCGGGGTCTCGTCGCACAGCTACGGCCTCGCCCCGCAGGAGTTGAACGACGCGTACATCACGCGCGCCCTCGTGGAGACGGGCCACCTGGGCCACGGCCCGGAGGTCGAGCGGCAGCGCGCCGTGGCCCGCACGACCACGGACCCGTACCGCCTCGCGCTGGCCACGCTCACGCTCGCGCACCTCCGCGACCCCGAGGCCGGAGAGGCCGCAGCCAGGCTCGCTTCGCTGCAGGCGGCCGACGGTAGCTTCCCGGGCGCTGCCACGTCCGTGGAGCGGTCCGGCGGCCAGGACCTGCTCGTGGAGACCACCGGCCTCGCGAGCCTGGCGCTCACCCGGTCCGGCGGGAACCCCGGCGTCGCTCTTGCTTCGCGCTGGCTCGGCGCCGCGCGGCAGGGATCGTGGGGCTGGGGCGGCACGCAGGCCACGGTGCTCGCGCTCGAGGCGCTCACCGCCGAGGTCGCCGCGCAGCCCACGTCCGGCGGCACCGTACGGGTCTCGGTCGACGGCCGGGTGGCCCAGGTGGTCGAGTACACCGGCACCGAGCGCGAGGCCGTCACCGTGGACCTGTCCCGCTGGCTCACGCCGGGCCCACACCAGGTGTCGCTGACCCACGACGGCGAGCGCCCCGTCCCATACACCGTCGAGGCCACGTGGCGGCGGGACACCCCGGCCGACGCTCCGAACGCGCCGCTGCGGGTCGCGACCACCCTCGCGTCCGACACCGTGGCCCTCGGGCACACGGTCCGGCTCACCGCGACGCTCGAGAACACCACCGACGCGATCGTCGCCAGCCCGCTCGCGCGGATCGGGTTGCCGGCCGGGGTCCACGTGGAGCAGAAGGCGCTCGAGGCGCTGCGGGACCAGGGTCGCATCGCGGCCTTCGAAACGCGGCCCCGGGAGATCACGCTCTACTGGCAGGGGATGGCGCCGAACGACCGCCAGGACTACGTGTTCGACCTCGTCGCCGACGTGCCGGGCACGTTCACGGCGCCCCCCACCGAGGTCTACCCCTACTACGACACCCAGGCGAAGCGCTGGGCGGAAGGCGACACGTTGCGCATCACGCCCTGACCCACTCGTCCCCCGCCGGGGCCCACCCATCGGGCCGCGAGCGGATCCAGCGCCCGACCCCGTCGAGCACCGCGCGCACCCGGGGGTCGGCGCGCGATTCGGGCAACCACACGCCGTGCAGTGGCACCTCACCGAACCGCCACTCCGGCAGCAATCGGAGGAGGCCGGGGGTGTCGTCGCCCAGGAAGGTGGGCAGCAGGACCGCGCCGAGACCGGCGACTGCGGCCGCGCGGAGCACGAGCCGATCGTCGCAGCGGAAGGCCAGGGCGACCTCTCCCTCCCAGCGCGCGCCGGCGGGCCCGGTGGCGCGGAGCAGGGTCTCGCCCGGCAGACCGATCCAGCGCCGGCTGCGGAGGGCCTCCGGGGAGGTGGGCTCGGGGCTCCCGTCGGGGGCGACGTAGGCGCCGATGCGGGCGGTGGCCAGGCGGGTTGCCTTGAGGGTCGCGTCGGGGAGCCGTCCGACCCGCAGCGCCAGGTCGATGTCGTCGCGCACGAGGTCGACGCGGGCGTTGCCGAGGGAGAGGTCGAGGAGGAGGCCCGGGTGGCGCTGGGCCAGGTCCAGGGCGAGCGCTGCACCGAGCGCCTGGCCCAGCAGCACGGGCGCAGAGACCCGGACGGTCCCCGTGGCCTCGACCCGCGCGTCGGTGGCGGCGCGCTCCAACGCGTCGAGCTCGGCGACGAACGTCCGGGCGAGCGCGAGCACGCGTTCTCCGAGCGCCGTGGGCCGGAGCGCGCGCGTGGTGCGGTGCAGGACCGGACCCCCCACGTCGGCCTCCAGCCGGTGGAGCCGACGGGACGCAGCGGCCTGGGTGATCCCCAGCGCCCGCGCCGCGGCAGAGAGGCTGCCGTCCCGCACACAGCGGTCGAGGAGCCGCAGGTCTTCCGTCTGGAGATCGATTGATGCGGACATCGATTGAATCCTATGCAATTCCTGCGACTTCTGCACATCGCACCCGGTGCGTACGCTCCGAGAAACCCCAGGAGCACCCATGAACAAGAGCTTGGAAGGGAAGCGCGCCGTCGTGGTCGGCGGGTCGCGCGGCATCGGTCGGGCGGTGGTCGAGGCGCTCGCGGCGGCAGGCGCACACGTCGCGTTCTCCTACGTTCGCGACGAGGGCGCAGCGGCCTCCGTCACCGACGCCGTCCGGACCGCAGGTGGCGTGGCGATGGCGGTGCGGGCCGACAGCACCCGCCTCCCCGAGGTGGTCGCCCTGTTCGACGCCGTCGCGCGGTTCGGGGCGCCGGACATCGTGGTGAACGTGGCAGGCATCGCCCGCTTCGGCCCGATCGCCCACCTGTCCGACGCCGACCTCGAGGCCCAGCTCGACCTCAACACGCGCGGCGCCTTCTACGTGCTCCGCGAGGCCGCGCGACGGGTCGCGGACGGCGGGCGGGTCGTCCAGATCTCGACGGGCGGCACCAGCTCTCCCTCGGCGGGCGCCGGCACCTACCTGGCGAGCAAGGCCGCCGCCGAGCACTTCGCGCTCGCGCTGTCCAAGGAGCTCGGGCCCCGCGGGGTCACGGTGAACATCGTCTCTCCCGGAGTCACCGAAACCGACGGGCTCGTGATGCCCCCGGCCGCCGTCGCGCACCTGGTCGGCCAGACCCCCCTCGGACGCCTCGGCCAGCCACGCGACATCGCGGACGCCATCACCTTCCTGGCCTCCGACGCGGGGCGCTGGGTGACCGGCCACAACCTCCGCGTCACGGGCGGGCTGTGAAGGGCGCCCCCGTCCTGCTCGTGTCCCACGGGGCGGCTACGCTGACCGTGCGCGAGGGAGATCCCACCGGTGCGGCGCTCCGGCTCGCGGGCGCGGCGCTGGCCGGGGCCCACGCGGTGGTCGTGGTGTCGGCGCACGACCACCGCGACGCCCTCACCGTCGGCACCGCCCCGCGGGTCGCCATGTGGGCCGACCACCCTGCCGCAGCGGGGCTCACCTGGTCCGCGCCCGGGGACGACGCCGTAGCGGAGCTGCTCCTCGAGCACCTCGGCCAGAGCGGGCTCGCGGCGAAGCGGGGCACCCCGCGCCTGGACCACGGCGCCTGGGTACCGCTCCGGGCGCTCGACCCCGATGGGCGCCGACCCGTGGTCACGCTCTCGCTGGACCCGAGCCTCGATCCCGCCCGGCACGTGGCCCTCGGGCGGGCGCTCGCCCGGCTCCGGGGCGCCGGCGTGGCGATCGTGGCGAGCGGCGGCCTCACGCACAACCAGGGGGAGTTCCGGAGGGGCTGGTTCGCGGGGGCACCCGTCGAGGCCGCCGCACCACCGAGCGCGCGGTTCGAGGGCTGGGCGCTCGCTGCCCTGCAGGGCGCCGGCCCGGGCCGCACGACCGCCCTCCTCGCAGCGGGGGAGCACCCGGACTTCGCCTGGTCCCACCCGACGCCGGACCACTGGCTCCCGACCCTGGTGGCGGTGGGCGCGGCCGAGGACGAGCCCGGGACCGTCCTGCACCGCGGCTTTCAGCACTCCCTCGCCACCGCCCTGGTCCAGCTCGGGGCGCCGCGCACCACGCCCTGACGGGAGCCTGGGTTACCGGGCCGACTCCCGGAGGTCCCCATGCTCGCGTTGCTGCTCCTCGCCCCCCACGCGCACGCCAAACCCAAGGTGTTCACGGCCGTCCGGATCGACCTCGAGGGCCGCGCGGGCCTGTGCCCCGGCGAGTTCCAGAAGCTCGACGTGTTCGGCACCGAAGACGGCAAGGAGTCGAAGGTCAAGGCGGGGTCCTGGAAGGACTTCTCCATCACCTGGGAGCTCGGCCCGGTGAGCCCGAAGGGCGCGCTCGAGATGCCGCTCGCGCCCGAGGCCACCTGGGGCAAGACCGGCCGCGTCGAGGTCAAGCTCCTGGCGGACCCCTCGATCCAGGCCGAGGCGTTCCTCCCGGCGCGGTACGACTGCTCGATGGTGATCGACCGCTCCGGGGAGGTCGGCCCGGCGGGAGCCGGCGGCGAAGACGGCTCGAGCGAGGCCGACGCCGACGGCGGGGACGGACAGAACGGGCAGGGCGGGCGGAGCGGGGGCCCCGGGCACGACCTCGAGGTCAAGGTGTTCCTGATCAAGGAGCCGGTGCGCGGGGTGGACGTGTTGCAGATCAAGGTCACCGACCTCACCACCCACGAGTCCTGGAACTCGGCGGTGGCGGCCGATGGCGGCAAGTTCATCGTTCGCGCGGCCGGGGGCATGGGGGGGCCCGGCGGGGCGGGTGGCGACGGCGGCAGCGGCGCCACCGAGCGGGATGGCGGCGACGGCGCGGACGGCGGAGAAGGCGGAGACGGCGGGGTCGGGGGCAAGATCACGGTCCTCGTGGACCCGAACGCGAACGGCCGCACCACGGCTCTGGTGGTGGAGAACGGCGGCGGCCCACCAGGACCCGGAGGCAGCGCGGGGGATGGGGGTCAGGCGTTCGACCCGGGCAGCCCGGGCGCCGCGGGCCACGCAGGTCACGACGGCAAGGTCGGTCCGCCCGGCCCCCCACCCGACGTGCGCTTCGAGCCCGTCAGCCAGCTGTTCTGACCCCGGGCTACGGGCTCGTCGCGCAGCGGAACCCGACGTGCCCGCGGTGCGTCGGCACCTCTGGCAGCCGCAGCGAGGCGCGCAGGAAGTGGGCGAACCGGGTGTCGCCGCCACCCCGGTGAACGCGCTCCGGACCCGTCCCCGTCATCCGGCTGGCGGTCCACTCCGGGACGTTGCCCGCGAGGTCGTGTACGCCCTGCGGATTCGCGCCTCCGGGGTGGCTGGCGACGGCGCAGGTCCGCGCATCACCGCGGTCCCAGCAGACCCTGCTGTCATCGGGGGCTGCGTCGCCCCAGGGGAACGCCCAGCCCTCGGGCCCGCCGCGCGCCGCCCACTCCCACTCCTCCTCCGACGGAAGGCGCTTCCCGACCGAGCGGCAATAGGCGGTGGCCTCGAACCAACTCACGCAGGCCACGGGGTGGTCCGCTGGCCCCTGCCGGGGGCACGGCCACTCCTCGGACGGCTCCGCGAACCGCCGGTAGGCGCCGACCGTGACCTCGGTGACGTCGAGACAGAAGCCGGAGACGACCACGGCGTCTCCGCGGTCGCCCAGGGTGAAGCTGCCGCCTGGGATCCACGCCGCGCCGTCGGCGCACGCCCCGGTCGACGGGGCCCCGGCGCTGCCCGCCACCACACAACGCTCACCGTCGCGACGCGAGCCGGCTGGGCAGTCAGGTGCTCCGACGCAGTCACCGGCTGTCGGGTGCCACACCTGCCCGGCCCAACAACAATGGCTGCCGTCGAGACCCTCGACCATCACCTGGCCTGCGGCGCAGGCGGACACGTCCGGGGCGGGGGAGCCTGCACGCGACGCCATCATCGTCCGCTCGGCCTGCTCGAGCGCAGACCGCCACGTCCGGAGGTCGACCTCGGTGGCGGGCTGGTGGCCCTCGCCCTGCGCGAACGACGTGTGGGCCGAGGTGACCCTCCACGTGCCGCCCTCGTCGACGAGGGTCCACAACACGCGCGTGGGGTGCGGCGGGAGGGCGCGCCCGGTGACCGGGGACGCTGGGCGTTGCACCGTGACGACGGCCGCCGCCCAACCCGACCGGCCCCCGGGGGCCAGCTGGACCCGGAGCCCGCTCTCGACCGTGCTCTCGAACGCATACGGGTCGTGGGCGCCGTCGAGGTTCCGCGACAGGAGGTCGCGCCACGCCTTGCCCCCCACCACCAGGGACCCGACCGACCAGCTCACCTGCACCCCCTCGGGGCGCTCGCTCAGGTGCGCGATCTGACCGGCCTTGTCGGCCAGCGAGCTCCTCACTGCCGCCTCGAGGGGTTCGCTCCCTGGCGCCCGGTCGCCACCGATGGTCGCGACGGGGTCGGGCGCGAGCCGCTTGCCGTCGCTGAGGGGCAGAGAGAGGTGCAGCGCGTCGATCTCCCAGCGCGCGCCCCGGTGCACGAGGTGTGCCGTCAGCCGCGGCAACCAGACCTCGGTCGTCCCCTCGTGCACGACGGTGACGCGCGGCGCGTCGAACGCCCAGGCCGCGCCATCCCCGTCCGCGAGCCCGACGACGATGCGCGAATCCTCGATCGCGACGCGGTCGGCGTCCGCGACGGGGGCCAGGGCCCCTCGCAGGCCGCCCTCGATCCCAGCACCCGACCACACGTCCGAGCCGCCGAGACCGATGACGAGCGCGTCGGCGGTGAACAGCGGCGCGAGCCGGCCCGCGTCCCCTGCTTCCACGGCCCGGTAGCCAGCCGTCAGGGTCGCGCGCACACCCTCGGCCGACCGGGGCGTGGCGCCCACCTCGACGGACGGCGTGGCGCCGCAGCCCAGCCACGCCAGGGCGACCACGGGCGTCATCGCGCCGCCCAGAACATCTCGGTCACGGACTCCTCCCGGGTCGTGCGGCGAAGGTCGCCCCAGCTAACCCGCGCCCGGCTCCTACGCGCCTCGCTCGCCCAGGAAGCGACGGAACAGGTCGGCCTCGTCGGAGGGGAGGAACGCCACCGGCGGGACCTCCTCCACGTACGCCGTGAACGCGCGCGCGAAGTCCGCCGGGTCGCGCTCGAACCAGGCGTCGGCGGCGCCGCTCCCGCGCAGCAGGCGCTCGAAGCGGAGGCGCAGCAGGATGCGTCGCGTCAGGCCGATCCCGTCCCGGTGCGCGAGCGCGTGCCCGAGGCCTGCGTGGACGGCGGCGGGCAGCGCCTCGTCGGCTGCGAGGCGGCGCAGGGCGGCCTCCGGGTCCCGGGACGTCCAGGCGTCGGCGAGGGCCAGCTCGGGCACGTCGCCGGGGGGGAGCTCGGACGTCGGCGCACGCGGGGGCGCCACCGGGGCAGCCCGGCGGGCGATGGCCGCGCGGACGCGCTCGACCTCGGCCACCAGCCCGTCGACCTCGTGGGGGGCCACGGTCCCCTCCAGCCGCTCCAACGTCACGCCCCGGAGGCCCGGACACAGCGGGAGCACGCGGTCGAGCAGCGCCCACACCGCCTCCGGGACCGGCGTGTCGTGGCCGTCGAGGCGCCACGGGCGGGACGTCCAGGCCGGATCGGCCTCGCGGCCCCCGGACACGTGAATCTCGATCACCCGGTCGAGCGGCGCCGCGGCGAGCCAGGCGTCAACGTCCAGGCCGAAGTTGCACACGTGGACCCACAGGTTGTGGACGTCCAGCAGGAGCGCGTGGTCCACCCCCACCACCTCGGCGAGGAAGGCGGGCTCGGCGCGCGGGTCCGCGAGGGGTGCGTAGATCACGCTGTTCTCCACGCCCACCGGCACCCGCACCGCGGCGGCGAGCGCGCGCAGGCGGGCCCGGGTGGCGTCGCGGGCGCCCGAGGTCGCCGGAACGCCGAGCGGGAGGGCCAGCGCGAGGCCCGCCGGCGCGGTCAGCCCGAGGTGGTCGGTGTACCAGCCGAACCCCAGCCGCTCCTGGAGCGCGGCCGCGCGAGCGAGCCACCGCGCCGTCCGATCCGCGTCGAGCGGGTGGGTGCCGGCGAGCGACAGGCCCGTGCCGTGCGCCACCAGCGGGAACCCCCGGCGCTGCTGGAGCTCCGCGACCTGGCGGAGCATCCCGTTCCCCCGGAAGGCCGCGCTGTCGGTGGGGGCCACCAGCGACTCGGGCAGCACCTCGCCGTAGTCCGCCGCCGCGAAGACCGGCGCACACAGCGTGATCGCGGAGGTGTCAGCGGGGATCGAGAAGCCGACCGCGACGCTCAATTGTGCATCGCTCGCGCTTCGCAAGAGCGAAGCTCGATGTTCGTGTCGATCACCCTGGACCCCCCGCGTACCGAGGTCGATCGAACCTGGGTCAATCGATCCTCGCTCGCGCTTCGCACGAGCGAAGCTCAATTTTCGTGTCGTTCGTGTG
>JBIKWC010000120.1:0-19466 GCA_044356535.1 Myxococcota bacterium
GACGGGCACCTCCGCGGGGAGCTCGTCGGCCCACGACGCGTACGTGGGAGCCCATGGCTCCTCGGGCGCCGGACCCACGACGACCACGCGCAAGCCTCGCTCGACGGCGGCAGCCGCCAGGGCGAGCCCTGCGGGTCCGGTGCCTGCGATGAGGAGGTCGTAGTGCATCGGGCTCCCTATATACAAGACCTGTGCAGACTGGGCGACCCCGGGGCAGGATTTCGGGACGCGAGCCTTGTACGCACGCTCCTGGCCACGGATCACGCCGCGGGTGACGGGGAGGTGCTGGAGGGTGGGTGGCCGGACGGCGGTGGCGCCCGTGGGGTCTCGCGGTGGGGGTCCTCCTGGTGGGGGCAGCCGCCTGGTGTTGCGCGGGGCCCGCCCACACGCCCGTGCAGCAGGCAGCGCTGCGTCCGGAGCCCGCGCCGCCGGAGGTCCGGGAGGCCCCGGCGCTCGGGGACACGCACGTCGAGTGCGAGCTGTCGGAGGAGGTGTCGGAGGGGGTGGAGGTCACGGTGGTGGAGGTGGATCCGGACTCGTTGGACCCCATCGCCACCCACGTCGCGGCGGCGTCGGACGGGTGGATCCGGTTCCGTCCGCACCACGCAGCGGGCCTGGGTCGGGTGTACGTGCCCCGCTACCAGCCGGCGACGGTCGCCTGGGTGGAGGGCGGCTGCCTGTCGCTGGTGGACCTGGTGCGGACCCCGCACCGCGAGCACCGGGGCAGGTTGTCGGGCCTGATCGAGACGGGCGCGGTCTCGGTGACGGCGCGGTGCGGAGGTGGGGACGCGGTGGCGTGGTCGATGGCGGTGGGCACGGACGGCGACTTCACCCTCGACGTGCCCACGGACCGCGGCGCGTGCGAGGTCCGGGTGTACCGGGTGTTCGGGGGCCGCGACCTGTTCGGGCCTTGGCTCCCGCTGGCGGAGGTCCTGGAGGTTCCGGTGCCACCGGGGGTGGGGATGGACCTCCTGGAGGTGGACGCGGGGCTGCGGGTGGTGGCGGTGGAGCCCGGACTGGACGCCACTTCCGCCGGGCTGGTGGTGGGCGACGTCGTGGTCGCGGTGGACGGCGAGCCCGCTGCGGAGCTGGACACCCTGGCGCTCGCGGAATCCGACGGACCGATGGCGCTCGAGGTGCTGCGGGACGGCGAGCCCCGGACGGTGCGGATCCCGTGAGGGCGCACCCCTCAGCAGGGCTCCCAGCGCGCCGGCACCTCACCCACCGGACGCAACGTGATCGACGGCATCATCGGGGGCCGCGGCCCGGTGGTGGTCAGCGTGCCCGCCTGCACCAGCGTGGCCAGCGCCAGCACGCCCTCCAGCATCGCGAAGTGGTTGCCGATACACACCCGCGGCCCGCCACCGAACGGGAACCAGGCCATCCGCGGCAACCCCGCCACGAACGCCGCGTCGAGCCACCGCTCCGGCTGGAACCACAGCGGCTCGGGCCAGAACCGGGGGTCCCGCTGCACCACCCACGGGCACACCACCAGGTTGTGACCCCTGGGGACCACGCGGCTCCCCACCTGCAGGTCCGCCTGCGCCTGGCGCCCGAAGCCCCAGACCGGCGGCAGCAGACGCATCGACTCCTTCAGCACTGCCGTCGTGTACGGGAGCGCGGCGAGGTCGTTCGCGGTACCCGGCCGGTCCCCCAGCACCCGCGTGACCTCCTCGCGGAGCGGAGCCCACACCCGCGGGTTCTCGCCCAGGAGCACGAAGGTCCAGGTGAGCGCCAGCGCCGTGGTCTCGTGCCCGGCGACGAAGGCCGTGACCGCCTCGTCGCGGACCTCCCGATCCGACAGGCCCCCCTCCTCGTCGCGGGCCGAGAGCAGCCGGGACACGAGGTCGTCACCGGGCCCCGCGCGTCGCCGGGCCTCGATCAACGCGTAGATCGCAGCGTCCAGCTCGGCGATGGCGGCGGTGGAGCGCTGGCGCGACGGCGTCGGGATCCATGCGGGGACCAGCCGGAGCGGCCCCTGTGCTTCGTGGACGAAGTGCTCCATGATCAGGTCGATTGCGCGACCGAGCGACGCCGTGTCCACTGCCAGATCCGAGCCGAACAGCGTCTCGAGCACGATCCGCTGGGTGAGGCTCATCATCTCGTGCTGCAGGTCGAGCGCCACACCGGGTGTCCAGGCGGCGCTCACCTCCCGCGCGCACCGCACCATCGTGTCGCCCCAGACCTCGACGTGCCGCTTCGTGAACAGCGGGGCCAGCAGCTTGCGGTGTCGCCGCCAGTGCTCGTCCTCCGCCGTGACCAGGCCCTCCCCGAGCGCGGGCCGCAACAGGTCGTAGATCTGGTCCTTGTGCAGCACCTTCGCGTCGCGCACCAGCAGCTGCTCGATGTCGTCCGGGTGCGAAACCAGCCAGACGTCGTCGGCAGCGATGCGGAAGTGGGCCACGTCGCCCCACACGCGCTGCAGCTCCACCACGAACCCCAGGGGGTCGCGCCCGAACGCGACGAGGTCGCCCACGACGGGCCACCCCCGGCGCCCTGGGACTTGCGCCGCGCTCACGGCTGGAAGCGAACGGTGGTGACCTGCCCGGGGGTGAGGGTCACCGTTTCGGTCTTGGAGAAGCCCGCGGCGGGGTTCTCGACCTTGATCTCGTGCCGGCCGGGCTTGACCTCGAGCTTCGCGAACGGGGCGGTCTTGCCGAGCTTGACGCCGTCGACGTACACGTGACCCCACGCCACGCCGATCAACGTGACGGTGAGCTGCGTGGGGGCGGTGGGGGCGTCGAGCGTGAGGCTGACGCGCTGCTGGCCGTTCTTCACGCTGTCGATCGTCTGGCGAGCGGTCGAGTAGCCGTCGAGCTTCATCTCGACCTTGTAGGCGCTGCCCTCCGCGGCGTCTTTCCACGAACAGGGAGCCACGCAGACCTTGTTGCCGTCCACGAACACCGCTGCGCCGGCCGGCGTGGACTTGAAGTCCACCACGGGTGGACCGGACGGCTCGACCGGCTGCGCCACCGGCACCGGCGGCGGGGCTTCGACCGCCAGCTTCTCGAGCTCCTTCGTGAGGTTCACGAGCTTGCCGGACTCGATCGTGACCGACTCCTCGACCGTCTGGAAGCCGTCCGCCTCGAGCTTCACGAGGTACGTGCCCGGGACCACGTCTTCGAGCGTGAGCCCCTTGCTCGTGTCCTTGAGCTCTCCGTTCACGTAGATGCGAGCCGTGGGCACGACCACGATGTTGAGCACCGTGCGATCCGAGGCCTGCACCGTGATGCCCTGGGTGTCCGTGCCGGTGGGCGACGGGCGGGTGGCCACGAAGCCCACCACCACCGCGAGCGCGATGGAGGAGGCGCCGAGCATGGCCAGCGCGATGGCAGCGACCCACGGCACCACGGCCTGCACGGTCGTCTGCGTCACCCGCGACATCGTGACTTCGTGCTGGGTCTCCCACTCCGCGACGAGCCGCTCCTTGAGCGCGCCCACCGCAGCGTCCGTGGCTTCGAGCCGGCGCCGCTCGTCCACGATCTCCTCGGCGAACAGGCCCTGGAGGAAGTCACGGAACCCGGACTTGAGGGTGTCGGCGGTCTCCGGGAACAGGAACTCGCGGAGGTCTTGCTCCATGGCGAGTGCGGTCGCGTAGCGGTCCGCGGGCTCCTTCGCGAGGGCCTTCATGCAGATCTGCACGAGCCTGGGCGGGAGGTCGGAGCGGACGGTGTCGGGCGAGTCGATCTGCGCCTCGCGCACCTTGTTGAGCGTAGCGGTCTCGGACTCGGTCTTGAACAGCCGCCGGCCGGTCATGGTCTCCCACAGCAGGATGCCGAGGCTGAACAGGTCAGAGCGGTGGTCGAACTCCATGCCCTGGGCCTGCTCGGGCGACATGTACTCGAACTTGCCCTTGAGCACGCCGTCGCGGGTCTGGTAGGCGTTGGACTCGGCCTTGGCGATGCCGAAGTCTGCGATCTTGACCTCGCCCTCGTAGGACAACAGCAGGTTCGACGGGGAGATGTCCCGGTGAACGATGCCGAACGGGTTGCCCTTGAGGTCGTTCTTGGTGTGGGCGTAGAACAGGCCCTTGCACGCCTCGAGCGCGATGAACGCCGCGAGCTGCGGTGGGAGGAACTCCTTGCGGCGGGCGAGCTTGCGGAGGAGGTTCCGCACGTCCTTGCCGTCGACGCACTCCATGACGATGAACCAGTGCGACTGGTTCCCCGACGGGATGCGGCCGAAGTCGTAGATCCGCACGATGTTCGGGTGCTGCAGGGCCACCGAGACCTTGGCCTCGTCCTGGAACATCTCGATGAAATCGGCGTTGTCGCCGATGTGCGGGAGGATGCGCTTGATGACCAGCAGGTTCTCGAACCCGCCGTGCGAGAAGGTCTTGGCCTTGAAGATCTCGGCCATGCCGCCGGTCGCGATGCGATCGACGAGCACGAACTTCCCGAACGGCTCGGGTGTGAACGGCTGCGGGCCCGATGGTGGGGCGCTCGGCTGGGTGGTGGTACTCACAGCCGAGAACCATATCCGAACCCCGCGGAGAAAGGTAGGGTCACGCCGTATCAGGCGGCCGATGAGGGCCTGGGGTGGCTACCCTCCGGGCGAGATCGAAGCGCGCGCCGTTCGACAGGATGTGGAGCTTGACGCCGATCAGCTCGACCGCGTCCCCGATCTCGGACATCGCCATCGACGAGTAGGTGAGCTCGCTCACGTCCACGACCGTGATCGCGCCGCTGCCGACGACCTGCACGTGGTCGGAGGCGTCGAGGAACGCGGCGGTGTCTTCGTCGAGGCCGAAGCCCACGCTGAACGGGTTGTACGACAGCGCGGTGAGCAGCCGCCCGAGCCGATCGCGCTCGCGGAAGTGCTGGTCGATGATGATGCGGTTGGTGAGCCCGAGCCCTGGCCCCATCGCCACCTGGCCGGCGCGCGGCGTGGAGCCCGAGGCCCCGTGCGCGATCATGTGTTCACACAGGAACGCGGCCCCGGCGCTGGTCCCGGCCACGTGGACGCCGTTGGCGTTCATCCGGCGCACCTGGGTGGCGATGGGGGTGCCGCCCAGGATGGTGGACAGCCGCAGCTGGTTCCCGCCGGTGAGGAACACGCCGGTGGCGCCGGCGAGGATGTCGAGCCAGCGTGGATCCTCGGCGGTCTTGCGCTCGACGACGTCGACGATGCCGACCTCACCGATGCCGAGCTCGCCGAACACGCGGCGGTACGCAGCGCCGGTGGTGGGCAACATGGAGGCGGTGGGGACGACCACGATGCGGCCGGAGCGCCCGCCGCACAGCTCCACGAACCGCGCGAGGATGTTGCGCGCCGCCACCTTGTCTTCGGCGCCGCCGATGGGGATGACGAAGCCGCGAGAGCCGGGGAAGGCTTCGGGAGACGGCACGAGGTCCTCCAGACGGCCCGCCTATTCGAAGGCCGCCTCGGTGCCCACCGCCCCGCGGCTCCTAGGGTTCGAACGGTCCCCGCCGCACCGCCACACCGTCGCGGACCCACGGCTCCCCACGCGCGAGGACGTGCTGCAGCGCGAGGTCCCCGGCGCGCAGGGCCACCAGGTCCGCGTCCGCGCCCACCGCGATGCGACCCTTGCCGACGAGCCGGAACAGCGCCGCAGGCGTCGCCGTGACCGGGAGCAGCGCGTCCTCGAGCGGCAGGCCCCCGCGAACCAGCCCGCGCACCGTGTGCAGCAGCCCCTTCGCGTCGCCCACGTCCATCTTCGTGAGCACCCCGTCGCGGTCGAACGTGGGCAGGCAGCCGCCGGCGTCCGAAGACAGGGTCGTGCGGAGCCCGCAGCCTGCGTCGAACAATGCCCGCACGGCGTCGACCGGGTCGAGCGTGCCATCGTCGTACGGCGGGGGGAACGCGCTCACGTCCACGTAGCCGCCGGCCGAGGCCCAGCGCACGCTCTCCGCGAACAGGTCCGGGTTTCGGTTCACGTGGGTCGGGTGCCACACCCGGAGTGGGAGCTCCGCCGTCTCGCGCGCCCGCCACAGGAGCTCCAGGCCCCGCCGCCCGTCCCCGAGGTGCAGGTGTACGAGGCCCGCCTTCTTCGTCATCAGCCCCGAGACGTGCGCGTCGGCCGCGATCCGCAAGAGCTCGTCGAAGGTGGGCTGCGAGCTCCGGTGGTCCGAGATGGCCAGCTCCCCCACCGCGATCATGCGGTCCACGTGGACCAGATCGCCGCGCACCGACCCCGTGATCGTGGGCGGCGGCACCTCGTAGGCGCCGGTGTAGCAGAACGCCGTGAGCCCCAGCGCGTCGAGCGCGCGGGCCGCTGCAAGGAGCTCGCCGAGGGAGCGCGTGGTCGCGTCGGTGCCCAGGAGGCCCACGACCGTGGTGACCCCGGCCCCGGCGAAGGCCGACGGCGCCACCGGGGGCACGCGGGTCTCGGCGCCGCCCTCGCCGCCCCCGCCGCCGAGGTGGGCATGGACGTCCACGAGACCAGGGATCAGCACACACCCGCGCAGGTCCACGACCGCAGCGAGGTCCGCCGGGAGGTCGAGCCGCGGGGCCAGGGCCAGGATCCGGCCGCCGCCGACGAGGACGTCGAGGGCGCCGAGGGGGTGGGGAGCGAAGACGGACGCGCCGCGGAGGACCAGCATCCTGCTGCCTATCAGGGCGGGTCGCGCGGGGCCTCGAACAGGCGCCGCTCCTCTGCGAAGCAGTCGCCGCGCCAGGTCTCCATCGGCTCGCCGGCGGTGACCACCAGCGCGTCGCGCACCACCGCGACCGTCGTCTCCCGGTGCTTCGCGACCTCACAGGGCGGGTCACCGTAGTCCAGGCTCCACACCAGGCGCGGGCCCGCGGCCTGCAGCGAACCGTGGGTCGCGTCGGACGGCGGCGAAAGCACCTCCACGCCGCGGAGCTGGCCGTCGGCCGCGACCAACGTGACCACCAGCGCCACCTCGTCGTACGCCCGTGCGAAGTCCCCCTGCTCCGAGTACGTCCACGCGAACGGCGTCGCCGCGAACGTCGCGCCCCCGACCTGCGCGCGGTGCCTGTGGACGGGGTCGGCCTCCCACCGAGACCCCTCCTGGCCGCCCGCGCGCTCGGTGGGGCACGGCGGAGGTGGGCCCGCCCGCTCGGCGTCGAACCGGACCGACCGCACGTAGGTGCTCGGCGCGAGGTGATCGAACAGCGCCGGCCACGTCGCGCCCTGCCCGAGCGGACAGAACGAGAGCGCGACCACGTGGTACCCCGGCTGCAGGCCGTCCACGGCGGCGCTCTCCACCACCGTGGGCGCCAGCGCGAGGTAGGGCGACAGGGCCTCGACGAGCGGAGCCAGCGCAACCAGCTGGGCCTCTGCCGCCGCGCGCTCGGAGGCACCGGACCAGACGACGAGCTCACCCGGGACGGGAACTGGCATGGCCGACGCTAGCACGCGCTGAAACACGACGATGCTGGCTGCAGCGCGGACCGAACCGTACGAATGCGTCCAGGACGGCGAGGACGACGGGTTCGGGACCGAGCTGGGCCTCTGACCCCCATCGCGGGCGGATCGGCGACCCGAGAGCTAGCTTCCGGGGGTGAGCCACCCTCCGCCCCCGTCCGACCCCGTCCCGGGGCTGGCGCCCACCGTCGCGGCGCGGGAGGAGTGCCACGTCTGCCGGCGGCCCGTCGGGTTGTGCGTGTGCGACGCCATCACCGCCGTCGAGCACGCGGTGCCCGTCACCATCGTGCAGCACCCCCGCGAGCGGGGGCACGCGTTCGGCACCGCGCGGCTCGCCCGGCGCGCGCTGCGCCACGTCGACGTCCAGGTCGCCTGGCCCACCCCCGACGGCCTGCGGGTCGCGCTCGACCTCCCGCCCGGCGCGGCGCTGCTCTACCCCTCCGCCCAGGCGACGCTGCTCGAGCCCGGGCCCACGCGCCTCGTCGTGCTCGACGGCACCTGGGCGCTCGTCCGCCAGCTCCTCCGCGACAACCCCGCACTCGCCGCCCTCCCCCACGTGCGGCTCGCCCCGCAGCAGCCCGGGAACTACCGCATCCGCCGCGAGCCCGCTGCGCACTGCCTGTCCACGGTGGAGTCGATCGTGGCGGCGCTGCGTGTGCTCGAGCCCGGCAACGAGGCCCTCGCCGGCGCGCTCACCGGGTTCGACACGTTGATCGACCGCCAGCTCTCGCACCTCGCCACCCTCGACGGGCGGGGCCGCCTGCGACGCCGCAGCACCGGGCGCGAGGGCAACCTGCAGCTCCTGGCCCGCCAGCGGGACCACGTGGTCGTGGTGTACGCGGAGGTCCTGCACGGCAGCGCGCCGCACCTGTTGCACTGGGGTGCGCGGCGCCTGACCGGGGAGACGTGCGAGTTCTTCGTGCGCCCCGCGGTGGTGCCGCGGCCCGAGCTGCTGGCGCGGATGGGGCTTCCGCCCGAGCTCGACGGCACCCTCGCGGAGGGCCTCGCCCGGTGGGCCGCGTTCTCCCGCCCGGACGACGTGGTGGTGGCGTGGTCCGACCAGGCGCTCGGCCTGTTCGCGCAGACGACGGGCCTGTCGCCGCGCACCGTCGACCTCAAGTCCACGTGGTGCAACCGGCACCGCGAGACCTCCGGCACGCTCCCCGAGCTGATCACGCGCCTGGGCCTCACCCCGCCGGTGGTGGCGCTGTCGGGGCGCGCCGGGGCCCGGGTGGGCAACGCCACGGCGGTGCTCGAGCACCTGCTGGCCGGCGTCCCCGCGGCCGCGACGTGACCTCCCGGCCCCCGCTGCACCCCGCGCTGCACGGACTCGTGCGCGACCTGTGGGTGTCGACCAGCGCCTTCGCGGGCCCGGAGCGCGCGCTGCCGACCGGCTCGGTGCACCTGGTGGTGCGGTTGGCGGGCCCCCCAGTGGAGATCGACGGCGTCACGCGCGGGACGGCCGTGGTGGGTGGTCCACGCGCGGCCCCGTACGTGCGGGTTGCCCACGTCGGCGCCGTGAGCGTGGGGGTCCGCTTCGCGCCCGGCGCTGCGCCGATGTTCCTGGGGGTCTCCGGGCGGTCGCTGGCCGGCGCCCACGTCCCGCTCGACGCGCTGCCGGCGCTGCACGGCCTCGCCGACCGCCTCCACGACGCAGGCGACCGCGCGCTGCAGGCCCTCGAGGACGCGCTCGTCGGCCTCCTCGGGGACCAGCGCCCCGATCCGCGGGTGGTCCACGCGCTCGGCGCGCTCCCGTCGCGCGGAGAGGAGCAGGTGGCGGCGGAGGTGGGGCTCGGTGTGCGGCGGCTCCGCGACCTGTTCGTCGACGCCGTCGGCCTGACCCCGCGCGACCACCGCCGCGTGGTGCGGCTCCAGCGGGTGCTGGCGGACGTGGCGCGCGACCCCCGGCGCCCGTGGGCGGACCGCGCGTTCGCGTTCGGGTTCTGCGACCAGGCGCACCTGTCCCGCGAGTTCACGGCCCTCACCGGCGACAGCCCCACCCGCTACGCGCCGCGCCCCGGCCAGCCGAACCACGTGCCGCTGCCGAAGGATCCAAGCCGCGCCGCGCGCTCCGGGTGACACTCCGCCCCGGAGGTCGTCGATGGCGAACCACGAGGTGTTTCCCTACTTGCGGGTCGTCGGCGCTGCCGACGCGATCACGTTCTACACGCGGGTGTTCGGCGCGACCGAGCGGTTCCGGCTGGTGGATCCGGGGGACGGGCGCGTGGGGCACGCGGAGCTGGACTTCGGCGGCGGCCACCTGGTGATGGTGTCCGACGCGTACCCGGAGCTCGGGATCCTCGCGGGCCCCGGCGGGATCGGGCTGCACCTGCACGTGGACGACGCAGACGCCGTGATCGCCGGGGCGGTGGCCGCGGGCGCGACCCTGTTGCGTGCGCCCCAGGACCAGTTCTACGGCGAGCGGTCGGGCTCGGTCCGCGACCCGTTCGGCCACGAGTGGTCGATCGGGCACTCGCTGGAGGAGGTGACGCCGGAGGAGATGCAGCGGCGGTGGGACGCGATGGTTCGGCCCTGATCGACTGACCACGGAGGCACGGAGAACACGGAGGGCACGGAGGAGGGGAAAGCAGGAGGCGAATCGCGCGCTGAGCGTTCGAACTTCAGGCCGAAATCAACGATTTGGTTGGCCGACCGCACCAGCGACACCTTCCAAGGGTCCCTTTCTATCTAAGGATTGCCGTAGGATTCGTGGCACACGGTACCCGTCAAGACTGGTCATAATGGTCCTCCTCAGTGCCCTCCGTGTTCTCCGTGCCTCCGTGGTCGGTCGGTCGGTCTGTCTGTCGGTCGGTCGGTCCGAATCAGCGAACGACCCTCCGGATGCCGTCTGCCATGCGCTCGACCTTGAAGTTCAACAGCAGCCCGATCCGCGTCCCGGAGAGGCGGAGGTAGGTCAGGAGCTGGGCGCGGTGGAGAGCGGTCAACGAGTCGACGGTCTTCACCTCGACCACCACCCGGTCCTCCACCAGCAGGTCGAGCCGGTAGGTCGCGGGGACCACGAGGCCCTTGTACTCGAGATCGAGGACAACCTCCGCCCCAGCGACCAGGCCCCGCAGCCCGAGCTCGTGCGCCAGACACCGGCGGTAGGCGTTCTCCAGCAAGCCCGGACCCAGGAAGCGATGCACCTCGATCGCGGCGCCCAGGATCTCCTTCGTCAGCTCTTCGTCCTGCAGCGCCATCGGAGCCCCCTCCGACCTGCTACCTCGGAGGCCGGCCGGCTCCGCGTCCTACCGGCTTGGATTTCCGCCCATCCGGCATGCTCCTCCGTGCCCTCCGCCTTCTCCGTGCCTCCGTGGTCAGTCGGCCGGCCGACCGGTCGGTTAGTCCGCGGCCTCCTGAGGCCTCGCCATGCGCACGCCGCGCTCGTCGATCACCAGGTTCCCGATGCTGATCGGCGCCACCGCCTCCACCGTCGGAGCCGCTGGCGCAGGGCGCCACGCCGGCGCCTCCACCACCTTCTGCGCGCCCTTGTGCTCGCGGCCGAAGTACACGATCTGCTTCCAGCAGCGCGTGAGCTGGTCCCCGAAGACCACCAGCAGGTCCCCCGAACCGCAGGTCCGCAGCGCCAGGTCCAGCGCCTCCACCTCGTCCGGCACCACGTGGATGCGGCCCGGGTGTACGCCGTTCGCCATCAGCGCCTCGCGCATGATCTTTCCGATGGCCCCGCGCTCGCGGCCGCGCGCGTCGTCGTCCTCTTTGCACACGAAGATGTCGAACGAACAGGAGGCCCGCGCCGCCATCGCGATGATGTCCTCGTCGCGCCGATCCCCGGGCGCCGTGATGCAGGCCACGCGCTTGGAGCGCATGCCCGTGCCCTCGGAGAGCCGGTCGACCAGGTTGCACATCGCGTCGATCGCGTGCGGGTTGTGCCCGTAGTCCAGGATCACGCGGAACCCGAGCTCGTCGTACACGTTCATCCGGCCCGGCGCCTGGAAGAAGCTCGTGTCGAACGTGCGCAGCCCGTGGCGGATGTCGTCGAGCTTCACGCCCATCGCCCACGACATCGCCGCCGCGAACATCGCGTTCTGCACGTTGTGCACCGCCTTCCCCTCCATCGTGGCCGGGATCAGGTGCGTCCACAGCAGCGGCGTGTGCGCGTGCCGGTCGTAGATCGTGATCATCTGGCCGTTGACCCCGGCCTCGAGGCCCACCGCCAGCCCGCCCTGCCGGATGTGCTCGCGCACGAGCTCGTGCTGCGGGTTCATCGTGACGTAGGCCACGCGCTTCGCTTCGCTGTGGTCGGCCATCACCAGGCACAGCGGGTCGTCGGCGTTGAGGACCACGCAGTCCGAAGCGACCTCGATCGGGATGCGCTTGACCGCTGCGAGCTGGTCGAGCGTGTCGATCCCGCCCATGCCCAGGTGGTCGCCCGCCACGTTGAGGCAACACGCCACGTTCGGGCGCTTGTAGCCCATGCCCGCGCGGAGGAGGCCGCCGCGCGCCGTCTCCAGCACCGCCACCTGCACCTTCGGGTCGCGGAGCACCATCTGCGCGCTCACCGGCCCCGTCATGTCGCCGCTCACGGTGCGCTGGCCGTCGATGTACACGCCGTCCGTCGTCGTGAGCCCCACCGTGGCGCCCGCCATCTTGTGGATGTGCGCGAGCATCCGCGACGTCGTCGTCTTGCCGTTCGTCCCCGTCACGGACGCGATCGGGATGCGGGTCGGCGTCCCGGGCGGGAACAACATCTCCATCACGGCCCCGGCCACGTCGCGCGGCTGGCCTTCGGAGGGGGCCACGTGCATCCGGAAGCCGGGCGCCGCGTTGACCTCGCAGATCCCGCCGCCCACCTCCGTCCACGACCGGGTGATGTCCGGGGACAGGAAGTCGACGCCGCACACGTCGAGGCCCACGGCCGCCGTCGCGCGCTCCGCCATCTCGCGGTTGTCCGGGTGCACGAGGTCCGTCACGTCGATGGCGGTGCCGCCGGTCGACAGGTTGGCCGTCGACCGCAGGAACATCACCTCGCCGGGCGCGAGCACCGTGGCGTCGGTCTTGCCCGCGGCCTCCAGCAGCCGCTGGGCCTGGCCGTCGAGCTCGAGGCGCGTGAGCACCTTCTCGTGGCCGATGCCGCGGCGGGGGTCCTGGTTCACGAGCTCCACGAGCTGCGCCACCGTGCGCGTGCCGTCGCCCACGACGTGTCCGGGGACGCGCTTGCTGGCGGCCACCAGCCGGCCGTTCACCACACACAGGCGGTGGTCGAAGCCCTCGAGGTACGTCTCGACGATGCAGGTGCGGCTGATCTCGGAGGCCACGAGGTACGCCTCCGACACGGCGGCCTCGCCCTCGATGCCGATGGTGATGCCGCGGCCGTGGTTGCCGTCGAGCGGCTTGACCACCACCTTCCCGCCGATGCGCTGCCAGGCGCGCACCGCTTCCTCCGGGGAGCGGACGGTGACCTGCCGGGGCACGGGCAGGCCCATGTCGCCGAGGATCCGGTTCGTCAGGTTCTTGTCGGACGCGATCTCGACGGCGATGTTGCGGGTCTCGCTCGTGACCGTGGCCCAGATGCGCTTCTGGCGGAAGCCGTGGCCGAACTGGACGAGCGACGCGTCGCCCACGCGGATCCACGGGACGTCGCGGGCCTCGGCGGCGCGCACGAGCGAGGCCGTGGACGGGCCGAAGGCGCGGCTCTGCGTCTCGAGGATCAGGTGCTCGAGCTCCATGCCGAAGTCGAACGTGGGCTCGTGGGGCGACTCGGGATGCAGCTCGACCGGGGTGAGCTGGTGGAGCAGCCGCAGCGCCAGCTCGCCCGCGGCCATGCCCACCCACGGGTCCTCGTACTCGTACACGACGTGGTAGTGCGCGTGTTTGCCGCTGCCCCGCGTCTTCCCGAAGGTGACGTGGTGGCCGCACTGCGCCTGGATCTCGAGCGCGACGTGCTCCAGCACGTGGCCCATCCAGGTCCCCATCGCCTCCTCGTCGGAGCGCGGATCGGTGCCGGTGAGCCGCTTGAGGAACCCGCCTTCGGCCTGGTGCGAGCAGCCGTGTTCGCGGAGCCCGGGGAGCGCCTGGGTGAGCCGCTCCACGAACCCCGGGATCTTCGCGGAGGGCCAGTCCTCCATCGGCCCGAGGTCCAGGAGGAAGCGGATGACCCGGAAGTGCGCGTACAGGTTGGGGCCCAGGTAGGTGCGGCGCTCGAGGATCTGCATGGAGGCGTGGTCTCCGACGAGTGGGGATCTGGGGCGACGCGAGAGTGTACGGGAAGCGGAGCCCCAGCGGAACGCGTGCCGCGCCACGGGAACGTGACGAACCCTCACGAGCCGATCGCTCGACCCCGTGCAACGTTCTCGCGCCGGCGGACGTAGGCCCGGCAACCAGAGGGGCGCGCGTGTCGGAAGGGGTGTCGAACGCATTGTCCGCGGCGCCGCCCGTGGTCGAGCTGCTGGGCGTGAGCCGCGTCTACGTCACGGGCGACACGAAGCTGCGCGCGCTCGACGACGTGACCTTCCGCGTCCAGCCGGGCGAGTACGTCGCGATCATGGGCACCTCCGGGTCCGGCAAGTCCACGATGATGAACCTCGTCGGCCTCCTCGACCGGCCCACCACCGGCACGGTGAGCCTCGACGGGCAGGCCGTGAGCGGCCTCTCCGACCGGGCGCTCTCCAAGATGCGCAACCAGAAGCTCGGGTTCGTCTTCCAGAGCTTCCACCTCCTGCCCCGCCTCACCGCGCTCGAGAACGTCGAGGTCCCCATGACGTACGCCGGCGTCCCCGCCCGCGAACGCCGCGTGCGCGCGCTCGAGGCGCTGGCGAACGTGGGCCTGAAGGAGCGGGTGCACCACAACCCCACCCAGCTCTCCGGCGGCCAGCAGCAGCGCGTCGCCATCGCCCGGGCGCTGGTCAACCGGCCCCGGCTCCTCCTCGCCGACGAGCCCACCGGCGCGCTCGACACCGAGACCACGGGACAGATCCTCGACATGCTCGACACCCTGCACCGGGAGGGGTTGACGATCACCCTCGTCACCCACGAGCCCGAGGTGGCGCTGCGGGCGAAGCGCGTGGTGTCCATGCGGGACGGCCGCATCGTCAAGGACGGGCCCCCCGCCGAAGTCCTTCGGAGGAGTCCGTGATCCCGCTGCTGTTCGCCACCGCCCACGCCGCGACGATGGAGCTGTCGCTCGCGGCCGCCCTCGACCTCGTGGAGGAGCGCAACCCCGACCTCCGCTCCGCCTCGCTGGCCACCACCATCGCCCACATCGGCGTCGAGCGCGCCCGCCTGGACCGGTTCTCCGCCCAGCTCACCGGCAACGCCTCCACCGAGGTCGGCTTCGTGAAGCCCTGGGGGCAACCCACCTCCGACACCCAGTCCGCCTCGTGGGACACGCGGGCGTCCGGCGGGGTGGTGTTGTACTCGGGGGGCCGGGTGAACGGCGCCATCGCGCGGGCGGCGGCGGACGAGGTGTCCACGCAGGACCAGGCCACGCTCACCCTGCGCGACCTGCAGCGCGCCACGTACACCGCCTACTGGAACGTGAAGGGCATCGAGCTCTCGATCGGCGCCACCGAAGACGGCCTGGGCGCTTCGCGCGAGGCGCTGGAGATCATCGAGGCGAAGGCGCGCGCCGGGCTGGCGGCGGAGCTCGACGTCAACCGGTCGCGGGTCGGGGTGGTCTCGCAGGAGGCCGACCTCGTCAACCAGCGGCAGCGGCTGTTCTCGGCCGAGCTCGACCTGTGCCGGCTGCTGCAGCTCGACGACACCGATCTGGTCCTGACCGACGAGCTCCCCACCGAGTTCGACCTCACGCCCGTCACCCTCCCGGCCGACCCGGCCTCCGCGCGCCCCGAGCTCCACCAGCTCGAGGCCAACCTGCGGGGCAACGACGCCGACGTGGTCTTGGCCCGCAGCGCCGCCCTCCCCACCGTGTCGCTCCAGGCCGGCGTGGGCGCGACCGGTGCCGCTGCCGGGGGCGGCGTGCCCGTGTTCGGCGTGACGCCCACGTTCGACGCCGACACCCTGCGGCCGACCCTCGACGGCGCGGTGGGGCTCGTGGCCACGTGGAACCCGTTCGACCTGTTCCGCGCGCGGATGAACGTCGACCGCGCCACGCTCGCCGGGCAGCAGATCGAGGCCCGGACCGAGGCCCAGCGGCTCGCGCTCGAGACCGAGATCCGGGTCGCGGGCCGGCAGGTGGACACGCTGCGCGCGCAGGTGCCGCTGATCGAGGAGCAGGTGTCGCTCGCCCGGAGCAACCTGCAGATCGTCCAGGACCTGTATTCGCAGGGGAACGCCACCATCCTCGACCTGTTCAACGCGCAGGATCAGTTCCGGAGCGCCCGGCTCCGCGAGGCCGATCTGCTCGTGCAGTTGCGGCTCGCCGAGGTGGATCTGTCGTGGTCGTTGGCCCGGGACCTTCAGGAGACGCCGTGAGGAACGTGAGGGGGGTGGTGCTGGTCGCGCTGGTGGCGGGTGCGCTCGCCTGCGGCATGGGCGGGGAGGACTCCGAGCTCGACCCGGACCTCGTCCGCGACGTGTCGCGCGGAGACCTGGTGGACGACGTGAGCGAGTCCGGCAAGATCACGCCGTCGTTCGAGGTCGACATCAAGTCCAAGGTCTCCGGCGAGGTCGCCACCGTGCACGTCGTCGAGGGCCAGACGGTCAAGAAGGGCGACCTGCTGATGACGCTCGTCGACACCGACTACGCCCGCAACCTGCAGCTCTCCCGGGTGAGCGTGCGGGAGGCGCAGCTGCAGCTCGAGGCCGCCGAGCTCGATCGCGCCCGCAAGAAGGCCGCCTTCGAGAGCCGCGGCATCAGCGAGGCCGAGTACGACGCCTCCGTGCGCCAGGTGGAGCTCGCGAAGGTGCAGCTCCAGCGCACGCGGGTGCAGCTGTCGTCGTCGCAGGACCAGGAGGACTACACCAGCATCTCCTCGCCCATCGACGGCGTGGTCATCGTCCGGAGCGTGGAGCCCGGCGAGCTCGTCACCGCCGGCGTGAGCGCCACGGCCAGCGGCGAGGCGGCGCTGAAGATCGCGCAGATCGACAAGCTCCTGCTCGAGCTCGACCTCAACCAGGTGGACGTGGCGCGCGTGGAGATCGGCCAGGTCGCGCGGGTGTTGCTGGACGCGTACCCCGGCGTGGAGGTGCCGGGCGTGGTCACCTCGCTCGCGGCCGCCGGCCACCTCGACGCCACCCGCGGCGTCGACGTGTTCACCGTGAAGGTCGAGCTCGATCCCTCCCAGTCCCCCGTGCAGATCAAGCCCGGGATGACCGCGGAGGTCCGCATCCGCGTGGGCTCCTGGCCCGGCGTGGTCAAGATCCCGGCGGAGACGGTGTTCGAGGAGGAGGGCAAGTCGTACGTGTACAAGGTCGAGGCCGACGCCAAGACCAAGACGGAGATCACGGTCGGGCACCGCTCGGACCGCGAGGTGGAGATCACCGAAGGCCTGTCCGAAGGCGACAAGATCTACGCGCAGGCGGACGTGAAGGACCTGTCGCGGCAGGTCGACTGACCCGATGTTCGGCCTGCTCCGCGAGACCCTCCGGGAGGCCTGGCGCACGCTGCGGACGAACCCGTTCCGCACGCTGCTCACGATGCTGTCGGTGACGATCGGGACCTTCTCGATCGTGGTGATGTTGTCGCTGGCCCAGTCGGGTCACCGCACGCTCGCCAGCGCGATCGAGTCCATCGGCGGCGCCCGCCTGCTGTTGTGGATCCCGGCCGAGGGCAAGACCCCGTCGGCGAGCGACAAGGCCGTGTACGACCGCGGCTTCACCGACACCGACCTCGCCCAGCTCCGCTCGATCCCCCACCTCCAGACGGCCACGGTCATGGCGGGGTACGGCCGCGAGAGCGTGTGGGCGACCCCGGACGCACCCCGGAGCGCCGACATCACCGCCACCGAGCTCGGGCTGTTCGAGATCCTGACGTGGCAGGTGGTGTGGGGGGCGCCGTTCACCCGCCGCGACCTCGACGAGAAGCGCCGCGTGGCCATCCTCACCGAGCCGCTCGCCGCGGGGCTGTACGGCTCGGCGGCGAAGGCCGTGGGCCAGACGGTGTTCGTGGCGCGCAAGCCGTACGTGGTGGGCGGCGTGCTCGCGAAGCGCGAGATGTTCGGCGTGAACTTCGGGTTCTCGTGGACCGACACCGTGTTCCTGCCCATCCCCACCGCCGAGAAGCGCGAGGGACGGTCGGAGCAGGCCCGGTTCGTCGTCGGCGTGACCGAGGACGCCGTCTACAACGACCGCGTCGAGGCGATCGGCAACGCCCAGCTCCTGGTGACGCACCGGTCGGTCGAGGACTTCTCGTCGCTCGACTTCGGCAGCTTCATGGGGCAGTTCTACAACTTCTTCCTCGCACTCGACGTGGTCGTGGCGATGATCGCGGGCGTGAGCCTGTTCGCGGGCGGCATCGGCGTGATGAACATCATGCTGGTGTCGGTGACCGAACGCGTGAAGGAGATCGGCATCCGCAAGGCGTTGGGCGCGTCGCGAGGCGTGGTCATGTCCCAGTTCCTCCTCGAGGCGATGGCCTTGTCGCTCACCGGCGGGTTGCTGGGCGTGGGCGCGGGGCTCGTGGTGGTCACGGTGGCCCACGCGGGCATCGCCACCGTCCAGGAGAACTGGGTGCCGGTGTGGTCGGTCGGCGGGGTGGGGGCCGCGCTCGGCTCCACCGCCGCCATCGGGTTGTTCTTCGGCGCCGTGCCGGCGTGGCGCGCCTCGCGCCTCGACATCGTGGAGTGCCTCCGCCGATGAACTGGCTCTCCGACCTCCGCCGCCACTTCGCCAGCGCCTGGTGGCTCGCGCGCTCCCAGAAGCTCCGCTTCCTCCTCACCGTGTCGGGTGTGGTGGTGGGCGTGGCCTCGCTCGTGACCATCGCGAGCCTCCTCGACACGGCGGAGGACGTGTTGTCGTCCGCGTCCTCGCAGGCGAAAGGCGACGACCTCGTGGTGGTCGAGAACGACTGGCAGCAGCTCTGGGAGAACCCTGCGGCGCGCTCGCTCGACCGCACCGACGCCGACCACCTCTCCACCTCCTCGATGCTCGGCGGCCCGGAGATCACGGCGCTGGGCAGCTTGCAGGACCTCAAGGCCACGCGCGACGGCCGCGACTTCACCGTGAAGGGCATGGCGGCGCCCCCGTCCGTGTGGACGACGTACCAGCTGCCGCTGTCGGCGGGGCGGGTGTTCACCCCCGGAGACGACGCCGAAGCGCGCGACGTCGTGGTGGTGGGCGCCGAGGTGGACGAAGGCCGGCTGCAGGTCGGCGACGAGCTCCGGGTGTCGGGGAAGACGGTGAAGGTCATCGGCGTGCTCGAGCAGAAGCCGCAGATGGGGCCCGGCGGTCCGTGGGACTGGAACCACCGCATGTTGTTCCCGGAGCGCACGTTCCGGATGTCGTTCAACCCCACGAAGGACGTCGCCACCATCGCGATCCGGCGCCCGGCGCCGCCCGGGTTCGTGGGCGAGCTCACGAGCTTCCAGCGCCAGACGCGCGCGCTCGTGGACGTGATCCTGCTGCGAGGCCGCGACGTCCGCAGCTTCCGCTTCGAGGGCGGCGAGGAGGAGGACTCCACCGGCGAGCTCATCGCCACGATCGTGGAGCTGTTGCTCTACCTCACGACGGCCTTCTCGATGGTGGTCGGCGGCATCAACATCATGAACATCATGTTGGTGACGGTGACCGAGCGCACCCCGGAGATCGGCATCCGCCGCGCCCTCGGCGCCTCCCAGCGCGAGATCCTGGCGCAGTTCCTGGCGGAGACGGTGTTCCTCACGCTGCTCGGCGCCCTGATGGGGCTGGCGCTGGCGGTCGGCGCGCTGCTGGCGGGCTCGGCGGCCATCGCCCACTGGCTGATCCCGTGGCCCTTCCACGTGGAGCTCTGGTCGGTGGGCGTCGGGGTGACGTTCTCGATGCTGGTGGGCCTGGTGTTCGGGTTGTGGCCGGCCTGGCGGGCGTCGCGACTGGATCCGGTGAGCGCGCTGCGCTCGGACTGACGTCGGCGGCTGGCACCCCCGTCCTCGGGTCGACGCGCGTCAGGTCGCGAGCACCCGCCGCAGGGCAGCGAGCCAGTCCTCGTCACCCTCGACACTCGACGACGACAAGGGCGACGCCTCGGCGAGCAGGGCTTCGAGCCTGGGTCTGGCGGTCGGCA
>JBIKWC010000006.1:0-75526 GCA_044356535.1 Myxococcota bacterium
CCTCCTCGCGTTCCGGCAGCGCGCGAACTCGTTCGTCCTCGCGTCGGCCGTGACCGGCGCCGCGTCGGTCGGGCTCGGGATCGGGTTCGTCGCGGTCCGTTGAGTGGGGCCCGTCCGGCTCCGGGTCGCCCCGGAGTGCCCATGTCGATACGTGCACGGCCTCGCGCGGAGCGGAACGTTGGTCTCGTACCACCTCGTCTCGGAGAAGCCCACGGCGCTGTTCATGGGCGCGCTGCCCAGCCGGTGGGACGAGGTCCCGGCACGGATCGTCGTGAACCTCTGCGGGATCATGCCCTACGGCGAGGGGATGTTCGGCCGCGTCGTACACCTGCTGCCGATGCTCGACGTTCCAGAGCCCGAGCTCCTCCCCGAACGCCGCCGCCTCGAGGCCTTCCTCGACGCCGTACACGCGAGCGCTGCGGGCGAGTCGAGCTACTGGCACTGCCACGCGGGGCTGAACCGCAGCGGCTTCGCGGTCGCTGCGTACCTGCATCGCCACCGGGGGCAGCGCATCGGGGCCGCGATCAGCTGGCTCCGCGGCGTCCGCAGCCCGATGGTGTTGTGCAACCCCACGTTCGAGCGCGTGCTCCGAGAGTGGTACGGCGGGCCCGACGAGCAGGAGTCCGAGGTGCTGGATCCCGCGTTGTTCTCCGAAGGAGGCCTGCCGTGAAGACCTTGATCGTGGGTGGCGGGGTCACGGGCCTCGCGTCCGCCGCGTTCCTGGCTGCGGCCGGAGACGACGTGGTCGTGCTCGAAGCAGGGTCTCCGGGCGGCGTCGTGCGCACGCTCCGCCAGGACGGCTACGTGGTGGAGCTCGGCCCCGAGTCCATCCGTGGCGGCGCACCCGCAGTCGGGGCGGCGCTCGACCTGCTGGGCCTGCGTCCGCGCGTGGTCCTGGCGAGCCCCCGGGCCTCCACCCGGTACCTCTTGCGCGGCGGTCGGCTGGAGCCGTTGCCGTCGGGTCCGCTGGGTGCGTTGCGGACCCCGCTGTGGCGCCGCCGTTCGCTGCTGCGCGCGCTCGCCGAGCCGTTCGTGCCCCGGGGACGCGGCGCGCCGGTGTCGGTGGCCGCGTTCGTCCGCCGGCGGGTCGGCGGCCTGTCGGACCTCACGAACCCGCTGATGGCGGGGATCTATGCAGGGGACCCCGAGCTGCTCGACGCGGAGACCGCGTTCGCCCGACCCTGGGAGTGGGTCCGGGAGCACGGGAGCCTCGTCCGCGGCGCGATGCGAGCGTCGCCGTCCACCGACCCGAAGGGGAGCTTCACCTTCGTCACGGGGATGTCGGAGCTCGTCGAGGCCCTGGTGTCCCGCGTGGGAGACCGCCTCCACGCGAACACCCCCGTCGAGCGCCTCGTGCGTCGGAGCGACGGCTGGACGGCGGAGACCGGGTCCGGAACGTTCTCGGCGGACCGCGTGGTGGTGACCTGCGCGCCCGAGGTGGCTGCCCGGCTGTTGTCGGACCTCCGCCTGCCGGCCGTGCCGCGCGCTCCCGTCGCCGCCATCCACGTGGGGTTCCCGACGAAAGACGTACCCGAGGCCCGCGGCTTCGGCTGGCTCTGCCACGAGCGCGAGCGGCGCGACGTCCTCGGGGTGTTGTGGGTCAGCGCCACGTTCCCGTCGCACGCGCCCCCCGGGCACTCGCTGTTCCGGCTGATGTGTGGCGGGACCCGCCACCCCGGGCTCGTGGAGCAGACGGACGACGCCCTCGTGGACCACACCCTCGCCGTCCTCCGCGACGTACAGGGCATCCGGGTCGCGCCGTCGTTCGTACATGTGGAGCGGGTGCTCCCGGGTATCCCGCAGTACCCGGTGGGCTGGGGGCGGGAGCTCGCCGCGCTCCGGAGGAGGACCAACCTGCGCTTCGCCGGCTGGTACTGGGGTGGCATCGGCATCGCGGACGGCTTGCGCGCCGCCCAGGAGTCAGGTTCGCCCTGACCCGCTCAGGCGCCTTTCTTGATCGTCCGGTAGATGCAGGCGTTCTGGTAGAACTTGCCCTTGTTCCCCGAGAAGTTCTGTCCCGTGGTGAGCTCGAACATCCGGTCGCCGAGCCGGTCCTTCACGCCCATCAGCAGGATCTCCTGGAGGACGTCCTGCGACTGGGCCTCGGGGTCGATCTCCACCGTCTGGCTCTCGAGGCAGGCGGCGGCCTCCTTCAGGCGATCTCCCTCCAGCACCACCTTGTGGATGCCCGTGGCCGTCTGTGTGTTGAGGGTGATCTCGGAGATCCCCAGAAACACAGGCTGAACGGCGCACCCTTCGAGGCCGCCGGCAAACCCGAAGACAAGCAACAGCGACCCCATCGACCGACCTCCGTGACCGCGAGACGGTACCATACGACGCGGAGGCCAGGGGATGCGCAGCGCATGGTCGGACACGGACGCAGCTTCGGCCGTGCGGACGTGGGGCGGGAAGTTCGGCGAGACAGTGGCGTTGCGCACGTACTCGAGCCGCCTCCTGGGTGGTGACCGCGCGCTCGTGCTGCACGGCGGAGGCAACACGTCGGTCAAGGCGCCGCTGCGCGACGTGTTCTCCGACGAGGTGCCGGCCCTGTTCGTGAAGGGGTCCGGCTGGGACCTCGCCACGATCCTGCCCGAGGGGTTCAGCCCCGTGGACCTCGGCTGGGTCCGGCGCTTGCGCGCGCTCCCGTCCCTGACGGACGAGGCCATGGTCGAGACGCTGCGCACCCACCTGCTCCGGGAGGCGCCGGACCCGTCGATCGAGACCCTGCTCCACGGGTTCCTGCCGGACACCTTCGTCGATCACTCCCACGCCGACGCGATCGTCGGGTTGACCAACCGGCCGGACGGCGCTGCACACACGCGGGAGGCGCTGGGCGAGGGCGTGGTGCTCGTGCCCTACGTGAAGGCCGGGTACGACCTCGCGAAGGTGGCGGCGGCCGCGTACGACGCGCAGCCGGACGCGGAGGGGATGGTCCTGCTGCACCACGGCCTGTTCACCTGGGGACCGACCGCCCGCGAGGCGTACGAGCGTCACGTCGCGCTGGTCGACCGCGCCGAACGCTACCTGCTGGCCCGCCACCGGCCGCTGGCCAGGACCGAGCGGCCGCGGCCGCCCGTGGAGCAGGTCCTCCCGGCGCTCCGGGGCGCGCTCTCGCGGCTGGACCCGGCGGGACGGCGTTTCGTGCTCCGCTTCCGCCCCGCCCCATCGGCCCACCTCAGCGACCTCGCGGGGGCCGTCGCCCAGGGGCCGCTCACCCCGGATCACGTCCTGCGCACCAAGCCCCGGGCGCTGGCGCTCGACCTCGGGCCCGGGGTCGACCGCGCGGCCCTCGAACCCGCGGTGCAGGCGTTCGCCGACGGGTACCGCGCATACTTCGAGGCATGCGCCGCCGCCGCGGGCGGCAGCTACCAGGCGCTGGACCCGGTGCCGCGGGTGGTGTGGCTGGCGGGCCTCGGGGTGGTGGGGGTGGGAGCGACGGCGCGCGAAGCGGATGCAGCGGCCGACATCGCCGTGCAGACCCTGGCGACGGTCGAGGCCGCCGCGGGGCTCGGTCCGTTGGCGCCGCTCCCGGACGAGCGGCTGTTCGAGATGGAGTACTGGTCCCTCGAGCAGCGCAAGCTCGGCAAACAGGTGGAGCCCCTGCTCGCCCGGCGGGTGGCGTTGATCACCGGCGCAGGCGGCGCCATCGGGGTCGGCGTGGCGCGACAGCTGCTGGCGTCGGGCGCACACGTCGTCCTCACGGACCGCGACCCCGAGGCGTTGGCCCGCGCCGCAGCCGAGCTCGGAGAGCGCGCACGGTGCGTGGCCGTCACGCTCGACGTGACCGACACCGCGTCGGTGGAGGCGGGCTTCGACGCTGCTGTCCGCGCGTTCGGCGGCGTCGACCTCGTGGTGGTGAACGCGGGCATCGCGGTGACCGGCGCGCTCGGCGACGTGACGGACGCCGACTTCGCGCGGGCGACGGAGGTGAACCTGCACGGCGCCCACCGCACGATCCGCGCTGCAGCGCACCGCTTCGAGCGGGAGGGCCGGGGCGGCGACGTGGTGATGATCTCCACCAAGAACGTGGCCGCGCCGGGCGCCGGGTTCGGTGCGTACTCGGCCACGAAGGCCGGCGCCCACCAGCTGGCGCGGGTCGCGGCGGTCGAGCTCGCCCCGCTCGGCGTCCGGGTCAACCTGGTCGCGCCGGACGCCGTCTTCTCGGAGGGCGCGGTGGCGTCGGGATTGTGGGCGGGGATCGGTCCGGACCGCGCCCGCGCGCGCGGCCTCGAAGTGGTGGATCTGCCAGCGTTCTATCGGGGTCGAAACCTGCTCAAGCTCGAGGTGACGGGCTCGCACGTGGGCCACGCGGTGGTGTTCCTGGCGTCGGGACGGATCCCCACGACCGGCGCGGTGCTTCCGGTGGACGGCGGCCTGCCCGAGGCGTTTCCACGGTAGAGTGCCGCGCTCGGGAGGTACCTGTGAAGAAGAGCATCGGCGTCATCGGGTCGGGCGACGTGGGGAAGGTGTTGGCCGCGGGGTACGCGCGGCACGGGCACGCGGTGACCATCGGCACGCGGACGGCAGCGAAACTCGCCGGCTGGTCCGCGTCCGGGGTCGCCGTCGGTGACTTCGCGGCTGCCGCCGGTGCCGACGTCGTCATCCTCGCGGTCGCGGGGAACGCGGCCCAGGACGCACTCGACCTCGCGGGCCACGCCGCGCTCGCGGGCAAAGTCGTGATCGACACCTGCAACCCGATCGCCGGTGGCCCCGTGAACGGCGTGTTGCCCTACTTCACGGGCCCCAACGACGCCCTGATGCAGCGCCTCCAGAAGCACGTCCCGGCGGCCCGCTTCGTGAAGGCGTTCTCGTGTGTCGGCAACGCGTACATGATCGACCCGAAGTTCGCGGACGGACGCCCCACCATGTTCGTCTGCGGGACCGACCCGGCCGCCAAGGCGGAGGTGGCCGGGCTCCTCGAGGAGGTGGGCTGGGACAGCGTCGACGTGGGTGGCGTCGAGGCGTCCGGGCCGGTCGAGGCCCTGTGCCAGCTGTGGTGTGCGCCCGGATTCCTCCGGAATGATTGGCAGCACGCCTTCAAGATGCTGAAGGGCTGACGCGCCGCGCGGGGGCGGCGGGACGGTCAGCGCCATACCTGCTAAGGGTGCCGATGTCTACCCCTGAGCCCTCCGGCGACGAGCCCGTCGTCGACGCAACCGACCCCTCCTCCCCGTTCGCCCCCTTCGGGCTCGACCCGCGCGTCCTGATGGCCGTGGCGCGCCTGGGCTTCGAGGCGCCCACCCGGGTGCAGCTGGCCGCCATGGGACCGCTCCGCGAAGGCCGCGACGTCCTCGTCCGCGCCCGCACCGGCTCCGGCAAGACGGCCGCCTTCGGGTTGCCGCTCCTGACCCGGCTCGCCGAAGGCGGCAGGCACGTGCGCGCCTTGATCCTGGCCCCGACCCGCGAGCTCGCCCTGCAGGTGGCGGAGGCGCTCAAGTCGTTCGCCACGGAGCTCCCGCTCCGGATCCTCACCGTGTACGGCGGCGCCCCGTACGGCCCTCAGCTCGACGCCCTGCGGCGCGGCGGCGTGACGGTGGTGGTCGGGACCCCGGGCCGCGTCCGGGACCTCGTCGACCGCGGCGCGCTCCTCCTCGGCCAGGTCGAGGTCCTCGTGCTCGACGAAGCCGACGAGATGCTCCGGATGGGCTTCGTCGAGGACGTGGAGCACCTGACGGCAGCGACGCCGCCGACCCGCCAGGTCGCGCTCTTCTCGGCCACCGTGCCCGATCCGATCCGCGCGATCGCGCGCCAGCAGATGAAGAACCCGGTCGAGCTGGAGGTCGAGGGGGGCGGACCCACCACCGACCACGTCACCCAGCAGATCTGCATCGTCCCCCGGCCCCGCCGCATCGAGGCCCTCGTGCGGTGGCTCGCGTGTACGGAGCGCGAAGGGACCCTGATCTTCGTGCGCACCCGCGCGGGCTGCGCCGAGGTCGCGGAGGCCCTGTTCTCGCGCGGCTTCCCGGCCGAGGCCCTCCACGGCGACCTCTCGCAGCAGGCGCGGGAGCAGGTCCTTGGCCACTTCCGCAGCCGCCAGTGCGAGGTGCTCGTCGCCACCGACGTCGCCGCGCGCGGGCTCGACGTGGACCACGTCTCCCACGTGGTGAACCTCGAGCCCCCCCTCGACACCGAGTCGTACGTCCACCGCGTGGGCCGCACGGCGCGCGCCGGTCGCGCAGGTGTGGCGCTCACGTTCGGGAGCCCCACGGACCGCGAGCGGCTCCGTCGGCTGGCGCGTCGCCTGAACGTGCAACCCGAAGAGATCCGGGTCCCGACCGAGGCGGATGTCACGCGCGTCCGTCAGGATCGGCTGTTCCAGGCCCTGGCTGCGGTGACGCCGAAGGACCGGCAGGACGCCGAGGCGCTGCTCGCGCACTGGGGCGCCCCGGAGCTCGCGGTGGCCGCGGTGGCGCTGTTGTGCGCCGATCGCCGGATCCCCCTCGCGCTGCCGATCGTCGAGGAGCCGATCCCCGCCGCCGTACGGCACGTGCAGGGCGCCGACCAGCTCTTCGTGGGCATGGGCCGCCGGGACGGGCTGCGCGCGGAGGACGTGGTGGGCGCGCTCGCCAACGAGTGCGGCATCGCGCCGAACAACCTCGGCAAGATCCGCATCCTCGACCGCAAGTCGTTCGTGGCGCTTCCGGGCCCGGTGCTCGACCACCTGCTGTCGGACCGCTCGAGCCTCCCGCTCCGTGGCCGTCACGTCCGGCTGGATCGCGCCCGGGGCTGAGCCTCGCGGGACGGCCCCCTCACCCCGGCCCTCTCCCCCGATTCAGGGGAGAGGGAGCTTCAGCGCTCGCGCTTGCGCCGGGCGAGGGTCAGCAGGCCCGCGCCGAGCGCGAACGTCGACGCCGCCTGGGTGCGGCCCGAGTCCGTGCAGCCGCACCCCTCGTCGCCTTTCCCGCTGTCGCCGGTGGGCGTGGTGTCGGTGTCGGTGTCCGAATCGGTATCGGTGTCCGAATCGGTGTCGGTGTCTGTGTCGGCGTAGGGGGTCGACGAGTACCCGGACGAGTACGAGTACGACGAGTACGCCACGTCTGCCTGCGCAGCCTCCGTCAACAGTAGAACCAGCACGCAGCCTCCCGCCGCGCAGGGTAGCACGGCCTGTGGTGGTGGAAGCCCCGCATCGGCTGGCACGTTTCCTGCGGCGTGCTACGTGCGGCGCGCCGCGTGCAGCGGTCCCGCCGCGCCGACGAGAAGCTTTCCGCTCAGGATCGTCGGCAGGTTCGAGCCCGGAGCCCTGGATTCCCAGGTTCAGTCCGGCCCTCGTCGGGGTTCTCCGCTGCGCCGGACTCATTCGTCCGTCCTGGTTCATCCGGAGGAACTCCATGCTTCAAACTCTTCGTCGGCTGGCTCCGGCCTTCGCTGCCCTCCTGGCGGCGGTGGTCGTGCCGGGCACTGCGCTCGCGTCCGAGGCCGACCTCGTCATCCCCAACCTGCACAGCGCCAAGTTCCTGGGCGGCGCCATCGATGGATGGCAGCTGCTCCTCGCGGGCTTCGTCCTGTGCTTCGGCGGCCTCGGCTTCGGCGCCTTCATGTACGTGCGGGTCAAGAACCTGCCCGTCCACGAGTCGATGCGCGAGATCTCCGAGCTCATCTTCGAGACCTGCAAGACCTACCTCGTCACGCAGGTCAAGTTCATCGCGGTGCTCGAGCTCCTGATCGGCCTCATCATCATCGCGTACTTCGGGTTCATCAACCCGCTCAAGTCCGGGTTCCTGGGCGTCGGTGTGGTGCTCCTCGCCTCGATCGTCGGCATCATGGGCTCGGTCGGGGTCGCCTACTTCGGGATCCGGATCAACACCTTCGCGAACAGCCGCTCGGCCTTCGCGTCGCTGATGGGCCGCCCGTTCCCCACCTACGACATCCCGCTGATGTCCGGCATGTCGATCGGCATGCTGCTCATCTCGGTCGAGCTCATCCTGATGCTCGCCATCCTGCTCTTCGTGCCCGGCGACATGGCCGGCGCCTGCTTCATCGGGTTCGCGATCGGCGAGTCGCTCGGCGCCTCCGCCCTGCGCATCGCCGGCGGCATCTTCACGAAGATCGCCGACATCGGCTCCGACCTCATGAAGATCGTCTTCAACATCAAGGAAGACGACGCGCGCAACCCCGGCGTCATCGCCGACTGCGTCGGTGACAACGCGGGCGACTCGGTCGGCCCCACCGCGGACGGCTTCGAGACCTACGGCGTCACGGGCGTCGCGCTCATCACGTTCATCCTGCTCGGCGTCAACGTGGCCGGCAACGACGTGCTCACCGAGACGACCCGCGTGCAGATGCTCGTGTGGATCTTCGCGATGCGCGTCATGATGGTCGTCACCTCCGCGCTGTCCTACGGCATCGTGTCCACCTGGGCCCGCGCCTCGTTCGGCACCGCCGAGCACATGGACTTCGAGAAGCCCCTCACGGTGCTCGTCTGGGTGTCCTCGATCGTGTCGATCGTCGCCACCTTCGCGCTCTCCGCGCTCCTGATCCCCACGCTCAACGGCGACGCCACCTTGTGGTGGAAGCTCTCCGCCATCATCTCCTGCGGCACCATCGCCGGCGCCCTCATCCCCGAGTTCGTGAAGGTCTTCACCTCCACGTCCTCCGGCCACGTCAAGGAGGTCGTCACGGCCTCCCGCGAAGGCGGCGCGTCGCTCAACATCCTCGCGGGCCTCACCGCCGGGAACTTCAGCGCCTACTGGCTCGGCATGGTCATCGTCGGCCTGATGACGGTCGGGTACCTCGTGTCGGTCTCCGACATGGGCACCCCCGGCGTCGCCGGCCTCTCGCCGCTCATGGACGCCCCCGCGGTGTTCGCGTTCGGCCTCATCGCGTTCGGCTTCCTCGGCATGGGCCCGGTCACCATCGCCGTCGACTCGTACGGCCCCGTCACCGACAACGCGCAGTCGGTGTACGAGCTGTCCCTCATCGAGAACATCCCGAACATCTCCGACGAGATCAAGGCCAAGTTCGGCTTCGTCCCCAACTTCGAGAAGGGCAAGCACTACCTCGAAGAGAACGACGGCGCGGGCAACACCTTCAAGGCGACCGCCAAGCCCGTGCTCATCGGCACGGCCGTCGTCGGCGCCACGACGCTGATCTTCTCGATCATCGTCGCGCTCGGCCACGAGATGGGCCAGGCCGCCGTCACCAACGGCCTCTCCATCCTCCACCCGCCCTTCCTGCTCGGCCTCGTGACCGGCGGCGCGGTGATCTACTGGTTCTCCGGGGCCTCGACCCAGGCCGTCTCGACGGGCGCCTACCGCGCGGTCGAGTTCATCAAGGCGAACATCAAGCTCGACACCTCGGCGCAGGCCAAGGCGTCCATCGAGGACTCGAAGCGGGTGGTCGAGATCTGCACGCAGTACGCGCAGGCCGGCATGCTCAACATCTTCCTGGTGATCTTCTTCACCACGTTGTCCTTCGCCCTGGTCGAGCCGTTCTTCTTCATCGGCTACCTGATCAGCATCGCGATCTCCGGCCTGTACCAGGCGATCTTCATGGCGAACGCCGGCGGCGCGTGGGACAACGCCAAGAAGCTCGTCGAGGTCGACCTCAAGGAGAAGGGCACCCCGCTGCACGCGGCGTGTGTCGTCGGCGACACGGTCGGTGACCCCTTCAAGGACACCTCGTCGGTGGCCATGAACCCGATCATCAAGTTCACCACGCTGTTCGGCCTCCTCGCGGTCGAGATGGCGGTCGGCATGGACGCGAGCCTGTACTGGCCCCGCATGGGCCTGTCCGCGCTGTTCCTCGCCATCTCGATGGTGTTCGTGTGGCGGTCCTTCTACGGGATGCGCATCCCGGTCGAAGCCACCAAGAAGGCCGCGACGGGCGCTCCCGCGCACGCCAAGTGACCCTCGGCTGATCGCCGCCACGACGGCGGCAAGCCACCGAGCCCGGGCCTCACCGCCCGGGCTCGTTTGTTTTCGGGGCCCGCTTGACCGCGGCTGCGGATCGACCGATCGTGCTCCGCGATGAAGCGGCTCTGTCCCATCTGTGCCCAGGCCTACGACGAGCACGTCTCGTTCTGCTTCGTCGACGGGACTCCCCTGGCGGCGATCGAGATGGAGCCCACCCCTCCGCCCGTGCCGCGCCGGTCCCCGTCCGTGGCCCCGCAGGTAGACGAGGAGCGGGTCGCCGCCGCCCCTCCGGCGCCCGCCCCTCCGGCGCCCGCCCCCACGCCGCCGGCGGCCCCCCTCGCGCCGTCCTGGATGCTCGTCGGCGCTGCCGTGTCGGGTGGAGCCCTGGCGTTGTGGCTGCTCTGGTGGGGGTCCCGCTGACCCAACGACGTCACGCGGCGCCGCCTCGCGCGTCTCTCCGGACGTGAGCCCGCCCACCGAGTCTTCGTTCGAGCAGGTGTTCGCCGAGCACCAGCGCCCGCTGTACGGCTTCCTGCTGCGGCTGGCAGGGAAGACCGAGCTCGCCGAGGAGCTGCTCCAGGAGACGTTCGTGCGGTACCTCCGCCACCGCGAGCGCCTGCCCGCCGACGCGAACCTGCGGGCGTGGTTGTTCACCGTCGCCCGCAACCTGTACCGGTCGCACCGGCGTTGGGCGTGGGTCGACGGGCAGCGGCTGGCCGAGCTCGCGTCGCGGGCGGTGGGGATCGATCCAGGCCCCACCCCGGCGGAGGTCCTCGCAGCCAACACCACCTCCCGGCGGGTGGAAGCGTGCCTCGCCGCCATGCCGGAGACGCTGCGCGAGGTGGCGGCCCTGGTGTGGATCGAGCACCTGGAGCCGCGGGAGGTCGCCCCGATCCTGGGCCTCGAGCCCGAAGCCGTCCGCCAGCGCCTGTCGCGCGCGCGCAAGCTGGTGGACGAAGCCCTGCAACGCGACGGAGGTGCCCCGTGACCGAATCCCCGCTCCCCGACGAATGGTTCGCACAGCCCGCGTTGGCGCCCGCAGACGCCGAGCGGCTGCGTCGGGGGGCGCTGGCTGCGGCGACTCCGGCTCCGATCGCCCTCCCGGAGGCCACGCTCGCTGCGGTCTTCTCCGTGTTGCTGGTCGCGTGGGCAGTGCTGGCGGTGACGCCCAGTCCGTCGTGAGGGGTCCGGCGGACGCAGTCCCGGCGGGGTAGGAGTCTGCATGCTCTTCGCGCTCCTTTCCGCCTGTGGTCCGTCGGGTCCTGCTGTCACGCTCCCCCGCGTCCCTGGGGCGACTGGCGCCACCTCCGTCCCCATCGTGCTCGTCACCTCCGAGGCCGTCTGGTTCGACGGGCGGGCGTGGGCGGCGAAGCTACCGGACGCTGCGTTGTCGAAGGTCGACGACTGGGCCACGGCCGACACGCAGGGGATGTTGCTTCCGGGGCTCGACGCTGCGCTCGGCGCGGTCGGGGAGGTGTTCGAGCCAGCCGTCGCCGTCGACGTCTCGGTCCCGTTCGAGCGCGTGGCACGGGTCCTGTACACGCTGGGCCAGCGCGGGCTGCCGGGGGTGGAGCTGCGGCTCGACGCAGGGGACAGCAGCGAGGGAGCAGTCCGGTACACGTTCCCCACGTTCTGTGGAGGGTCGCTCGGAACCACGGCGCAGGTGGAGCACCTCAAGGCGCTGTTGATGACCGCGCCGACGGGCCCGTGCCTCGCGCCTTCCGTCACGCAGGTGGATGGCGGGCTGCGGGTCGAGCTCCTCCAGATCGCCCAGGACAAGCCCGGCTGCACGGTCGCCGTCGCCCGCCCCCGCGAGCCCGGCGCCGCGACGTGGCCGGACGCGGTCGCGTTGTCGGCGGTGGGGGCCTGTCCCAGCGTGCCCGGCGCCGATCCCGCTGCGCTGTCGGCGCTGCTGGCGCGCACCGAACCGCTCCTGCAGTCGTGTGATACCGCCTTCGTGCAGCTCCGCGGCGAGACGACGTGGGGCGAGGTCGCGCCCGTCTTCGCGGCCGTCCGGAGCCGCCACTCCGCCGCCACCCTCGGGGTCGCCGGAGCCTCCGCCCCGGACTGCGAGCGCGGGTTCGTCCTGCCCTGACGATGCCCGTGTTCTCCGGGTGCCGGTGGTCGAGGTGCGCGAACCAGCCGTCCCCGTTGCCGAGCGAGCCGAGCCACACGAGCCCCGCCGCGAGCTCCAGCATCGCGGTGCCGAGGTAGTTCTCCTGGTCGGAGAGGGCTGCCGCTTCCATCCGGTTGCCGGCGGCGGGGGGCGCGATCTCCTCCCCCCAGACGCGCCACTCGCCGATCGCCGGGTACCGGAGCGCCCGGACCTCGCGCCAGGCCACGAAGCTGGCGAGCTCGGGCGGGAGGCGTTGTCCGAACGCCTCTTCGAGGGCGACGCGCTCGCCGCGCGAGGGGACCACCGGCGCCTCGGCGCCCATCCGGTCGAGGAAGCCGGCCAGGGCGGCCGCGACCACCGGCTCGGGTTCGAAGCCGATGACGAAGCCCTCGCGCTGGCGCGCCGCCACCGCGTCGGCGTCGTCCAGCTCGACCACCTCGGGCTCGCTCCCTGGCGCCGCGCGGATCAGCCGCATCACGACCCCCAGCCGGCTCGACGCGCCAGCGCCCGCAGCCTACCGGCATCCCGCGTCCCGGTGCTACTCGTCGTCGTCGCCCGCGAGGAACCGCTCGATCGCGGCGGCGGTGAGCTTGAAGCCTGCAGGGACGCGCCCTTCGCGGAGCGGCTCTCCCGTGCGCTCGTCGACGCAGGCCACGATCCCGTGGGGGTCGTCCTCGTCCCCGGCGGCGTCCCAGGTCGCGTACACGCGGCGCCCGTCGGCCGTCGGGACCACGAGGTGTCGGTGGGCGCCCGCCCGGGACTGGTTCTCGTGGCGGACCAGCACGTCGGTCGCCGTCTTCACGAGGATGTCGAACGCAGCCCGATCGAGGGGTTTCGGGCTCTTCTTGTCGCGGCCCATCGTCCACGGGCCGACCAGCGCGGGCTCGGGGTCACCGTCCCGCTTCATCTCGACGGCCCAGCCGCCGTCTCCATCGAGGTTCTCGACGATGGTGGCCGTCCAACCTCGGCGCGACCAGAACAGGGGCATCTGCACTTCGTCGGACACTTGGGCTTCTCCGTCGCGGTCGGGTCGTTCTTCTAGCCCGAAGCCGGGGCCGTGCGGTCAGGGCAACAGCGCCCGAACCTCGTGGCGATCTCCACCACCCGCGCGACGACGCTGGCGTGGTCACAGGGCGGGGCGACCTGGACGCCGTTCTCCCACCCCGCTCCGTCGGCGCCGCCGAGACAGGCGAGGAGGGTCGCGGCGAGGGGGAGCGCCATTCCCAGAGTCTAGTCGATGAGGCCGTGCAGCGGGTTGCCCGCGTCGCGCATGGCTTCGCGGAGGTGCCGCTCGAAGGCGTCGCCATCGACCTCCCGGCCGTAGCCCAGGAAGGTGGTGGCCGCGGCCCCCGTGCGGCCCACGTACACGCCCGTGAACGACAGGCCGCGCATCTGGCTGGCGGTCGGGAACGCCGCTGCGATGCGGCCCGCCATGCCCCGGTCCACCGTCACCGTGGCGAGGTGCGCCGCGGTCGCTTTCGCCTCCGTCGCCTTCTCCGGGAGCACCGCCCACACCACGAGCCCGGGCATCACGGCTGCGAGGCTCCGCGAGGTGGTGTCGCGGCCGAACAGGCGGTCCAGGAGCCCGGGCTTGCGCACCGTGCGCGTCTCGAGGGCCTCGAGGTCCGACAGCTCGAGGTCGTGCTGCGCAGCGAACGCCTCGAACGCAGCGACGAGCGGAGGGTGCGCATCGCGGACCTTCAGCGTCCAGGACTCGCGCCAGAACCCGAAGCTGTCGAAGGTCACGGCTGGCGCACCAGGTTGCGCACCGACGCCAGGTGGTGGTCTCCGAGGCCTCCGGTGCGCAGGCACCGCAGGCGGCCCTTGGGGTCCACGAACGCGTGGATGGGGATGGCCGTGCCCGCGTCCAGGCCGAGGGCGCCGATCCACTCGGGGAGCAGGCTCTCGTCGGCGATGCGCAGCGACGGCGCGGTGCCCGGGTGCTGGTCGCTGAAGCGCTCCACCAGGGGCCGGTTCTTGTCGACCGACAGGAACAGGAGCTCGACCGGCGTGCCCTCCTCGGCGAGCTTCTGCTCCCACTTCTGGAGCCGCGGCATCTCGGCCACACACGGGCCGCACCACGTGGCCCACACGTTCACCCAGCGCCAGGTGGCGGGCGGCGTCCACCCCCCTTCGTCGAGCTTCACCTCGGGGAACGGCTTCGCGTGGGCCTCGTCGAGCCACACGTCGCAGAACGCCTCCGGGGGATCCACGTTCTTCGGGTCCACCGCGACGGACTGGAAGCGCGCGGGCGCGGGCTCGGGGGCGGGTCCCCCGGTCTGGTCACACGCGGCGAGGAGCAGGGAGATCACGGGGTCACAGCCGGCAGTCGATCCACGCGACGAACGCGGATCGGTTGAGTTCGGTGGGGTTGCAGGCGCCTTCGCCGCTGCGGCGCCAGTCGCAGAACGAGTCGTCGAGCTGGGCGAACTCCTCGCCGAGCCACAACAGGCCGACCTCCTGGTCGAGGTTCGGGTCGGCGAACGTGCCGCGGAGGTGCGAGAGGACGGCCTCGCCGCGCTCCTGGGACAACTTGCGGTTGAACACCTCGTCGCCGTCGGGAGAGGACCGGCTGACCACGAAGAAGTAGGAGCCGCCGCCCTGATCGGCGAACACCTTGTCGAGGAGGGCCTGATCGCCCTGGTCGAGCTCACCCTTGCCCGAGTCGAACTGCAGGATGGCCGCGCGCTCGGCGAGGGGCAGGAACAGCGCGTTGAAGTCGCCACCCGACACCGTGGCCACCGACTTCGCCTCGAGGGGCTGGCAGCCGCGGACCTCGCCGTTCGACATCAGCCCGCAGCTCTGGAGCACGCGCCGCAGGACCTTCTTGAGCTCGGGGGAGCAGTAGCCGGCGTCGGCTGCGGCGGCGACCGCGGCCTGGGCGGCGGGATCGACGGGCTTCGCCTCGAGCTCTTCCAGGCGGCCGCGCGCGGACACGATCCACATCGTGACGAGCGCGAGGGGCAGGAGGAACGAGAAGAACCCCAGGACGAGGTGCACGGCCCAGCGGAGCATCAGCGGCCTCCCAGCATGCGCGACAGCGCGAAGTCGAGCCCGAGATCGGTGTCCTCGTCGCAGACCTTCTTGCCGTCGATGTAGAGCTGCGGCGTGAGCACCGGCAGCTGGTTCTGCACCGCCCACCGCAGCGAGCGGTTGAGCTTCTGGCGGGCGTTGGCGGAGCCCGTGCACTTGGCGACGCTCGGGAAGGCCGCGTCCACCATGGCCTCCGCCGCCTTGGGGTCGGCCGTGGCTGCGGTGCGGATCTCCTCCTGGTGCTCGAACGACCAGTCGATCACGCGCTGGGCGTCGGCGCCGGCGCACTGGATCGCCTCGGAGACGGAGCAGGCGCCGGGGTGCATGGAGGTCCCGACCATCCAGTTGCACGTGGAGTCGAGGGGGAACAACAGGGCCTTGCGATCGAGCTGCTCGGCGTAGCCGCCGGAGGCCAGGCGCTTCTCGAAGCCCTTGCACGCGGGACACAGCGGGTCGAACACCTCGACCGCCGTGCGGCCGCCGCGGTGGCTCCCGATCGGAACCAGCACCTGCTCGATGCCCGTGGTGTCGGCGAGCTCGCCGCAGGTGCCGATGAAGGTGCCGTGGTCGGGCGCGACCAGGAGGTACAACAACACGGGCGCGACCACGAAGCCGCCGAGCTCGAGGAAACCCACACCGAGGGTGAGCACGGGGTGGTCCGAGCCGCGGACGGGGGCAGGAGCGGGCTCCTCGCCGTCGGTGGTGGGCTCGGGCTCGGGCGGGGCCGCCGAGGACTCGAGGTACACGCCGATCACGATGCCGATGGCCGCGACGAGGGCCACGCCCGACGAGACGTAGATGCCGGCGCAGGTGCGGCAGAAGGCGTCGAGCTCCATCACCGCGACGCCGGCGAACACGACGGAGGTGAGCACGGGCACGAAGGTGACGGCCAGCAGGAACAGCGCCGCGGTGCGGTCCTTGAACCCGCGTGCGAACAGCTCGAGGCCCCGGAACAACAGGAACGCGAACAGCGGGATGCCGGGGAGGGCGACGGGGATGCCGCCCCACACCAGCGTGCGGGCCACGCTCGACCACGTGCTCATGAGGGCGACGTGGCAGCCGGAGTTCGTGTCGACCGAGGGGGCGGCCCCGGGCACGAACGAACAGTGGAGCGCGTGGACCTGGCGGTCGAGGTGCTGCACGAAGTCGCTCGTGGAGAGCGACGTGAACACGACGCCGGCGAGGGCCGCGACGATGAACAGGACAGTACAGACCCGAGCCAACATCGGCGGGAGGTAACCGGACAGCGCGTCGGTGCCAGCGTTACGCGGCCCCGCCGGGAGGGGCGATGTGGTGGGCGGCCGGGTTGGCAGCGTGCCGGGTGGAGTTCGGTGACCCCGCGCGCCCCGCGTCCACCTGCGACGACGGCGCGCCGACCGGCGAGGTGTGGTTGTACACGTCGCTGTACCCGCACGTGGCGCAGGCCCTGGAGGAGGCGCTGCGCGCGCGGTTCCCGGGCCTCGAGCCCCGGGTGTTCCAGGCGGGCTCCGAGAAGGTGGCGCAGCGGGTGGAGGCGGAGTGGGCCGCTGGGTCCTCGCCCGCGTGTGTGCTCCTGACCTCGGACCCGCTCTGGTACGTGAAGCTCGAGCAGGAGGGGCGCCTGCTCCCGTACCTGTCGCCGAACGTGCTGCAGGTCGACCGCGGGCTCGTGGACCCGCGCGGCGCCTGGACCGCGGTGCGGTTGTCGCTGGTGGTGCTGGGGGTCCGCGACGACCTCGCCGTCCGCCCCACGTCGTTCGCGGACCTCGCGGCGCCCGCGTTCCGCGACCGCACCACCGCCGGAGACCCGCTGGCCTCCGGCACGATGTTCACCTGGCTCACGTTCCTGGCCGCCCAGGAGGGGTGGGACACCCTCGCGGCCATCGAGGGCAACGGCCTGGTGGCAGCCGGGGGCGGCGCGGCGGTGAAGGAGCGCGTGGAGTCCGGGGAGCGGCCGGTCGGCGTGTTGTTGTTGGAGAACCTGCTGGCGGCGGAGCAGACCCGCATCACGCCGGTCTACCCGACGGACGGATCGGTCCTGGTGCCCGGGCCCGCCGCGATCCCGGCCGGCTGCCCCAACCCCGCGGCGGCGAAGGCCGTCGTGGACCTGTTGTTGTCGCCGGAGGGGCAGTCGCTGCTGGTGGCGGGCGACATGTACGGGGTGTTGCCGGGAACGCCGCCTCCGGAGGGTGCCCCCGCGCTCGACACGTTGCAGGTGCGGCCCTGGGCGCCCGGGTTCGCGGCCCGCGCCGCAGCGGCCTCGGCGGACACGAAGGCACGGTGGGCCGCCCTGGTCTCGCGCTGATCAGCCCTTCTCGGACTCGCGCTTGACCCAGGTGGTGGCCTTGGTGAGGCCCATCGTGGAGAAGGCGCTCTCGAGCATGGGGGGAACCCAGCCCGCCGCCTTCAGGTCGACAGAGTAGGTCACCCGCGTCCACCCGGGCTTGTCGGCCAGAGGCTCGACCCGCCAGAAGCCGACGGTGTCGTCGAAGTCCGACTTGTGGTCGTAGTCGAGGCGCCAGGTCATCCAGCCCTCGTCCTGGTGCAGCACGTGGTCGATGTAGTAGCTGATCGAGATCATCGGCGCGCCGATCACGAAGAACACCTTCACGTGGTCGCCGCTCCGCTCGTAGACCGAGGTCTGCTTCACGTTGTCGACCATGGTGGGGTACTGGTCGAACGCCAGGATCTTGGACCACACGACGGACGGCTCGGCGTGGATGTCCTGCACCGCGATGCCCCGCCCGCCGGCCCCTTCTCCGGTCGCGGTCTGCAGCTGCTTCTTGACCGGCTCGCCGGCGGCGAGGGTGGCGCGCTCGGCCTCGGACAGCGTCACCGCGGGGGGCGCGCCGCTGTAGGCCGGCAACACGCCGCGGTGCGGGTGGACGTCGTCGGCCCAGGCCAGCAGCGAACACAGGGCGAGCACCATCACGACCTCCGGCGTCCCTCCTAACGGACCGCTCCGCCGGGCCCCAGCTCGTCGAGCGCGCTCCGCAGCAGGACATCCCCGGGGCGAGCCTCGAGCCCGGTGAGCGGGAGCGCCGGCCACCCGTGCGCGCGGGCTGCCCGGGCGTGCTGCACGCGGGTCCACGTGGCCGAGCCTCCCGGGAGGGGCAGGGCCCGTCCCGGTGGCGCCCCGAGCTGCGCCTCCAGCGCCGCGATGCCGAGTCGGGCCCGCGCTGCCGCTGCGGTGTCCCACCCCTCGGCGACCCACCGCAGCGCGGCGATCGCGCCGGCAGGGTCGCCGCGCCGACGGAGGAGCTCTGCCTGGAGCTCGAGCGCGCGGGTGGTGTGGTCCGACACCACCTGCACCAGGAGCGGGTGGAGCGCTGCCTCCGCAGCCGCGCCGTCGTCGAGGGACAGGGCGTGGTTGACGAGGCACGCTGCAGCGCCGCAGGCGGCATCGAACGCGCCACACGCCAGGGCCCGATCCCGGACGGCTGCGGCGTGCGCGGGCTCGAGCGCGCCGCGCGCCCAGGTGAGTCGCACCGCCAGCGCGTCCACCACGGACACCAGGAAGGCCGAGTCCGCAGCGCGCGCGAGGGCGCTGGCCTCCCCCACGTCGGACTCGGCGGCCTCCAGGTCGCCCAACGCGAGGTTCGCGCGGATCCGGGTGCACAGGACGTACGGGGCGAGGGCGGGCGTGGTCGCCACGTCGGGGAGCGCGCGGGTGGCGCAGTCCCGGGCCTCTGCGGGGCGGTCCAGGGCGAGCAGGACCTGCCCCAGGCGGTTGGTGACCTCGCCGTACACCCGCCGGCGCGACGGGAGCTGCGCGAGCGGGGGCAGGAGGGCACGCAACAGGCGTTCGGCGTCGCTCGGCCGTCCCTGGGCAGCGTGGGTGAGCGCCAGCAGGTGCCGCGCGAAGAGGGCAGCGCCGGGCTCGTCGGTGCGCTCCGCGGTCGCCACGGCACGCTCGGCCCAGGGGAGCCGGGTCGCCACCGGCTCGAGGGTCGCGCGGACGAGACCCACCTCCGCCTCCAGCCACACCGCGGTGGGGGCATGGGCGGGGAGCTCCTTGCGGCACCGCTCGGCGCGCTCGAGCGCGGCGAGGGCTTCGGCGGGACGGCCTGCGTTCCCGAGGTGGCGGGCGCGCTCCACCTCGAGGCGCGCCGCACCCGCGAGTCGACCCGCCCGGAGGGCGTCAGCGGCCAGGGTCTCCAGGCGGAGGCACCCTTCGAGCGAGGGGCGACGACGGAGCTCCCTGCCGAGCCTCCACGCCTCCAGCTCCACCCGGGCCTCCTCCGGCAGCGCGGTGGTCGCCGCCGCGCGCTCCAGCGCCGCAGCAGCGTCCGGGGTGGCGGACCGGAGCCCTACCAGGAGCAGGTCTGCGAGGTGCGGGTGGCCGGACCGCAGGGCCTCCCGCGCCGCAGCGACGAGCGAGGGGTCCGCGGGAACCGTCAGCGGCAGGCCTCCCTGCGCCGCCAGCAGGGCCACCGCGTCGCGTGCCATGGCGTCGACGAACCGCTGAACGGTGCCCGCGGGCGGCTCGGGCAGCGCCTGGCGCACGGTCCCGTACACGCCGAACCCGGCCCCCTCCCGTCGCGCGAGCGCCGCCGCGACGAGCTCGGCAAGCGCAGTGGAGGCCTGCGCGAGCGGCACGTCCGCCACCTCGGCTGCGGCGGTCGCCGAGAAGGCGGCCGGGAAGACCTTCCACGCCCCGAGCAGCCACTGCGTCGAGGACGAGAGGCGGTCGATCGACCAACGCGCCACGCTCGCCAACGTGCGGTGCCGGTCCGGCGCCCCCCGCTGCTCGTTCTGCAGGTCTGCCGACGCCCGGAGGGCCTCGCGCACCCCGGCGGCGCCCAACCGGGCGACGTGCGGCGCTGCGATCTCGAGCGCCAGCGGGAGCCGGTCGAGGTCGTCGACCAGCTCCGCCACGTCGTCGTCCGACGGGGCGAACGTCGGATCGGCGGCGACCGCGCGCTGCGTCAACAGGGCCACCGCGTCGGCGGGCGCGAGCGGGGCGACCGGCAGTCGGCGCCCGCCCTCCAGGCCGAGCGGGACGCGGGACGTGAGGAGCCAGCGGGAGCGGGGCGCGCGCGCGACCCAGCCCTCCACCACGGCGATCGCCCCGTCGCAGAGGTCTTCGACGCTGTCCAGGACCACCAGCGCGCCCGGCGCGTCGGAGAGGGCCACCTCGACGGCGTCGACGGTCCGAGCGTCGGTCCCGGAGGCCCGTCCGACGGCTTCGGCCAGGCCCTCTGCGGAGCGCACCCCGCCGGTCGGACACCACCAGGAGATCGGCGAGCTGCGTGCGTGCTCCAGCGCGAGCCTCGTCTTCCCGACGCCGCCGGGTCCCCACAACACCCACACCCGGGACTCCGGGTCACCGAGTCGGACCAGCTCCGCCCCACGGCCCTGAAGCGCCGGCGCCTGCGTCGTCGCCAACGCCCCGCGCAACGCGATCCCGACCCCGGGCACCGACACCAGGTGGACGGGCTGGCGCGGATCGTCCTCGATCGCGCGGCGCAGACGGTAGACCGTCGAGTACACCGTCTCCGTCCGGGTCCCCGCAGCGTAGCCCCACACGTCGCGCAGGAGCTCCTCGACCGGCACCACCGCGCCGGACCGCGCCGCGAGGTGGGCCAGCAGCCGTCGCTCCAGCGGACGCAGCGTGGTGCCGTCCGGCGCGACCCGCCCCGAGTCGAGGTCGACCGTCCGCGTCCCCAGTCGCCAGTGGACCATGCCCCGCCCTAACGGGCAGCGCTGCCCCACGCCGACCTGACACGGCTCCCCCCGGAAGCTGTCAGGTGGGTTCAGCCGCAGGCCACCGCCTCGAGAGGCATGCTGAGCGAGGAGGAACGATGTCGACCTGGAAGCTGGCTGCGGTCGTCGCGCTCGCGGGGTGCACCAGCGACTACGCCGTCCACGGCGTGCTCGCTCCCGGCCCCGGGGCGGACGCGATCGACCTCACCCCACCGCTCCCCCCCTCTGACGAGCCCCCACCGGACTGGGGCGCGAACGAGGTCCCGCTCGACGAGCGCTGCCCTCCCGTCCCCGGGCGGTGATCTCCCGGAGGTGGTGTTCGGGTCTCCGGCGGGGGGCGTCGGTCAGCGACGGCGTGCCGCTGACCTGGCTGGGGGACCACTTCCACAACCAGGGGAGCAACGCGGCCATCGCGGACGTGAACGCGGACGGGACCCCGGAGCTCGTGATCGTCGCGGGCGACTTCATGGCGTCCCGCGTGGAGGCGCTCGCGCCCGACGGCACCGTGTTGTGGCGCACCGAGGACTTCTTCCTGGGAACCGAGTCCCCGACGGGCGATCGGTGGGTCTACAGCGCCGCGTGTCAGGTCGTCGTGACGGACCTGGAGGGGGACGGTCACCCGGAGGTCGTCTGCGACAACCACGTGTTCGACGGCGAGACCGGCGCCACGAGGGCCGCGCAGCCGTTCGACACCTCCACCTACTGGGTGTCGAACGCGGTGGCCGACCTCGACCACGACGGCTTCGCCGAGGTCCTCACCGGCAACAAGGTCTTCGACGCCGACGGCTCGCTGCGCCTCCTGGGTCCGGCTCCCGCCCTCGACGGCTGGGACACCTACCCGGCGGCGGTGGATCTCGACGGGGACCGCGACCTCGAGCTGCTGTTCGCCTCGAGCGGTCGGCTCCGCGCAGTGGACACCGACGGGACGCCGCTGTGGGACCGCGGCGTGACCACGTCCCAGAACGGCTCGAGCACCCCGTGTGTGGCGGACTTCGACGGTGACGGCGCGATGGAGATCGTCGGCGCGTTCTCCGACACGCTGGCGATGTTCGAACGGGACGGGCGGGTGGTGTGGCAGCGCCCGATCGCGGACCGGAGCAGCGCCGCGAGCTGCTCCGCGTTCGACTTCGACGGGGACGGCGCAGCGGAGGTCGCCTACGCAGACGAGGTGTCGTTCGGGCTGTACGACGGCCAGACCGGCGCGGTCTTGTTCCGCGACGATCGCTTCGGTTCGGGCACGCTCACCGAGTTCCCGGTGATCGTGGACCTGGACGGGGACGACAGCGCGGAGATCCTGGTCGGGCGTAGCTACGACGACAAGGCGGGGGTGGTGGTGTACGGTCAGTGTGCGAGCGCGTGGCAGGACGCGGGGAGCGCGTGGCCGCAGGCCGACTACCGACTCACGAACCAGGCTCCGGACGGGTTCGTGGACGGCACGGCTCCGTTGTGGCCGGGGATCCACAGCCGACCCCCGGGCCCGTAGCCGCCTTCACTTCGCAGCGAGAGCGGCCGCTCGCGGCGCGCTGGCCGTGCGCATCCACAACCCGCCTTTCGGCCGCAGCGTGACCGACGCCTCCGGCACCAGCTCCTGGCCGGCCAGCAGCTCCGGCGTGACCCGGCGCAGCAGCGTGGCCAGCGCCACCCGCGCCTCCAGGTTCGCGAGGTGCTCCCCCACACAACGCCGCTGCCCCATCCCGAACGGGAGGTACATCCCTGCCTTCTTCGCCCGCTCGCCGCGGCCGTCGAGCCAGCGGTCGGGGTCGAAGCCCTCCGGGTCGTCCCAGTGCGCCGGGTGCCGGTGCAACGCGTGGATCGGCACGAACAGGAACGCGCCTTTCGGCACCTCCGTGCCCGCCAGGGTCAGCGCCACGTTCGCCGAGCGCGACAGCACCCACGCGGGCGGGAACAGGCGCAGCGACTCCTTCACCACCGCGTCGAGCACCGGGAGCGACGCCAGGTCCGCCGTCGTGACGGGCCGGTCCCCGAGCACCTCTTCGAGCTCGTGCTGCAGCCGGCGCCGGACGCTGGGGTGCCGCGACAACAGGCCCAGCGTCCACGCCATCGCCGAGGCCGTGGTCTCGTGCCCGGCGAGCAGCATCGTGACGCCTTCGGCGTCGAGGTCCGCGGCGTGGAGCGGGCACCCCTCGGGGCGCTTCGCGGAGAGCAGGGCGCCGAGCAGGTCGTCCACGGGTCCCCGCGCCCGGCGGCGAGCCACCACGCGCTCCAGCACCCCGGACAGCTCGCGGCGGGCACGGCGGTAGCGGATCGCCCGGGGCGTCGGCATGCGGTCCGGCATCGGCCACGGGGAGGTGGTGAGCGGCAGGTACTCCGCGAGGATCGTGGTCAGCTTCTCGTGGACCACGGCGCGGTCCGAACCCAGGTCGTCGTCGAACAACACCCGGCACACCACCGCCAGCGCCAGGTCGCTCGTCTCGTGGAAGACGTCGTACGGGGTGGTCGCCGCCGCCATCCGGTCCGCGACCTGCTCGGCGACCTCGCGGATCACCACGTCGGCGCCTGCGAGGTCGGCCGCGCGGAACGAGGGCTGGACGACCCGCCGGCGCCACCGCCAATCCTCTCCTTCGGCCGTGAGCGTGGACAACCCCAGCGTCCGGCGGAGCACCAGGGCGCCCCGCGTGCTGCGGCCGAGCCGCTCGGGGTGCTCGACGAGCACGGTGTGGACGGCATCCGGGTCGGTGACGACGTACACGGTCCGGGGCCCGAACGACACCGGCGTGACCGGCCGCCCGCTCCGCACCGCACCGACACACACCTCCAGCGGGTCCCGCATCCGCCCCCGCACGAACGCCGACAACGACTTGAGATCGACCACGCTCCCTCCGTCCTCCAGAGATATGCGAGTGTTCACTCGCGTGTACATTCGCGTTCCCCACTTTCTGACGCACGCGGAGTCGACGGATGGAAACAACGCTCGAACCAAGGAAGTCGCCGCGGCAGGATCGCTCCGCGCGGATGGTCGACGACTTGTTGCGAGCAACCGCTCGCGTTCTGGTGGAGGAGGGGTGGGACGCGGCGTCCACCAACCGGATCGCGAAGGTCGCCGGCGTGTCGGTGGGGTCGCTCTACCAGTACTTCCCGAACCGCGACGCCCTGGTGATGGCGGTCGCTCGGCAACATGCGGCCCGGATGCTGGCGCTGTTGCAGGCCGCGGCCCCCACCCCCGACGGCTCGCTGGAGGACATCGTCGCGGGGCTGGTGCGCGCGATGTTCGTGGCCCACCGGTCGGAGCCGGCGCTGCACCGGGCGCTGACGCAGCAGCTGTTCCACGTGGGCCTCGGGCCGTACGCCGACACCCAGGACGCCGCGCGCGGGCTCGTCCGGCTGCTCCTGGAGCGGCACCGCGGGCGCCTGGTGGTCACCGATCTCGACACGGCGGCCTGGATCTGCGTGACCACCACCGAGGCCACCATCCACGCGGCGCTGCTCGAGGGGCGCGTGGACGACCTCGCGATCGAGCGGGAGCTCTGCGCGATGCTTGCGCGGTACCTCGTCGGCTGACCCGTCGACGGACGTCCGTCGCTCAATCCATCGATCCTCGGCGTATCTCCATTCGCCTCCGGGTGGCCCCGGCTTGCAATGTGGGCCCGCAGGAGGTCGAGATGACGGTCACGAAGGCTGGCGCGGTGTTCGGTTCGGTGGTGGCGATGGTCGGGGTCCTCGTCCTGGCGGCGTTCAGCTGGGAGCAACCGCGAGCGGCCGCCAGCCCCGCGCTTGGGGCCCTCCGGGACTCGCTCCCCCACCGTGCCGCCTGCGCGGGCGACACCGTGTTGTGCCGGAGCCTCTCGAACGCGGAAGTCGCCTCCCCGCCCCTCGGTCCACTCGCCGGGCTCCGCTTCGCGTGTGTGTCGCCGATCGTCGACGGCATGCCGAGCGCGCTCACCGCAGCGTTCGCCGACCAGTTGGAGCCCGGCGAGTCCATCACCTGGACCGGGGACGAGCTCGCCATCGCGCCCGATCGGGCCGCCGCCGAAGTGACCGCCGCGTGCCTGCAGGTCGGGAGCTGCGGTGCCGTGCGGCGGGGAGCAGGGGCGTCCGAGGTCGTGACCGGCGAGGTCGAGTGGGCCCGGACGTCGGACGGAACGGTCTGGCTCGCGGTGGAGCGAGGAGCAGGTGCCGACTGCGTGGCCGTGTCCGTGTTCCCCGACGTGGAGCCGGCGGAGGCACGCTTCACGACCCGGCTGGTTCTTCGCGACCGTCTCCCCTGACCGAAGGTCAGGGTGGATCGCCGAACCGTTCCCAGCGCGGATCGGACCGCAGCGGGGCCAGCGCAGCGCGGGAGGTGATCACGTCCGCGACGATCAGCGGGGCCGGGGCGTGCGCGAGGGCCTCGTCGAGCCAGCGGAACGCGGTGTCCAGGTCGCCGGCGCTGGTGGCGATCTCCGCGAGGTCCACGCGCCCGTTGTTCACGAGCGTGCGTCCGCCGAGGTCGGTGACCCTGGGGAACCGGGGGTCGAGGTCGAGCGCGATGGCGCGCTCCAGGGCTGCGCGGCCGTCGAGCCCGCGAGCCGCCGCCACCGCGCCCCGCCGCACCAGGAGCAGGGCCAGGGCGTCGCGCTGCTCGGTGGTGGTGGGCTCCACCGTCTCCAGGCCGTCGAGCTGGGTGAGGAGCGCCGCCGCCACGTGGTCGTCGGTGCGGGGGTGCGTCACCAACGTCACCTCCCAGGCCCCGGCGAAGGCATAGACCCAGTCCCCGCCGAGCACCTCGCGGACCGGGCTCGCGCCCACGTCGAGCCGGGGGTGCAGGAGGTGGTCCAGCGCGAAGCTCCGGCCGTCTTCGAGCGCGCCCAGGGCGTCGACGAGGGCGCGACGGTCGCCGCGATCCGCCGCCGCCGCGGCCCGCAAGCGAGCGGGTGACGTCGGGCCCACCGCCGACGGCTCCCCGTCCGCGAGCATCCACGCTGCGGTGTCCGAACCGTCGGGAGCAGCCGGATCGGGGCGGGCGCCCGTGAGCTCGATCCGGCGGATCGAGGCGGTGGCGAACGCGCTCCGTTGGCCAGCGGACCGCAGCACGAGGTCCCACTTCCGGTCCGAGCGGCGGGGCATCGGCGTGGACCCCACCTGGTGGAGGCGGCGGGTCGGGCTGGTGATGTCGCACCACACGTTGCCGTCGGGCTGGAAGAAGGCCGACTCCGTGAGCGGCAACCCGAGGGTGCCTTCGACCCGGAGGTCGTGGACCGGCCAGGGTTCCTTCCCGCAGCCGATCTCCCGGTAGAGGACCTCGCCCCCGCCCAACATCCGGTTCGTGACCCCGATCGTGTCGCCCCCTCGCTCGCCGCGGGCGACCACCCCGATCACGAGGTCGCTGCTCCACTCCGTGCGCTCGAGTTCGAGCTCGACCGACACCCCGAGCCACGTGCCGTCCCATTCGATGGGCAGCCGCGCGAGGACCTGGTCGCCGGTGGCTGCCACGGCGAGGACGCGCCGGGCGCGGTCGCGATGGACTGCGAACGGGTCCTCCACCACCCACCGGGGGTCCAGCGGGCCGTCGAACGACGCCACGTAGGTGGGGAGGCGACCCAGCGGGCGCAGGCGGTCGAGCGCGGCCTGGTCCTCCGGCGTGAGCGGTCCCCGGGCCTCGAGCGCCTGCAGGGCCTCGAGCTCACCGCGGTCGTCGCGGGCGGCCCGGAGCGAGCGGACCACGGCGGAGAGCGCGTCGGGGGCGCCCGCAGCGTCGGCCTCCCGGTAGAGCGCGGCGGCGCCCTCGTGGTCGCGGTCGGCGAAGCGCACGTCGGCGGCCCGCAACAGCGCGGACAGGCCCTCGGGGCGCCCGAAGCGCAGCGTGGCGAGCTCGTGGAAGGTGTCGGCCGCTTCGCGGAGCTGCCCCACATACACGAGGTCCTCGGCGCGCGCCCAGGTGTCCGCGAAGGTCGTGTCGACGCCCGCCGGGGGCTCGGCCGCAGCCACGTGGACGACCACGGCTGCGGGCAGCGCGTCGGACCCCGCGCCCAGGGTCCACAAGCGCCTGCCGTCCTGGTGGTCGGCCAGGAACACCTCCTCGGCGGGGTCGCCATCCACGTTCGCGGCGCCCACCACCTCGAGGTCGTTCAGCCACAACGTCTCGAACCCGCCGTCCGGCCGGCGCACCGCGACCACCGAGCCCCGACCGAGGGCCCAGGCCACGTCCTGCAGGCCATCCCCGTCGAAGTCGCCCGTGAGCAGGTGCCGGCAGTCCCCCGGGATGCGGAGGGTGGCGGTGAGCCCTCGCGGTCCAGGCGCCAGCTCATACACCCCGGCAGGGACCCCGAGCGGTCGATCGCTCGGGAACACCCGCGTGTTGGCGTAGGTGTCCTCCTTGCACGCCAGCAGCGAGGGGGTGCCGTCGGCGGCGTGGACCGGCGCCAGATCGATGACCGTTCCGAGCTTGCGCCGAGGGCCTGCCACGAGGTCCCCCCCCGGACCGGGCGCAACCACCCGGACGTCGTACGCGCTCCACTCCGCGGCCGCGACCGCCAGCTCCGGGTGTCCGTCGCCGTCGAGGTCCACGGGGGCGAGGTCCGCGAGCTGCGAGTTCGCTGCGTCGGTCTCGGGGGACGGCGACGACACGGTCCAGCCGTCGGGGCCGCGGTCGGCGCGGACCAGCGTGCGGAGGAGCCCGAGGTACAGCTCATTGGCCCCGTCGCCGTCGAGGTCGGTGGCCGCCGCCGGCCCCAGCCGTTGCTCGGAGAGCCGCTCCGCCACCAGGGCGCCGTCGACGACGCGGGCGACCGCAGTGCTGCCGTCCAGGGGGCGGTAGACGAGGGCCGCCCCACCGTCGAGGACGAACGGGGTGGCGAACGGCAGGTACAGGCCGCCGGGGACGGCGAGATCGGCGCGGTGGGGGAGTTCGGGCGTCGGCTGGACCAGGACGGAGCGGTGTGGACCGTCGTCGTAGACCCACAGGTCCCCGCCGGGCCAGGGACGGAGGAAGTTGCCGCGTTGTTGGGTCCGCGTGGCGCCCGCCCACGCGTGCAGCAGCCGCCCCGCGCTCGTCTCGCGGTCGGGATCGGTCGCTGCGGCCTCGGCGAACAGGTGGTGCGCGGCCAGCGCCTGCCGACCCAGCGCCCGGACGGACGGCAGGGCCGCGAGCGCGGGGGCCCGGCGCTGCAGCGTGTCCACGGCCGACAGCACCAGCCCGAAGCGCCGCTCGCGCCCCGCCGCCTCCGCCAGCAGCCGCAGCGTCTCGTGCTGGTCCGCGGGATCGGCCGACGCGCCGTACGCCGAAGCGAGGGCGGAGATGCGGTCGGCCCCGCGCCCCGCGGCCTCGGCAGCGTCCGCCTGGCTCCACCAGGCCCGCACCAGGGCGTGGGTCCCGGCGTGTTCGGGGCGGGCGACGAACGCGCGGAACAGCTGGTCGGCGGCCGCGGTGTCGCCGGCTTCGCGCGCGTCGTGGATCCGCGCTGCGCTCGCGGCCCAGGTCTGGTCGGCGACGCGCTCTCGTTCGGCCGCGGCGCGGTGGGCCCCGAACCTGGCCACGCCCCAGACCCCGCCCGCCGCCCCGAGGGCCGCCGCGAGCACCAGCGCGGAGGTGCCGAGCCAGAGGGCGTTGGCTCGGACGTACCACCGCGTCCGCTCCCACACCGTGGGCGCCGCGGAGGGCAGGGGCTCGCCCCGCAGGCAGCGCTCGAGGTCGTCGGCGAACGCCGCCGCGGTGGGGTAGCGGTCGGCGGGGTCGAGGCGGAGGGCCTTGAGGCAGGCCATCTCGACCGCGCGGGGCACCCCGGGCTCGTGCTCCTTCGGGGACTTCTTCTCGCCCTTCAGGATGCGCCCGATCACCGCGAGCGGGCTCGGGCCGTCGAACGGCACCTTGCCGGTCAACGCCTCGTACAACAGCACCCCGAGCGCGTACACGTCGGTGGGCGGGCCCAACGCGCTCAGGTCGCCGATGGCCTGCTCGGGGGCCATGTACATCGGGGTCCCGAGGAGCTGCCCGGTCCCGGTGAGCCGCGTGGCGCCTGCGTCGGCGTCGTACGCGAGCCCGAAGTCGGCGAGCTTGGGCGTGACCCCGCCCTCCAGGAGCACGTTGTGGGGCTTCACGTCGCGGTGCAACAGGCCCGCGGCGTGGGCGTGCTCGAGCGCCCGTCCCACACCCGCGGCGATGCGTACGGCTTCGGTCCAGTGCAGGTGGCCTTCGGCGCGGATGCGCTCGATCAGCGAGGGCCCGTCCACGAACTCCATCGCGAACCAGGCGCCCTCGAGGTGCGAGCCGATGTCGAGGACCTGCACGATGCCTTCGTGGTCGAGCCGGGCGACTGCCTGCGCCTCCTGCTTGAACCGCTGGATGTCGCGTGCGCGCGCGAACGTGCCGGACAGCAGCACCTTGAGGGCGACGCGCCGCTTGAGCTCGGGGTCGGTGGCCTCGTACACGACCCCCGCGCCCCCGCGGCCGAGCTCGCGGACCACGTCGTACCGGCCGATGCGGCTGGGGAGGGTGCCGGGCGCGTGGGCGACGGCGCTGGCCAGGGAACCTGAGCCGGAGCTCGAGTGGGAGCGGCGGAGGCGCGGCTCCTGCCCACCCAGGGTCGAGCGCACGTCCTCCAGGTGGGCGCGGATCTCGGCGAGGGGAGGCCGCACCTGGGGTTCGGGGTGGGACAACGCGGCGACGACCCAGCGGAGGGGCTCGGGGAACGACGGGTCGAGCGACAACGCGGCCCGCTGCGACGGGGGCAACGACGCCCCGGGGCGTCCGGAGAACAGGGCGAACAACAACACCCCGAGGGCGTAGCGATCGCTGGCCGCAGTGGGAGACGCACCCTTGGCGAGCTCGGGGGCGCCGTTCGCGTCCGGGAGGGAGCGGTCGAGCGAGCCCGACAACCCGAAGCCCGTGAGCCGCACCCGGCCATCGGGCCCGAGGACGACGTGGTGTGCCTGCAGCTCGCCGTGGACGACCCCGGCCTCGTGGCTGCTGGCGAGGGCGTCGCAGAGCTGCAGGCTCACGTCGAGCGCGGCCCGGAGGGGGAGCGCGGTGCCGCCCTGGGTGAAGGCCTCGAGGGAGGTGCCCTGGACCACCTCGCTGACCAGGAACCGGTCGTCGCCGCACTCGACGAGGCCCAGGACGAGTCCGATGTTCGGGTGCTGCAGCAGGACGAGCGCGTCCACTTCGCGCGCGAGCGCCTCCGGGTCCGAGCCCCGGACGAGGCGCAGCACGGCTTTGCGGAACGGGGAGTCCGCGCGGTGGCAGGACCAGGCACCTTCTCCGGCCGGTGCCTCCACGACCCACTCCCCGACGTTGGACCCCTTCCCCAGCGTTTCGGCCTCCCGCGCGGCCCACCGTAACGTCTCCCTACTGGCCCGCGTAGAACCGGCGGACGAGGACCGCGCGCGGCCCGACCCCGTCGCCCACCTCCCAGGAGACCAGGCCACGAACCCCGAGCCCGGACCGCGCCACGGCGACGGCGGGACGGCCAGGGAGGCCGGTGTCGGCGGCGACCTCCACGGCGGAGTCGAGCGGGGTGCCGTCCCGGAGGTCGAACCGCTGCAGGACCACGGTCCAGCGACTCTCGCGCTGCTGCTCCCACACCACGAACGCGGTGTCGTCGACCCCGTCTGCCGCAGGCCGACCGGCGGGCGCGTCCTCGTGGAGCGCCACCTCGGACGTGACGTCCCCCCCCCGGTCTCGGAACTGGAGCCACGCCTCCCCCTGCGAGAAGCGGCGCCACGCCACGAGCTCTCCGCCGGGCCCCACAGCGACGGCTGGGCGGGCATCGTCCTCCTCTTCGGGCCAGCTCGCAAGCAGCCCGGTGGGTCCCGCAGGCGAACCGTCGCCGTCGAGCGTTGCGGCGAGGACGCCCGCGACGCCGGGGTCCCGCTCCGTCCACGCCACCAGGAACCCGTCGTCGCGGGGCCGGACGCTCGGGGTGCCGGCTCCCGCCCAGCGCAGCGGCAACACCGGGAGCGCCTCCCCCACCGCGGGGTCGTCGTCGAACCGCCACGCCCGGATCCCGTCCTCCGCCGCCCACGTCAGGAGCCCGTGGGCCGCGCCGAGGGTGAGGTCGGGGTGCATGGCCAGGCCCTCGCCCAGGCGCGCGCCGGCGTCGACGGGTTCACCGCTCCGCGTGAACCGACCCACGAACAGCCCGCCGCCGTCCAGCGCGGTGGCTGCGAGCAGGAGCTGGTCTCCGCGCCAGACGACCTGGGGGTGGTGGGCCGGGCGCGAGAACGGCAACGAGGCCGGCGCGGGTGGGCCCTGGAGCGGGAGGTCGGCCAGCACCGTCCACTGCTCGGCCGCGAAGGTGACGGCCCCCCGCCCGTCCGCCCCGAGGGCGACGGTGGCGTGGTGTTGATCTCCCTCCCCGTCCCGCACCCGCACCGCGGGACCGTCGAAGGTGACGCCGGGAACGGGCGCCTCGCAGGCGGCGAGGAGCGCGGCGATCAGGGGAAGCTCCGCAGCTCGCGCACCCGGCCGAGCACGGCGTCTCCGTCGACGCGGAGGCTCCAGCGCCGCGTGTGGTCCGCGCCCCAGGTGGTGAGGCTACCGGGCGTGGAGGTGGCCACGAGCCAGCCGCCGTCGTCCCGCCAGCGCGCGTCGCCCAGGAAGCTCACGAACACGCCGAGCTCGAGCACGTCGGTCACGGTGGCGGTGCCCGCGACGGGGTCGATGGTGTAGTCGACGACCCGCGACCGACGCTCGGGGTGGTGCACGCCGTTGTCGAAGACGAGGACCCGGTCCGGGGCGACGTCGGACAGGTGGGCGTGGGAGAACGCGTCTCCGGGGCGCTCGAACGCGACGGTGGCGCCGGGCCCCCCGAGCTGCCAGCGCACGTCGCCGGTGGCGCGGTCCAGCGCGATGAGGGTGTCGGTGAGGCGGGCGTTCGCCACGAGCGTGTCGGTCTCGGGCTCCCAGACGAGGCTGTTGGCGTGGCTCCACTCGTAGGTGGGCTCACCCTGGCGGAGGATGGGGTCGAGGCCGTGTCCACACGGCACCTCGGCGGGGCCCAGATCGTCGAACCACGACAACAGCTCGCGTTCGTCGCCGTCACCGCGCCCCACCAACACGCGGTCGGCGGTGACCCGCGCGGGCGCACCGTCCCAGGGCACGACCCGGGTGTCCCACGCGAGCCAGGCGAGCTCGCCGCCGTCGAGCTCGGCGACCATGTGGTGGGCGCCGGTGAGGGCAACGTCCCGCGCGACGGTGCCGTCGAACGAACGCACCACGGCGAGCTGGTCCACGTCGGCGCGCTCGCGGTCCTGGCTGGACCACAAGAAGCCGTCGGCGGTGGGCCGCGGCGACGAGAACGTGCGGTCCGGCGGCGCCTCCCACCACCAGCGCCACCGGCCCTGCGCGTCGACCACGCCCACCACGGAGCCCACGGCATCGGTCAACGTCACGAGGAACCGGGTGTCGGGCGGGTCGTCGCCCTGCGAGACCACGAACTGCGGCACGCCCTCGGGGAGCGTGGGTCCCCACCCTTCGGTGGCGTCTCCGGCGACCCCGTCGGACATGGGCACGGCGGTGAACGGCTCCCCCGCGGGCAACCCGACGAGGGCGGCCTCGGCGCGCTCGCCGCGACGCACGGCCTGGAACACGTGCTCCTCGCCGTCCACGTCGGTGACGACGACCTGCGCGGGCCCCGCTGGCGCGCGGAAGGTGGCCACCACCACGGAGGCCGCGTCGTCGGACGTGCGCAGCGTCAGGCCCTCCGGGGAGGGGCGACACGCTGCGAGCAGCACCCACAACCACATCCCGCGACCGTACCCCGCCGGTGGTCAGGGCGCCGCGGCCGGCACGTCCTCGCGACGGAACCGCAGGATGCGCTGCTCGCCGTTGCCGTCGGGGACAGTGCACGTTCCTTCGCCTTGCATGGTGTGTTCGAAGTGCACCCGCAGGAGCGCCGGCTCCCCCGGGACGACCTCACACGCGCCGGGCTTCCAGGTCGCGCCCGCGGTGTCCTTGAGGAGCGCGCGCGCCTGGACCCAGGGCACGCCCGGGGGCAGCGCGAAGTCCTTGGTGGACTGCGCGGAGCCGTCGTCGTCGACGGTCGGGAGGCGCAGCGGGGCTACGCCTTCGAGCGAGAGGGAGAGCTCCCCCGGGTCGACGTACAGCGGGGGCTCGGGGAGAACAGCGATGGTGACGTTGTACCGCCCGAGCGGGCACGACAGCTCCTCGGGCAGGTGCTCGGGGTAGTGTGCGGGGACGAACGTCACCTCGAGCTCGACGCAGCGGCGGGAGAGGGTGCAGCGGGTGGTGAGCCACCCGTCGTCGGTTTCGCCGCTCTCGTCTTCGCCCTTGAACCGCGGGTGGCACTGGCCGAGCCGCATCGAGCGCGGCGTGGTGGGCAGGCCGTTCCACTCCACGTCGGGCGCGGACGGGAGCGACAGCGCGAGCTGCAAGGCCTCGGGCTCGCGGTCCTTCGCCCAGGCCAGGCCCACCATCGCGAGCATGTTCCTCCTCTCCGGCGGTTGCGCCGCCGCGCCTCGTAGAAAGGGACGATACCACCGTCGGTTGCCCCTCCCGCGTACCGAGGTCCATCGGATCAATTGATCCTCGCTCGCGCTTCGCACGAGCGAAGCTCAATTTTCGTGTCTGTCGGGTGGGTCAGGGGCTCCGCCCCCGACACCCCCGCGGAGGACCAGTCCCCCGCACCCCCTGCCAGGGGGCGCTTCCCCCTAGGACCCCCCGCGTACCGAGGTCGATCGAATCTGGATCAATTCACAGGCGGCGCGCCACGACCAGCTGCGCCACGTACAGCTGGTGGTGGCGGGGTCCGTGGCTCCGCACCCAGGGGAGCCCGTCCACCACCTCGTCCACCGCGAAGCCGGCGGCGGTGAGGGCGTGCGTCAGCGCGTCCTCGTCGCGGGTGCCCAGGGCGGGATCGGGCGTGGTCAACACCAGCTGGCCACCCTTGCGGAGCACGCGGTGGGCCTCGGCGAGGAACACTTCGGGCGCGGGCACCACGTCCACCACGTTGGCCGCCACCACCGTCGCGAACCGGCCGGAACGCACCGGCAACGCGGCGGCGTCCCCCACCACCGGCTGCGCTTCCGGGTCCTCGCAGGCCGCCAGCAGCGCCCGCAGCGAGCGGTCCACCACCACCCGCGGGCCCCGCAACCGGCGCGTCACCGTGCCCGCGCCGCAGCCCACCTCCAGGGTCCGCCCGCTCCCCACGCGCGCCGCCACCAGCTCCGGGAGCGTCGGACGGGCGGCCAACACCGCGGCCACCAGCGCCGCCGCGGGCCCGGGGATCGCGTCGAGCGGCCCCTCCTCGTCCGCCAGGAAGTCCAGGGCCTCGGCCTCGGGCTCCGCGTGGCGAACCCCGCGTACGAACGCCGCGAGCACGTCCCCGTCGCCGTCGGTCCACAACCCGCCCTCCACGAGCCCGGCGATCAGCGCATCGCGGCGAGCGGCGACGAAGGCGTGGGGGTCGGGCACCAACACCGGCACCCCGCCGAACACGGGCCAGACCCCGGAGGCCGAGCGGAGCAGGGCGCCGTCGAGCGTGAGGGCGGCGTGGGTCACGGGATCGGCGAGCAGGGAGAGGTCCATCCGGCCGGTTATCGCGCCCCGGACTCGTAGCGCCGGAGCTGCTCCTCGAGCTGGGCGCTCAACGGGAGGTCGTGCGACCACGCACCCCAGTGGATCAAGGTCATCCGGACCGAGCCCGCCGACGTGGGTGCGAGCGGCGCCGTGCGCCAGGTCGCGCCGGCGAGGCCGTCGAGGTGCATCGACAGGGGTTCGGGGCTTCCGCCCAGCATGTAGCCCTGCACGACCACCAGCGGCACGTCGTCGACCACCACCAGCGGCCACCGGGGGTACGCCGGGAGGTCCGCGGGCTGGGTGGGGAGCGGGGCGCCGAGGGCCGGTGGTCGGAGGAAGCCGGGCTGCAGCACGCCCGGGAACGGCGTCGCGGGCTGGCTGGGCGGCGGCGCCTCCACCAACATCCGCACCACGGCGAACAGGCCTTCGGGCGGGGCGGGCCGCGCGGCGACGTACCGGCGGAGGGCCAGGGCACGGTCGGAGGGAGCCAGCGCCAGCAGCGCCTTCGCCGCGGCGAGCGCGCGACCCGGGTGGAACGCGTCGGCCGTGAAGGGCCCCACTGCGTCGAGGACCGTGAACAGGGCGGTGTCGTCGGGTGGGGAGGCCCCGGCGACACAGGCGAGCGCCGCCCCACCGACCAGCACCGCGCGCCGCGTGGGGAGTTGCTCCACGATCACCTCGCCGGCGTTCTAACCCAGGATCCATCACCCCGGGAACACCGCGTCCTTCACGGTGAACCGGCTCGCGTGGGCCCAGCGGATCCCCTACGGGTTCCGCGTCCTCGCGGAGCGCGCTCCGGCGAGCAGCTCCGGAGCGAAGGGACCGGGGAACGGCGAAGGTCCCACCCGGACGTCACGGCGGCGGCCAGGCCCGGCGCAGGTTCGTGGTGGCCGCCGCCAGCGCCGGGTCGTGGGTGACGAGGACCAGCGCGCCGTCCCAGCGCTGGAGCGCCGCCTGCAGCCGCTCGATCGAGGGCAGGTCGAGGTGGTTCGTCGGCTCGTCGAGGAGCGCGAGCCAGGCGCCGCGTCCCAGCCCCTCCGCCAGCGCGAGCTTGCGGGCCTCCCCGGGGGACGGAGCCGCGCTGGCGAGGAGGCGGGCGGGCTCCACCCCGAGCGCGGCCAGCACCTGCGCCACCCGGCCGCGGGCGTCGGACGGGAGGGCGCGCAGCCGATCGAGCCGCGCGAAGGTCTCGGCGGCGGGGAGCTCCTGGGGAAGCCAGAGGACCCGCTCGGTGGGAAGCGTGCAGGCCGCACGCAGCGCGCGCAGCAGCGTCGACTTGCCCGAGCCGTTGGGGCCGTCGAGGTGCAGGCGGTCACCGCGGCCGAGCACCTGCTCGACGTCGGAGAACAAGCGGTCTCCGAGCCGCACCTCGCCGCGCCACGCGAGGAGCCGGCCGGGCGCGCCGGGGGCGCTGCGGAGCGTGAGGTCGGCGCCGTCGGTGTGGGGTCGGGCGAGCGTGTCCAGCCGCTCCTGCGCACGCCCCGCCTCCGCCCGGGCCACCCCGACCTGTCGGGACCGCGCTGCCAGCCCGGCCGCCGCCTTGCCCTTGGCGAGCGCGCTCCGGGCGTCGTGGTCGCGGAGACCCTTCATCCGCGCCGACGTGCGCGTGGAGGCCTGCGCAGCGTCGCGGGCGCGACGGGTGTCGGCCAGGGCGCGAGCTGCTCGCCGCGCGGCGTCCCCAGCGGCCTCGAGGACGGACAACGCGCGCGCTTCGGCTGCGTCCCAGCTCTCTTTCGCGGTGGTGTACCCGCCTTCGGACACGGTCGCGGCGCCGCGCGCCAGCCGCAGCGTCCGGTCACACACCGCGTCGGCGAAGGCGCGATCGTGGGTGACCAGCACGACCAGCCCTCGGTGCGCGCGCACGGCCTCGGAGAGCCACGCCCGCGCCTCGCGGTCGAGGTGGTTGGTGGGCTCGTCGAGCAGCAGGGTCACCGGCGCCGCTGCGAAGGCCGCGCCGAGCTGCCACCGGCGCCGTTCTCCGGGCGACAGCGTGTCCCAGCGGTCGAGCGACGCCGGGTCGAGGCCGAGCCGGGCCTGGAGCGCCCAGGCGCCGTCGTGCCACCCCCAGGCGAACGCGCGCACGCCGTCGTCGAGGACCGGATCCTGCGGGCAGACCGCGACAGGACCGGGCACCCGCACCGCGCCGCGGGTGGGGGCCAGCGCCCCGGAGAGCAGGCCGAGCAGCGTGCTCTTGCCCGCGCCCGTGGCGCCTACGACGCCGGTGACGCCCGCAGGCAGGGTGAACGAGACGCGGCCGAGCACGGGGACAGCGTCGGAGTACGCGAACGACAGGTCGGAGACCTGCAGCGGGCTGGGGGACACGGGCACCTCGGCGACGGGGTCGGACCAGCGCCCGGACGGACCGGGCGGCGACGCTCACGCTCGACGGTGCGACTTCAACGGAGGAACCCTCTCCGCAGCTCCATACACCGGACGTGGATCCCTGGCAACTGGAACTGCCGCCGCGGCGAGCCGATGAGGCGGGGGGGTCCCGTGTTGCTGCTCGTGTCGTTCGCCTGCACCGCGCCGCCGGTGGTGCCCGCCTCGCTCACGTTCGACCGCGGACCCGAGCGGGTCGTCGTGGACGCGGACCACCTGGCGTCCCTGCCCGGGGTCACGGTGGTCCGGCGCCAGCCCTCCGGCGGGTTCGTGGCGTGGGTCGACGACCGCGCGGCGGCCCGGCGCGTGCTCTCGCTGCCCGGCGTGCGGGGACTCCGGCGCGACGTCCGGCACCAGGCCGCGCTCACCGACGGCCTCGACGCCATCGGCCAGCCGCAGGTCGAGGCGATGGGCTACCGGGGCGCCGGCGCCACGATCGTGTTGCTGGACTCCGGCGTGGACCCCGCGGGGCTCGGGTGCGGCGCGGCCGGCGAGCCCGGGTGCGCCCTCGTCGCGTCCGTCGACGCTGCGCCCGACGACGGGCTCGCGGACGACAGCGGGCACGGCACGCAGATGGCGAAGATCGTCCACGCCGTCGCCCCCGACGCCGAGCTCGTGTCCCTCGACGTGTTCGACGGCGACGTGGCCTGGGAGAGCGACTTCGAGGTCGCGTACCAGTGGGTCCTCGACCACGTCCCCGCGGACCAGGCGCGCGTGTTGAACCGCAGCACCCTCACAGTTGACCCCGAGCCGTCCGCCCAGTGCGGGTCGCTCCTGGTGGACGCCCTCCTGACCCAGCAGGTCGCGCCGCTCGACGGGTTCGGAGACAGCGCGAACCTCCTCGACTGCATGTTCGACGAGTGGTACGTCGGGGCCGTGTACCCGGCGGACGTGGGTCGGATCGAGACCCCGGACTGCACCGACGAGACGACCGCGCGCGACCAGGTCGCGTGTTTCTCGCCCGTGTACGGGGCCGCAGCGTACGCGCCGGGAGTGGTGGTCACCGACGAAGGGGAGCCGTTGGTGGGCTTGTCCGTCGCGTCGGCCTACGCCGCCGGCGCGATGGCGGTGGTCCTGGCATCGGGGGCCAGCTATGCGCGCTGGGACGCGCAGTACCGGTTGGAGCGCGACGGGCGGCCGGTGGTGGACCCCCGCCAGGATCAAGACCCCTGGGGCGTGGTGATCGACCTCCCCGCGGCGCTCGAGACCTGCGCCTGGGGCCTCGACTTCGACGTGCCGGGGTACCTGGGCGGCACGGGCACCCTCGAGGTCGAGGGGAGCGCCCAGTGTGAGTGGTCCATCACGTCGGACCAGCCCTGGATCCGCTTCTCGCCGTCGGCCGGGACGGGCCCGGGGCTGGTGACGTGGACCGTGGACCCCAACCCGACCGGCGCCGAGCGGTCCGCCTTCGTGTCGCAGGTCCACACCAGCTGGGCGCCTGGGTACGAGGTCTGGCAGAGCGACCGGCCGTGGGTCCGCCCCCAGGTCAGCCCCTGGGCCCCCCGCTCGCTCGCGGTCACCGTCATGCTCACCGCCGACCCTGGTGCGGTCGAGCTGTGCCTGTCGAACGACGCGACGTGCAGCGCGTGGATCCCCTACCAGACCTCGGTCCCGTGGACGCTGACGCCCGGCGCCACCGGTGATCGACGCGTCACCGCCTGGGTCCGGGGCGCGGACGGGGTGGAGAGCGACCCCGCTTCGTACGTCGCCAAATACGACGTGTCCGCCCCGACGGGGGGTCGGGTGACGTTCACGCCCACCGACACCGCCGCCCGCCTGGCGATCCGGAGCTTCCAGGACGTGGGCAGCGGCATCCGCCAGTACCGGATCGCGCAGGCGACCGGGACAGCGGCACCCTCCTCGTGCCCGGACGGGAGCACGTCGTTCTACGACCACTCGAACAGCAACTCCACGAGGTACTGGTACCCGCAGGGCCTCACCGCGGGCCAGACGTACGCGTGGCGGGTGTGTGCGGTGGACGCGGCGGGGAACGTGTCGTCGGGCGCCACCACCAGCGGCGTGGCGCGCGCCGAGTACGTCCGGCCCGCGGGCACCGTCGCGCTGCCGGCCGCCAGCCGCGTGGTGACCGTGCCCGTGACGCTCTCGGCGACCGACAACGTGGGCGTCACCGAGATGTGCCTGGCCACCATCCCCGTGGACTGCACGGGGTGGCGCCCGTTCGCGACGGACTCCACCTGGACCTTCACGGGCACCGGCTCGAAGGCGCTCTACGCCACGTTCCGCGACGCAGCGGGCAACGTGTCCGACGCCATGGTGGCCCACACCAACATCGACACGACCGCGCCGACCGGCGGCACGCTGCTGGTCACCCCCGACGACCAGGCCCTCGACCTCGCGTGGAGCGGCGCCACCGACGTGGGCTCCGGTGTGGTGTCGCACCGCGTGTCGCTCGCAGCTGGGGCGCCGCCGGCAGCGGGGTGCACCTCGCCCACGTGGACCGGCACCGAGACCACCTGGCGGGCGACCGGGCTCGTGAACGGCACGAGCTACGGGGTCCGCGTGTGCGCCGTCGACGCGGCAGGCAACGTGGCCGGCGGCATCACCACCACCGCCACCCCCGTCCCCGAGCGCATCCCGCCCACCGGCACGCTGGTGCTCGCCGGCGGCGCCGACTGGACCCGCAACGCGACGATCACGGCGACCCTGGCCGCCAGCGACGACTCGGGGGTCACCCACGCGTGCCTGTCCAACACGTCGACCTGCACCGCGTGGTTCGCGATGACCCCCAGCAAGAGCTGGACGTTGACCTCCGGCGCTGGCGCGAAGACCGTCCAGGTCCGCTACAAGGACAGCTGGGGCAACGTCAGCGACCCCATCGCCGACACGATCGGAGTGGACGCGACGGCGCCGGCGAACGGGACGGTCACGGCCGCGCCGGGAGACGGAACGGTCACGCTCACCTGGTCGGGCCAGACCGAGACCGGGTCGGGCCTGGTCGACACCATCGTGGTGCAGTCGTCGACGGGCGCCGCGCCCGCCAACTGCAACGGCGCGCCGGTGTGGACGGGCACCGGAACCACGTACACCGCCACCGGGCTCACCAACGGCTCCACGTACAGCTGGCGGGTGTGCGCCACCGACGCCGCTGGGAACCGCTCGGTCGGCGCCACGGTGGCCAGCCGCCCCGCGCCCGAGTTCGTGCCGCCCACCGGCACGGTGACCCTCGCCGGCGGCGCCACCTGGACCGCGTCGTCGTCGATCACCGCGTCGCTGACCGCCACGGACGACGCAGGCGTGACCCACGCGTGCCTGTCGAACACGTCCGCGCCGTGCACCGCGTGGTTCGCGATGACGCCCAGCAAGACCTGGACCCTGGCGTCCGGCGCGGGGACGAAGTCCGTCTACGCGAGCTTCAAGGACACGTGGGGGAACGTGTCTGCGCCGGTGTCCGACGCCATCCAGGTGGACGCGACGCCCCCCAGCAACGGGACGGTGTCGGCGGTCCCGGGGGACGGGCAGGTGACGCTGAGCTGGACCGGCCAGGCCGACACCAGCTCCGGCCTCGCCGACTACGTCCTGGTGCAGGCGGCCTCCGCGACGGCACCCGCGAGCTGCGCCGGCGCTTCGGTGTGGACCGGGACGACCACGTCCACCACGGTGTCGGCGTTGACCAACGGCACCACGTACTCCTGGCGGTTGTGCGCCCGCGACGTGGCCGGCAACCGCGCGGCCGGGGCCACGACCACCAGCCGGCCCGCCCCGGAGTTCGACCCGCCCACGGGTACGGTGGTGGCCGCAGGCGGTGCGTCCTGGACCCGCACCCCGTCGGTGACGCTGGACCTGACGGCCACGGACCCTTCCGGTGTGCCCCGGATGTGTGTGTCGACCACCACCACCTGCACGACGTTCCGCGCGTTCGCCACCCCCTACGTGTTCACCCTGCCCGCGGGGGACGGACCCAAGACCGTGCGGGTCTGGCTCCAGGACACCTGGAACAACACGGCTCTGCCGGTCACCGACGAGGTCGGCCTCGACGTCACCGCGCCCACCAACGGCGTGCTCGCGGCGACGGCGACCTCCGGCGGCGCGGACCTCACGCTCACCAGCGCGACCGACACCCGCTCGGGGATCGTGTCGTACGCGGTGGTGTCCGCGCCCACCACGGCGCCCACGCGCTGCACGTCCGGCACCGTCGTGTGGACGGGCGCCACGCCCACCGCGGCCGTGACCGGGCTGCCGCCAGGGGTCCTCACGGGGCTCCGGATGTGCGCCACCGACGCCGCCGGCAACCAGGCCGTGGGCGCGGCCACCACCGTCACCCCGCTCCCGTGACGTTGCAGGTAGTCTCTGCACCGCGGAGGTTCCCATGGGAAGCTGGGGGGAAAGCATCTTCGACAACGACGCTGCGTTGGACTTCGTGGACGCCGTTCGCCAGCGGCTCGGCACCGGAGGGGACCGAACGCTCGTCTCCAGCCTGCTCGCGCGCGCGGCCGAGTCCACCTTCGGACTCGACGCCCAGCAGCTCTTCGCGGCCGTGGAGCTCACGGTCGCGGCGGCGAGCGGGGAGCCCTCCGCGTCTGGCCTCGTGTTCGACTGGCGCGCCACCCCCGAGGAGTGCCAGGCCGCGCTCTCGGCGTTGCAGCGGGCCGCGCGGGAGTCCGACCTCGCCTACCATTGGGCGGACCTGGGCACGTATGCAGACCACCTCGCCCCCGTGCAGCCGCTGGCCATCGCGTTGGGGGGCGAGCCACTCTCCCTGGCTCCACCGACACCGCCCCCGGCCCCGGCGGTCACCGCGCCCCCGATGCCCTGGCAGTGCACTTCGTGCCGCCTGCAGTACGAAGCGGGTCCGGAAGGGCAGCCGTTCGAGGCGCTGCCCGAGACCTGGACCTGTGACGCGTGCGGCGCGCCCCGCGCAGCGTACGTGCAGGTGGAGCCGAGGAGGTCGCGGCGGACGGATCGGACCTCCAGCCACCGGGACGACTGACCTCATGGGGGAGCGCGCGGTCTTCGTCGACGGGTTGGGCCTGCTGTTCCGGGCCTGGCACGCCGTCCCCAACCACCTCAAGACCACGGGGGGCCTGCCAACCAACGCGCTCTACGGCTTCGCGCAGACCCTCCGCAAGCTGTTCTCCGGCAAGCGGCCCGTGTTCGGCGCCGTCGTGTTCGACGCCCCGTCGGGCTCCGCGTCGCGCAAGGCCGAGCTCCCCGGGTACAAGGCCCACCGCCCGCCGATGCCTGCCGACCTCGTGGCCCAGCTCCCGCACCTCGACGCGCTGGTGGCGGCCCACAGGTTCCCCGTCCTGCGGCGCGACGACGCAGAAGCCGACGACGTCCTCGCGTCCCTCACCGCCCGGGCGCTCGCCGAGGGCCACGACGTGTGGGTCGTCTCCGGCGACAAGGACCTCGCGCAGCTCGTCGGTCCCCGGGTGCGCTGGTTCGACCCCGCCACCGAGCTCCTGCACGACGCCGAGACCGTGCGCCGCAAGTTCGGCGTGCCTCCGGCGCGGATCCCCGAGCTCCTGGCGCTCGCGGGCGACAAGGTGGACGGCATCCCCGGCGTGCCCGGCATCGGCGAGCGGCGCGCGGGCGAGCTCCTGGGGAGGTTCCCTTCGCTCGAGGCCCTGCTGGCCGACCCCGGGGCCCTCGGTGGCAAGGCAGGCGCTGCGCTGCGCACCCACGCCGCCCGCGTGCGCATCGCGAAACACGTCGCCACCTTGCGCGACGACCTGCCGGTGCCGTCGCTGGAGGAGCTCCGGTTGCCCCCGATCGACCTCACGGTGCTCGACGGAGTCTACGCGGGGCTCGAGTTCTGGTCCCTGTTGTCTCCCGGAGCCCAAGGCGCTGTCCCCAAGAAGCAGAACCTGCGCTACTACGTCTGCGACGATGCAGGAATGGCGCGCGCGGCGCTGGCGAACGAGTGCGGGGGCCCTGCGCCCGTGGCCGTCCACGTGTTGTACGACGAACCCGACCACCTCCGCGGCCCGGTCCTCGGCCTCGCGTTGTCGCCGGCGCTCGGGACCGGGTTCCACTTCCCGCTGGTCGGGCCCGGGCAGGTGCTGTCCACCCAAGCCTTCGCCGCGGTGCTCGGTCCGTGGCTCGCCGACCCCGCCATCCCGAAGGTGGCCCACGAACACAAGCGGGCGCTCGTGGCCCTGCGGCGGCTCGGCCTCGACCTGCAGGGCGTCGTCGGTGACCCGGCCCTCGCGTCGTACCTCGTGGACCCCACGCGGCACCTCCCCCACCGCCTCGAGCAGGTGGCGCGCGAGTACCTGCACGTCGGACTGCAGCCCATCCGCGGGCTCCTCGGCTCGGGACCCCAGCGCCGCAGCTTCTCCGACCTCACCATCGACAAGGCCGGGGCGTGGGCCTGCCACTGCGCCGACGCGGCCGGAGCGGTGTGGCGCGTGCTCGGCCCGCGGCTCGTCGAGGAGCACACCGACGCGATCCTCACCCAGGTCGACCTGCCCCTGTCCCGGGTCCTCGCCGACCTCGAGCTCGCCGGCATCGCCGTGGACGACGCCGTCCTCGCGCGCATCGAGGCCCGCCTCGTCACCGAGCGCGACGCCCTCCTCCAGTCCTTGCACGACGCCGCCGGCCGCCCGTTCAACCCGTCGTCGCACCGCCAGCTCGGCGCCGTCCTGTTCGAGGAGCTCGGGCTGCCGGTGCAACGCAAGACGAAGACCGGCTACGCCGTCGACGTCGAGGTCCTCGAGGACCTGGCCGACGCACACCCCATCGTTCCCCTCGTGTTGCGCCACCGCACCGTCGACAAGCTGATCGACGGCTACACCCGGGTCCTGCGCGCCGCGATCCGGCCAGACGGCCGCATCCACACCACGCTGCAGCAGACGGTGGGCGCGGCGTTCCGCCTGATCACCACCGAACCCGACTTGCAGCGCACGCCCGTCCGCTCCGCGGAGTTCAAGGAGGTCCGGGAGGCGTTCGTGGCCCGGCCCGGCTGCGTCCTGGTGTCGGCCGACTACAGCCAGGTCGAGCTGCGGGTGCTCGCCCACGTCACCAACGACGAGGACCTGATCACCGCGTTCCGCGAGGGCCGCGACATCCACCGCGCCACCGCGTCCGGCCTGTTCGACCTCCCCGAGGACGAGGTCACCAGCGCCCAGCGCGTGGTCGGCAAGACCGTGAACTTCGCCACGTTGTACGGCCAGGGGCCGGTGGCGCTCGCCCGCCAGCTCGGGGTCTCCACGGCGGTGGCCCGCGCGCACGTGGCCGGGTTCTTCGCGCGATGGCCCGGGGTGGCCACGTGGCGCCGCGACGTGGTGGTGCAGGCCGACCGCGACACCTACGTCACCACGGTCGGGGGCCGCCGGCGCTACGTCCCCGAGCTCTTCTCCAACGACCCCGACGAGCGCGCGTACGGCGAGCGCATCTGCGTCAACACGCCGATCCAGGGCTCCGCTGCCGACCTGTGCAAGGTCGCCATGGTGAACGTGCACCGGGCGCTGCGCGAACGCGGGCTCCCCGCGCAGCTCGTGCTCCAGATCCACGACGAGCTCCTGCTCGAGGTCGAGCAGGGCGCCGAGGAGGAGGTGATCACCCTGGTCCGCGCCGAGATGGCGGGCGCGTTGCCGCTCGCCGTTCCGCTCGTCGTGGACGCCGGGAGCGGCGCGTCCTGGGCCCTCGCGCACGGCTGATCACGGGGCGGTAACGGATCGGCGGGTGCCCGGTGTCTCTCCGAATGCAGCCGACGGACGGTGCGTCCACCGGACCGCGGCGACGACCTGGAGGACGACGTGAACATCCCCGTGCTGGCCCGACTGGGCCTCGTGCCGATCACCCTGCTCGCCGTCACCGGCTGCATCATCGTCGAGGAGCGCCGGGTGGTGGTCCGCGACGACGGAGCCGTGACCATCGAGCCGGGCGGCTGCGACTTCGATCGCGACTGCGACGGTCTCACCGACGACGAGGAGGCGCAGCACCCCGCGTGTGACCCCGACGACGCCGACTCCGACGACGACGGCGTGACCGACGGCGAGGAGATCGAGAACGGCAGCGATCCCGGTCGCCCCGACACCGACAACGACGGCCTCGACGACGGCGAGGAGCAGGAAGCGGGCTGCGACCCGAACGACCGCGACACCGACGGCGATGGCTGGGGAGACGGCCAGGAGCACGACCAGACAGGCTCCGATCCCACCAACCCCGACTGCGACGGCGACGGCGTGCCCGATGGGCACGAGGACGACCAGGGCACCGACTGGGACGACGCCGACTCCGACGACGACGGCCTGAACGACGGCGCCGAAGCCGGACATGGCTGCGATCCGACGGACCCCGACTCCGACGACGACGGCATCCTCGACGGTGACGAGGTGGACGGCGGCACCGACCCCTCCGACGGTGACTCCGACGACGACGGCGTCCCCGACGAAGACGAAGCGGGCCTGGGCACCGACCCCGCGGACCCCGACTCCGACGACGACGGCGTGAACGACGGGACCGAGGTCGGCGCGGGCACCGATCCGACCGACCCCGACTGTGACGACGACGGCCTCGACGACGGCGGCGAGGTCGGCGCGGGGTCCGATCCGCACGACGACGACTCCGACGACGACGGCCTGACGGACGGCGACGAGGTGGACGGCACCACCGATCCCACCAACCCCGACACCGACGCCGACGGCCTCCCCGACGGCCAGGAGGCGGAGCACGGGTGCGACCCGGCGGACGCCGACACCGACGACGACGGCCTGTCGGACTCGGGCGAGATCACCGCCGGCACCGACCCCACCGACGACGACTCCGACGACGACGGCCTCCCCGACGGGGAGGAGATCGGGCGCGGCACCGATCCGCTGGTGGCGGACACCGACGGCGGCGGCTGCGACGACGGCGACGAGGTCGACGCCGGCGGGGACCCCCTCGATGGCTCCGACGACCCCCACGAGGAGGAGCCCGCCCCCGACGACTCCGGCACCGTGCCCGACGACACCGGCACGACTCCGGACGACACCGGCGTGGTCGGTGAGCCGGTGGAGGACGACGACCACGACGGCCACCACCACGGCTCCGGCATGAGCTGCGGCTGCGACAGCACCGGCACCCCCGTGCTCGGCTTCCTCCCTGCGGTCCTCGGGCTCCTGGCGCTGCGCCGCCGTCAGCGCACCTTGCAGAGCTGAAACGAGGCCACGCAGTCGATCTGCGTGGTGGAGCCGTCGCGCACCTGCACCGTGCCGGCCTCGACCTCGGGACGCCCTGGGAACGTGGCCAGCACCGTCCACGTACCTGCTGGGACGCGGCCGGGGCCCACCCTGCCCATGGGGCCCAGCAACGCCACCGTGGCGTCCCCGGAGACCGTCACGGTGCCGGACGGTGCGACGGGAGCCGAAGCAGGCGCGACCGACACCACGGGCGCGGGGCGCGGGGCTTCCGGGAGGGCCACCACGGGCTCCACGGCGGCGGCCGCAGCCACGGGGGCGGGGGCCGCAGCCACGGGGGCCGGGGGCGCAGGCACGGGGGTGGGGGGCGCAGGTGACGTGGGCAACGCGGGCGCCGGTGAAGCCGGAGGCGGTTCAGGGGCAGGCGCCACCACCGCTCCCGGCGAGACCCACCAGGCGAGCCACGCCAGTCCACCGGTCGCCGCCACCGCGCCGGCGCCGCCCAGCGCGAGCGTGAGCACGAGCACCACGCCGAGCACCAGCCGCCACCGACGACGGCGGACCGCGGGCGTCTGCCCTGACGCCTCGGTCAGGACCTCTCCGATGAGCGGGTCGGTGTCCTGCGGCACCACCAGCGCCTTGACCTGCGGCACCACCTCCCGCGCGAAGTCGACCAGCCGCGGCTCCGACCACGTCTTGCGCAGGTCCCACGACTGCTGCTCGAGGGCGCGCGCGGTGGGGCGGGCCGCAGGGTCGTACGCCAACATGCGCTCCAGCAGCTCCAGCAGCGGCTTCGGGTCCGGGGACGGCGGCAGGGCTTCGCGGGCCCGCTGCAGGGCCTCCGAGACGGTCTGGTCGTGCCGCTCGCGGTTGCCCGAGGTCTTCGCCACGGGCGTGCGGGTCACCAGCTCCGCGAGGACCACCCCGAGCGCGTAGATGTCTCCTTCGGGTCCGTCGATGCCGTCGAACCGCTCGGGGGCCATGTACCGCAGCGTGCCCAGCATCACGCCTTCGGTCTCGGCCTCCCGCCCGTCGAACTGCGCGCGGGCCACGCCGAAGTCGAGGAGCTTCACGTCGCCCGCGACCGACAGCTGCAGGTTCGCCGGCTTGATGTCGCGGTGCACCAGGTGCAGCGGCGCGCCGTCCGGGGCGGTGGCGTCCCAGGCGGCGGCGAGCCCGCCAGCCACCTCCCCGACGATCGCCACCGAGACCGAGGCCGGGACAGCGCCGATGCGCAGCAGGTCGCGCAGGTTGCAGCCGTCCACCAGCTCCATCACCACGGCCCAGCGCCCGCCGAGGCGGACGAGCCCGTCGACGTGCAGGACGGCGCGGTGGCGGACGAGACCCAACACCCGGGCCTCGTCGCGGGTGCGGCGCGCCATGCCGTCGGTCCGGTCGGGGTCGAGGTCCTGCCGCAGCAGCTTGATCGCGACCTCCTTCACGAAGGCGCCGTCCCCGAGCAGCCGCGCCCGGTACACGGTCCCGAACGCGCCCTGGCCGAGCGGCTCGAGGAACTGGAACCGTCGCCCCGGCCCGGACGGCGCGGGGAGCCCGTCGGAGCGGCTCATTGCGTCACCAGCGGACCACCGCCAGGGCGCCGGAGCCCACCCCACCGAGGCCTGCGACCGCGGCACCGAGCAACAGGCCGTTCGTCTGGGACCGGAGCGACCCGAGGTCCGCGTACGGGGTCGCGGGATCCTGGAACTGCGCCTGCCGCTGCAGCGCCCCGCCATACAGCGCCGCCGAGGCTCCCAGCAGCCCGCCCGACATGACGACCAGCTCGACCGGCTTGCGGCGGGGCGCAAGCGAGATCACGTTCCGCGCGAGGTAGGCGGCACGGGCGTCTTCCGGCGCGGCTGCGTACTCGGGCGGGGGTTCGCCGGCGCCCAGGAACCGGGTCCACGACACGCTCCCCGTCGCGTCGAGCCACTGCAGGACGGCCGGGCGGTCGGTCGGGAGCGCGAGCGACGTGTGGCCGTCGACCAGCAGGGTGGCGTCGAGGGGCACCGGGAGCGACACCTCCGGGCCGGCGGGAGCGGTCGCCGCCGTGTCGAACGCAGCGCGCAGCGGGTGGTTCCTCGGCACCGTGTCGGAGGGCAGGCGCCAGGCCGGGTAGGCCGCCACCACGCTGCGGAACGCGCGGCTGCTCCCTTCCTGGTCGCCGGCGACGAACGCGTCGATCGCCACCACCCGGTGGTACGCGGCGGCAGCCGCGGGCGTGAGCGGCTCCGCCAGGCACGGGAGCAGGCCGTACTCTCGATCCCGCGCCGCCTCGAACCGGGGGACATCGAGGTCCCCGTACGCCGACGACACGTCGTCCGCGGTGGCGATCACCTCGAGGTTCGAGACCCCGGCCCCACAGTCGGCGGCGAAGACGTACCCTGCGCCTGCGATCGCGAGCCACGGCCCCACCAGCCCCCCCCCGTGCCGGTAACCATGCCACACGACACCCGGACGACACCACCTGTGCGGTAGACTCGGACACCGCGGAGGAACCGTGTACCGCTCCCTGCTCGCGTCCGTCCTGCTCACCGGTTGCCCCTGGATCGACGCGGACGAGCTCGCCGCGCGCAACGACCTCGACGGAGACGGCGTCTCGGGGATCCTGGACTGCGACGACGGCGACGCGGCCGTGGGCCTGGCCACCTCCTGGTACCCCGATGACGACGGCGACGGCTTTGGGGAGGGGGACGCCACGTCCGCCTGCGAGGCGCCGCCCGATCACGTCGCGGTTCCCGGCGACTGCAGCCCGCTTCCGGACCGCCACCCGGGCGCCCCCGAGCAGTGCAACGGGGTGGACGACGACTGCGACGGGCGGGCGGACGAGGTGGAGGACGTACCGCTCGAGGCCCTCACCGCCTTCTACACGGACGCCGACGGAGACGGCTGGGGAACGGTCGACGACCCCCCGGTGTACGACTGTGCAGCGCCCCCCGATCGCGTCGAAGCGACCGCGGTGTTCGACTGCGACGACGACGACCGGGACGTGAGCCCCGGTGAAGCCGAGCGGTGCGCCACGGGGGTCGACGAGGACTGCGACGGCGCCGTGGACGAAGAAGGCGACGCGTTCGCCGTGGTGTCCGACGCGGACGGTGACGGCTACGCCAGTTCCGACGAGGTGCTGCTCGCGTGCCAGCTGCCGGCCGGCTTCGTCCTCGAAGGCGAGGCCAGCACCGACCCGCTCGACTGCAACGACGCCGCGCCCGACGTGAACCCCGGAGCGCCGGATCCGTTCTACGACGGCATCGACGCGGACTGCGACGGCGCGAACGACTTCGATCAGGACGGGGACGGGCTGCCCGGCGACGGTGACTCCTCCCTCGCTACCCCGGGCGAGGACTGCGACGACGACAATCCGGCCTCGGCGCAGGCCCGCTCGCCCGAGATCCCCTACGACGGCGTCGACCAGGACTGCGACGGCGCCGACCTCACCGACGTCGACGGCGACGGGGTGGACGGCAGCCTCGACTGCAACGACTTCGACCCCCTGGTGCGCCCGGGGGGCGTGGAGCGGTGCAACAACCTCGACGACGACTGCAACGGAGCCACCGACGAGGTCGGGCAGGCCGGAGACGGGGACGCGGTGGCGTCGCTCCCCGACCTGGACGACGACGGCGCCGCGCCCGACCTGCAGGCCGCGCCGACCTGGATCTGCGGGGACCGCGCGGACTGGGTCCCGGAGTTGCTCGCGCAGGTCGCGGGGGAGGACTGTGACGACTACGACGACTCCCGGCGGCCCGGCCGCTACGACGTGCCGTACGACGGCATCGACCAGGACTGCGACGGGGTCGACACGACCGACGTCGACGGGGACACGTTCGAGCCGCCGCTCGACTGTGACGACAACGACCCGCTCGTGTCGCCGGACGCGGGCGAGGTGTGTGGCAACGGGAGGGACGACGACTGCGACGGCGTCGCCGACGACGAGGCCGCCGTCCAGCCGATCGCCTTCCTGGACGCCGACGGGGACGGCGCCCCTGCCGATCGCGTGCCCCGGCGCTGGTGCGTCGTGCCGGCGGGGTACGTCCTCGCGTCCGTAGCCCTGGGCGACGACTGCGACGACGGCGATGCGTCGGTGGCACCGGACCTGGACGAGGTGCCCTACGACGGGGTGGACCAGGACTGCGACGGCGCAGACCTGACCGACGTCGACGGAGACACCGTCGACTTCCCGCTCGACTGCGACGACCTGGACGCCGCCGTGCGACCGGGCCAACCCGAGGTGTGTGACGGCCTCGACAACGACTGCGACGGCGCCGCGGACGTGGACGCGCTCGACAGCGAGGACTACGTCACCGACGCGGACGGAGACACCTGGCCAGCGACGTTCGCCGTCACTGCGTGGTGCCCCGGTGACGAGCCCGCCACCGCGATCCTCGCGGCCAGCGCCAGCGCGGGCGTGGACTGCGACGACCTCGACCCGGTCGCGTACCCCGGTGCGCCGGAGCTCTGGTACAACGGCATCGACGAGGACTGCCTCGGCGGCGACGACGACGACCAGGACGGGGACGGCGTCGGCCGCGCGGACGATTGCGACGACACCGACCCGGCCCGCGCCCCGGATCCCCTGGGGGAGCTGCTGTGCGGCGACGGTGTCGACAACGACTGCGACGGGCGACCGGACTTCCGCGCGCAGTTCGGCGACACCTTCCAGGTGGACGACGACCTCGACACGTTCCCCGACCCCACGGTGACCGCCACGTTGTGCGGCGACCACCCCGGGTGGGTACGGGCGTCGGCCAACGTCACGCCCGACTGCGACGACCAGGACCCGGCCACGTTCCCCGGGGCCCCCGACCTCGCAGTGGACCTCGTCGATCGGGACTGCGACAGCCTCGACTCGGATCGGGACGGCGACGGCGACGGCGACCCCGGCGACTGCGACGGCGACGACCCCACGGTGTTCCACGGCGCAGTGGAGCTGTGTGACGAGATCGATCAGGACTGCAACGGAGCGTCGGGCGAGGAGCTGGTGATCGCGAGCGCGGTGAGCGGCGGCGTGGTGTACGACGTGACCGCGGCGGTGAGGACGCTCGACCTGCAAGGTGTGGAGGAGCTGCGGCTGTGCGGCGAGACCGACCGGACCGTGTCGTGGACCGCGGGGACGAACGACACGACGATCCTGGCGTTCAAGGGCAAGCTGACGGGGGCGCCGCTCCTGGTGTCGGCACCGGGCGCGGGCGACGTGACTCTCGTGGGCGGACTCGTGGTCGACAACGGGGTGGGTGCGGCGATCGCGGAGCTCGACGGAGGCTCGCTCGTGTTCGACGGCGTCGAGGTGGCCGGGCTCGGAGGTCAACTCGCGCTCGTCGGACCGGGCGCTGCCCTGGACGTCGTGGGCGGAGCCTGGCTCGACAACGCGACCGCGCTCGTGTCGTGCGACGACTGTGTACGCGTGTCGCTCACGGGGCTCGAGGCGAAGCGAAACGCCGGGCGGCTGGTCCTCCTCACCGGGGTGGCGGGCCGACCGGTCTTCACCGTGGACGACCTCACCTACGTCGACGGTGGCGGGCTGTTCAGCGCAGTCAGCGCCGACGTCGATCTGCGGACCAGCTCGATCGAGGGCGCGGTCTGGTCCGCCGGCGGCGTCGGCGACCTGGACGATGCGGAGCTCCGGGTCGACGACGCGAGCTTCACCGCGAACCAGGCGACGGGGGACGGCGGGGTGTTCTACGCCGTCAGCTCCGATCTCGACCTGAGCCGGACGCTCTTCGACAGGAACCGGGCGGAGAGAGGGGGCGCAGTGTTCTTGAGCGGGGGTTCGCTGCTCGAGCAGAAGTCCGACTACCTGATGAACCAGGCGACCGCGGACGGAGGCGCTGTGTTCGCCAGCAACGCGTCGCTGGTCGTGAACTCGGTCGGCTACGAGTTCGGGATCGCAAAGGCGGGCGCTGCCGTGTACCTCCTCGACACGACCATGACGGCGTCCGGTCTGTTCGCCAGCGACAACGTCGCTACCACCACGGGCGGCGCGCTCGCCGTGGACGGATCCGTGCTGGTGATGACGGGTGGGTCGCTGGATCGGAACGAGGCGACCCTGGGCGGCGGGATCTGGTTCTCCACCCCAGACCTGACGAGCGCGGTGCTCGGTGCCAAGCTCGAGTTCAACGGACAGGTCGGCGGCGACGTGAACGCGTTCGTCCTCGGGGTCGCGCCGAAGCAGACCCTCGTGTGCCTCGGCTCGACGGGAAGGTGCCTCTGACGTGCTTCAGGAGGAGGGGAACAGCGCCTCGTCCTCGAGGCCGGCGACCACCAACTGGAGCACGTCGCGCCGGGTGACGATCCCCACCGGCTTCTGGTCGGCGTCGAGGACGGGGACACACCCGATGTGCAGGTCGCGCATCGCCGCGATCACTGCGCCGGTCGCCCACCCCTCCGACACCGTCACGAGCGGCCCCGCGCCCAGGAGGTCTCCCACGTGTTGATCGTGCGGCCAGGCCATCCGCAGGTCGCGCCGGCTCACCACGCCGTTCGCGCGGCCCTCTCCGTCCACGACCACCAGGTGGCGGAACCCGAGCTTCACCTGGAGGCGCAAGGCGGCGTCCGCCGTGGTCCCGTGCGTGACCACCGCGACCGGACGGGACATCGGCAGCGGGGCATCCGGGGCGACCAGCGCGAGCGCGGCCCGCAGCAGGTCGTGCTCCGTCAGGATCCCCACCAGGGCCTCCCCCTCCTTGAGGACGACGAAGTCCCGCGTCGACCTGGCGAGGTGACGCAACGTCGCCCCGAGGTCGGCGCCCGGGGACACTGCGACGTCGGCCGGGATCGCGACGTCGCGCGCGGTCAGCGAGGTGTCGGCGCCGTCGAACCACATCCACCCGCGCGACTCGTCCAACATCGCGCCGTGCGCGAACACCCCGTCGTCGGTGACCACGCCCAGCAGCGTGCCCTCTGGTCCCCACACCGGGAGGTGGCGAATCTCGTGGTCCAGCATCCGACGCGCGCAGCCCACCAGCGGCTCCCCCGGCGGCACCGTGATCACCCCCGTCCGCACCAGCTCGTCGACGCGCATCCACCCTCCAGCGCTCATCGTAGCGCACCTACCCGGAGGCGCGGTCGCCCACGACGAGCCCGCGCAGGTGGTGGTCGACCACCGCGGCGGCCACCCCGTCCACGTCGAACGGCGCGTCGCTCGCCACGACGAAGCGCAGCACCACCTCGCGCACCGAGCCCACCACCAGCACCGCCGCCACGTCCGGGTCCACTCCGCGGATCCGGCCCAGCGCCGCGCCCACGCGGATCGCGTTGGCGACGTAGCCGTACAGCTCCTCGTGGTACGCGCGCACCCGCTCATCCACCGTCTCGTGCAGACCCACGGCGCCCTTGAACAGGATCCGGGTGAGCGGGCGGTTCGTCTCGAGCGTGCGGAGGACCCGAACGATCGTGGCCCGGAGCTGCTCCTCGAGGCCTCCCCGCTGCAGGTTCACGCCCACCACGTTCGCGCGGAGGTGGTGCTGCAGCTCCGAGAGCAGCTCGAGGAAGATGGCCTCCTTGCTGTCGAAGTACAGGTAGAACGTCCCGCGGGCAACCCCGGCCGCATCCACCAGGTCCGACACGCTGGCCTCGTGGTAGCCCTTGGTCGCGAACACCCCGAGCGCGGACTGCAGGATCTGGGCCCGCCGCACCTCGCGCGACTCCACCCCGCGCCGGACCCGCCCGTCGCCGTCGCTCACGGGCCCACCCCGCCGGCCCGGTGGGCGTCCACACGCGCAGCGATGACCCGCCGCACATCGTCGGCGAGGGCGCCGAGGCCGTCGTCGGGTACGCCGGTGGGGTCTATCGGGGCGTCGCAGTACACGGTGACCTCGCGGCCCCACCGCATCCGGGCGCTGCCCGCTCGGAGGATCTCGTACATGCCGGTGACGGTGACCGGCACGATCGGCAACCCGAGGTCGCGGGCCGCGGAGAACACGCCCTTCTTGAAGCGCCCGACCGTGCCGTCGCGGGTGCGGGTGCCCTCGGGGAACGCGAGGATCGAGTGCCCGCGGGCCACCTCGGCGCGGAACGACTCGCGGAGGGCGGCCACCTGCGCGTCCGGGGGGATCCCCTTCTTCACGGGAACGGTTCCGCGCTGACGCATGAACCACCCGTAGACGGGGATCGAGAAGTGGCTCTCGAGCTCGAGCCCCTGCTTGAAGTGCGGCGTGGCGCAGTACATCGTGACGTGATCGAGCAGGTTCACGTGGTTGCTGGCGAACAGGTACGGCTTGCTGGGGTCCACTCCCGGATCCACGACCGCCCGCCACCGCGCGCCCGTCATGGCCACCTGGCCCCGGCAGTACCAGCGGGACAGCCACTCGGTGCGGTCGGAGGGCACCACCGTCCCCACCGTCATCATCGCGCCCATCATCGGCACGAGCCAGCCCAGGCCGGCGGTCCACAACACCGCGGACACCGCGTGGTCGAGGAGCCCGGGCGGGCGGTCCCAGGGGGGCGGCAACACGTCGGGCACGCGGGCGCTCACGCGAACACCCGCAGCGCCTTCGGCACCACCTCGAGCGAGGACATCGCGAGCCGCAGGATCTCCCCGTCGATCATCACGTCGACCGGGCCGATGGGCGCGAACGCCACGTGCCGCGCACGCTGGAAGGCGACTTCGGGGAGGGCGCCGTGGGTGCCGCGGAAGATGCGCGGGAACGAGGTGAGGAACCGGCGGCGGTTCATCGGCGCGATGCGCACGACGTCGACCTCGCCGTCGGAGGGGTCGGCCGACGGGGCCATGGCCATGTCGCCGCCGGTGGACGTGGAGTTGCAGAACGAAAGCAACACGAACGGCCGGCTGTCGAACGCGCCCTCGTCCAGCCGGTACGGGGCGGCCATGGGACGGAGACCGTACAGCGTTTCGAGCACGGCGAACACGTAGCCGCCCGTGCCCCAGCCCTTGTACTTCGCGTTGGTGGTGGCCCCGGCCGCCGCGGCGAACCCGACCGACACGAGGTTGAGGCTGTACACCACGCCGTCTGCGTGGGTCACCCGGAGCACGTCGACCTCGCGCGTCGCGCCCCGCGCCACGGCCGCCACCGCCTTCTCGGGGTCGCGCAGGCCGAGGTCGCGCACGAACGAGTTGCCGGTGCCGACGGGGACGATGCCGAGGGGAGGCCGCTCCGCGAGCGCCAGGAGGCCCTGCACCACCTCGTGCACCGTACCGTCGCCCCCCACGGCCACGACCGCGTCCGCGCCAGCAGCCTCTCGCGCCAGCGCCACCGCGTGGCCGGGGCCGGACGTGGGCCGGACGTCGAGGCTCCCCTCGCCGAAGCGGTCGAGCAACGGCGCCAGGCGCTGCGCCGCGCGCCCGCCTCCCGCTGCTCCGTTCACGATGACGACCACCCTGCGCACGCGGCCCGGATATCGCAGGCCCCCAGATTCTGCCGCTCCCCTCCCGGCGTAGCGATAGGATGTCGGGAACGACGGAGGGAACCGAGATGCGACCTGTCACCCTGCTGCTGGCGCTCGCCGCCTGTGGGCCGAGCTCCCTGACCCCGAGCACCAAGATCGACGGGGTCGACGCGGACGGCGTCGAGACCGACACCGACACCGACGCCGACACCGACTCGGACACGGACAGCGACACGGATTCGGACACCGACACCGATACCGACACCGACACCGACACCGATTCGGACACCGACACCGACACCGACACCGACACGCACACCGGCACGCCCGTCCCCGGTGACACCGACAACGACGGCCTCGACGACGCGGAGGAGGCCCTGCTGGGCACGGACCCCCTCGATCCCGACACCGACGGCGACATCGTGTTCGACGGGGCGGAGGTCGACGCCGGCACGGATCCACTCGACCGCGACACCGACAACGACGGCCTCGAAGACGGCGTCGAGGGGCTGCACGGCGCCGACCCGTTGGTGCAGGACACCGACGGCGACGGCATCAACGACGGCCAGGAGGTGCTCGACGGCACCGACCCTGCCCTGCGCGACACCGACGGCGACGGCATCAACGACCGCCTCGAGGGGGTGGCCGGCACCGACCCGCTCCTCGCGGACACCGACGGCGGCGGCACCGAAGACGGCCAGGAGCTGCTCGACGGCACCGATCCCCTCGACGACACCGACGACATCGTCCCGGTGTGTTCGTACCCGGACCTCGTCCTCGACGACCCGGCCTACGTTCCTGCTGGCCCGCCGTTCGTCCCGATGTGGTTCGCGTTCCAGACGCAGGGCCTGTGGACCGGCACCTCGATCGAGGACTTCGTCGGGCACGACGCCCTCTCCGGCGTGGACACCGACTTCTCCGCGTCCGTCCAGGTCCAGGTCTTCGGCCCCGAGTTCGATCCGCTTTGCTCCGTGTTCCTCGACCTCTCCGACGCCGTCACGGTGGACCCGGTCCCCTGGAACACGGGCGGGGTCACGCTCGACCAGGGCGTGGAGCTCGATGCCACGGGTGGCATCACCGACTGCCCGGCGCTCGACGCCGCCGTGTGGGGCACCGACGACATCCGGGAGTTGCTCGGCGCGGCTCCGCTCGGGTTCGGGACGGGCGACCTCGCCACGCTGGCCGCCCCCGCCGAGGCGTACATCACGAGCCTCGGCGTGAACTGGACGACGCAGGTCGAGCCGTTCGCCCACGGCCTGTGGGTCACCGGCGATCGGGTCGCCGCCTTCCCCGTGTCCGTCGCGCTCTCCTACGAAGCAGTGTGCGACGAGGTCGACCTCACCGGTGGGGTGCTACCCGCGCCGGTGCCGCTGCCGACCGCGGACGGGGACCTCCGCACCACGTCGCTGGGCTTCCTGACCGCTTCGCAGAACTTCGTCGGGGAGTGCGATGCCCCGGACGTGGTCATCGCCGATCCGGCGTGGGTGGCGCTGCCCCCGATCATGCCGGGCGTCACCTCGTTCTCGATCTCCGTCGACCTCGTCCCCACGCCCGACGGCCGCGTGACCGACTTCCGCGGTGACTTCGACGCCGACGGCGTCCTCGAGGACTACTCTTCGGCGGCGTTGTTCACGTTGTACGACCCCGCCCTCACGCCCATCTGCGGCATCGTGTACGACCTGTCCGACGCGTACCCCGTGAACCCGGCCGGGTTGATCGCGAACACCGGGGTCCCCCTGCGCTCCGCGTGGACCTTCCGCCCCACCGACGGCATCTCGGACTGCACGCGCGTCGATCCCGCCGTCTTCGGCACCAACGACATCCAGGCGGTGTTCGGCGCCATCGACGTGACGGTGGCCTTCGGCGACGCCTCCACCATCGCGGTCGTCGACCCCGCGCAGTACGCGTTGTACCTGTCGTTCGACGGCCTGAACGCCGTGGAGGCGAGCCTCACCTCCGCGTTCGACCTCGACGGCTGCTACGAGGTGGACACGGGCGCGCCGCTGTGGGACCTCGACACTGCCGGCAACGCGATCGTCGAGCACTTCGCCACGGCGTACTACGCGTTCCTGTTCTGACCCCATGACCGTCCGGATCGGAGGCGGCGCTGCCCGCGAGGTGCTCGTGGGCGGCGGTCCGCTGGTGTTGATCGCCGGGCCGTGTGTGCTGGAGGAGCCCGACCGCGTCCTCCGCATCGCGGAGGGCTGCGCGGCGGCGGCAGCGGCCCGCGGGCTGCCGTACGTGTTCAAGGCCTCGTGGGACAAGGCGAACCGCACCACAGGCACCTCGTTCCGCGGGCCGGGGCTCGACGAGGGCCTGGCGCTCCTCGCCCGCGTGCGCGCCACGGTGGGGTGTCCGGTCACGACCGACGTCCACGAGTCCACCCAGGTGGCGGCGGTGGCCGAGGTGGTCGACCTGCTGCAGGTCCCGGCGTTCCTGTGCCGGCAGACCGAGCTGTTGACCGCGTGTGGGGCCTCGGGCCGGCCGGTGAACGTGAAGAAGGGCCAGTTCCTGGCGCCGGCGGACATGGCGTTCGCGGTCGCGAAGGTGCGGGCCGGCGGGGCGGGTGGGGTGCTCGTCACGGAGCGGGGCACCACGTTCGGCTACGGCGACCTCGTGGTCGATGTCCGTGGGTTGCCCATCCTGCGCGCCCTGGCGCCGGTGGTGTTCGACGGCACCCACTCGGCGCAGCGCCCCGGGCAGGGCGGGCACACGGGCGGCGACCGCAGCGTCATCCCCACGTTGTGCCGGGCGGCGGTGGCGGTGGGCGTGGACGCCTTGTTCCTGGAGGTCCACGACGACCCGGCGGTGGCGCGCTCGGACGCTGCGACGCAGTGGCCGCTGCCTGCGCTGGGCGAGCTGCTGGACCAGGTGCTCCCGCACCACCGGAGCGCTTCGTGACCCCCGTCCTGCTGCTGCACGGCTACACCATGAACGGCACCTCGTTCGCCGCGGACCTCGCGCCGTTGTTCGCGGAGACCTCGTTGCTGCCCGTCCCGCTCGACGCGCCCTTCGCGTGTGCCCCGGGGAGCACGCTCCTCGACCGCCGACCGCCCCACCACACCTGGTGGCGCGCCACCGACGACGGCGCCGTGTACGAGGGGTGGGAGGAGGCCCGCGACACCGTGGCGCGCGCGCTCACCGCCCACCCTGGCGCCGCAGTGCTGGGCTTCTCGCAGGGGGCGATGCTGGCGGCGCTGGTGGCGGCGTGGTCGTCGCGGGGGGTGGTGCCGCTCGTGGCCCGGGTGGTGCTCGTCGCCGGGCGCCGACCGCGGGCAGAGGCCCTGCAGTCCTGGTTCTCCGCGCCCATCGCCGTCCCGAGCCTGCACGTCGCGGGCGCGCGGGATCCGATGGCGCCGTTCGCGCCGGAGCTGGCGCGGTGCTTCGTCGACGCCGTGGAGCTGTCGTGGGGCGGGCCCCACGTCGTGCCCACGCGCGGCCCCGCCGCCGAGCAGCTCCGGGCCTTCCTGGATCGCGCCGGCAGCGCCTGATTCCACGACGCCGGGGAAGGGCTCATGATCGACTGGGCCGCGTTCGACACCGCGTTCGGTCCCCGCACCGGAGACCGCATCCCGCTGCTCCTCGGGCGCCTCGACGACGCCGAGGCCCGGGTGCGCGCCCGCGCGTTCCAGGACCTCGAGCAAGCGCTCGTGCGGCCACAGGGGGGCTTCGGTCCACCCTTCCTCCCGGCGTCGCTGGCGCTCGTGCCGGAGCTGGTGGCCCGGGTGAACGACCCCGCCACCCCTCCCACCGACGCAGCGCGCCTGCTGGTGCTGCTGGGCGACCTCGCGGTCGGGACCCACACCCACCACCTGTCGCGGGGGCTCCCGGACGGGGTGGTGGCCGGCCGCATCGATCTGGGCCCCGCTGCAGAGACCCGCGCCGCCGTCGGAGCCGCCGCAGACGTGTTCCTGGCGCGGTTGACCGATGCGGACGTGGGGGTCCGCGCCGCCGCCGCGTTCGTCCTGGGGTGGCTCCCCGCGCAAGCGGCCATGTCGGTGCCCGCGCTCGCTGCGCGGCTCACCGACGAGCGCCGGCCCGTCGTTCGCGCGGCCCTGGCCCTCGCGCTCGGGTACCTCGCCGCCGCCACCGACGACCGGACGCCCGCGGCCGCGCTCCGTCCGCTGCTCCCCGCGCCGTTCCCCGTGGGCCGGTGTGCGGCGCTCGGCCTGCTGCTCGCAGATCCGTCCGACGATCTCGCCGTGGACGCGCTCCTCGCGTCCATCCAGCAGCCGGTGGTGAAGGGGATCCCGTGGAACCGCGGCGCGCTGCTGCAGCTCGGTACCTGGGTGCTCGGCGGCGCCGTGCTCCGTCGCGGTGACCTCGGCTCCGCGCTGGCCCTCGAGGCGCGGCTGCCGGAGGGATGGCGACGCGAGGCGGCCCCGTGGGTCGTCGCGGTGGCTGCCGGCAGCGACGGGTGGGTGCGTCCCGCGCCGCTCGATCCGGCCACCCTCCCCGACGCGTCGCTGGCGGAGCTCCGGGCGCGCGCGGCGGGTCTCGACGACGGGAGGAACCCAGCGGTCCACCAGGCGTTCTGGCGGGCCGGGCTGTTCGGCGCCACGGCGTGCACGCAGCGCGCGCTGGGGATCGCGGCGCAGGGGCCGCTCGACGAACGGGTGGACGGCACTCCGCTCTGGCTGTGGCTCCACCGCGTGCGCAGGGGGGAGGCCACGGTCGCGCGGTGGCAGGAGCTGCTCCGAACGGTGGACGCCCTCGCTGCGCTCGAGGACGCGGCGCAGGCGCCCTTCGAGCTCTACCGCACCCGCCCCTCGGCCACGGGGTACGACGTGGAGCCACTGCTGGCCGTCCTCGAAGCCTCGGCGTCCGCGCTCGGGGTGGGCAGCGACACCCTCGCCTCGAGGATCGCGCAGCGGCGCGCCGACGCCGCGAACCCGGCGGTACTGGGTCCTGGCGCCGTCCCCTGGCCGTGACCGGCCGCGATCCCCCGCGCCCGCGCCTCGAACCCGGCGCGCGGCGTGCCGAAGTGGGGGGGGATGCCACACCGCGCCACCCTCCGCAGCGCGCCGCCCGCCCCCCACGGCGCCCCGGGTCTGCACCTGTCGGAGCTGATCGCGAGCTTGAGCTACGCGATCGACCTCACCGAGGGGCAGCCGCGCGGGCACTGCGTCCGGAGCTGCTGGGTCGGCATGAACGTGGCGGACACGCTCGGGCTGGACGCGCGGGAGCGGTGGGACCTGTACTACACGCTCCTGCTCAAGGACCTCGGCTGCAGCAGCAACGCCGCCCGGATGTGCGCGTTGTGGGCCTCCGACGACCTGCTGGTCAAGCGCGACTTCAAGGTGATGGGCGACACGTTGCCGGAGGTTCTCCGGTTCGTGTTCGGCCACACGGGTCTGCAGGCCGGGCTGGCGGCCCGCCTCCGCTCCACCGTCAACCTCGTGGTGAACGGCAGCCGCCTCCAGCAGGAGCTGATCGAGACCCGGTGCAGCCGAGGAGCGGACATCGCCCGGCGGCTCCGGTTCGGCGACGGCGTGGCCCACGGCATCGCGAGCCTCGACGAACACTGGGACGGCGGCGGGCACCCGCTGGGACTCGCGGGCGCCGACATCCCGCTGTACTCGCGGATCGCGCTGCTGGCGCAGGTGACGGACGTGTTCCACGCCACCTCCGGGTCGGAGGGCGCGCTGGCAGTGGTGCGTCAGCGCTCGGGCCGGTGGTTCGATCCGGCGTTGGTGGCAGCGCTGGAGCACGCTGCCCGGCGACCGGGCTTCTGGCAGGTCCTGGGGTCCGAGACCCCCGAGTCGGCGCTGGCGGACCTGGCCCCGGCCGCTGCCTCCGTGCTGGTCGACGACGACCACCTCGACGACATCGCAGCGGCGTTCGGGCAGGTGGTCGACGCCAAGAGCCCGTACACGGCCGGCCACAGCGAGCGCGTGGCGATGTTGACCGACGCCGTGGCAGCCGGCGTGGGGCTCCCCCCGGCCCGGCGCCGGTGGCTGGTGCGCGGAGCGCTGCTGCACGACGTGGGCAAGCTCGGGGTCAGCAACACGATCCTGGACAAGCCGGGGCGCCTCGACGAGGCCGAGTGGGCCGCCGTGCGCAAACACGCGGTCTACACCGAGGAGATCCTGTCGCGGATCGGGGCGATGTCCGACCTCGCGGTGGTGGCGGCGGCGCACCACGAGCGCCTGGACGGGGCGGGGTACCCGCGGGGCCTCCGCGGGGACCAGATCAGCCTGGAGACACGGGTGATCACGACCTGCGACGTGTTCGACGCGATCTCGGCGGAGCGGCCGTACCGCGCAGCGGTGCCGATCGACCAGACGCTGGCGATCATGCGCCAGCAGTCGGGGACGGCCTTTGATCCTCGGTGCCTGGACGCCCTCGAGGAAGTGATCGCGGTGGGTGGGCCCCGGGCCACGAACCGCTCGCGGGACGGGTCGGTGCGGCTGGTCTGAGCGCGTTGGCCGCTGGGTGGGCCAGGGGGCGGTGAACGCACCGTCGCGTCGGGTTCGCGGGGGGATGCCCGGGCATCGGGGGTCGAACCGGACGCCGTGGTGCGTTCGCGGCGGCTGGGGGCGGGCCAGCGGCGGTGAACGCACCGGGCGCCGAGGCCAGCCGGGCCCAACGCACCACGGAGGGGCCCTGGGCGTCGTTCAGGCCCGGGCTACCAACGATGGAACGCCGGGCTTCGCGGGGAGGCGGTCGCGTCGGAGCCGCCGGTGGTGCGTTGGAGGCGGCTGGCCTCCGGGTGTGGTGCGTTCGCGCCGGCTGGGGGCGGGCCAGCGGCGGTGAACGCACCGGCGAGCACCTCCGCGGGCACCGGGCGGTGGGTCGCGTCCGGTTCGAGGGGGGATGCCCGGGCATCGGGGGTCGAATCGGGCACCGGGCCGGGGGTCGCGTCCGGTTCAAGGGGCGATGCCCGGGCATCGGGGGTCGAACCGGACACCGTGGTGCGGGGCGGCTGGGGGGTCGATGCCCGGGGTCGGGCCAGCAGCGGAGCGCACCGGCGAGCACCTCGCGGGGCACCGGTGGGGTCAGCGTCCGCCTTCCAGCCGCCGCGCTGTCGCCACCAGTCCCAGCAGCTCCCGGTCCTCGTCGTGGCCCGGACGCACCGCGCCCTGCAGCAGCCCCTGGACCCCGGACAGCGACACCTCGGCGGCGTACGGGCTCTTCCGCAGGTGCTCCGCGAAGGCCGCCATCCCCACCGCCATCCGGTGGTCCGCGCTGGAGACGTCGACCGACGGCTGCAGCGCCGCCACCGGCATCCGGTACGACCACTCCGTCGACGCTGCGTCCTCCCCCGGCGGCTTCCCCCGCAGCGACACCGTGGCGAGCTGCGTCCCCGAGGCGCCCGGCACCCGGGTGAGCTCGTACAACGCGGTCACCGTGTGGCCCGCCCCCACCTCCCCGGCGTCCACGGCGTCGTCGCGGAAGTCCTGGGCGCGCAGCGCGCGGTTCTCGTACCCGACCTGGCGCCAGGAGGACACCACCGCCGGGTCCCACGCGACCTGGATCTTCACGTCGCGGGCCACCACCTCGAGGGTCGAGGCCAGCCGGTCCACGAACACGTGCTCCGCCTCGTCGAGCGAGTCGATGTAGTAGTAGTTCCCGTCGCCGTCGTTCGCGAGCTGCTCCATGCGGGCGTCCTGGTAGTTGCCCTGCCCGAAGCCCAGCGTCGTGAGGGTGATGCCGTCCAGCGCGTACCCGCGGATGGAGTCCGACAGCGCTCCCGTGCCCACGACGCCCACGTTCGCGTCGCCGTCGCTGGCCACGATCACGCGGTTCTCGTGCCCGGGGCGCCGCGCTTCGTGCGCGAGGGCGTACGCGAGCCCCAGGCCCTGGCCCATCGCCGTGGACCCGCCGGCCTCGAGGCGCCCGAGGGCAGCCTGGATCTCGCCTTTGCGGCTGGCCCGGGTGGGTGGCAACACCACGCCAGCGGAGCCGGCGTACGCGACGATCGCGACCGTGTCCTCCTCGGTGAGGTGGTCCACCAGGAGCCCGAGCGACTGCTTCACGAGGCCGAGGCGGTCGGGGCCCTGCATGGACCCCGAGGTGTCGACCAGGAACGTGAGGTGCACGGGCTTGCGCGCCGACGGGTCGCGGGCGGCGACGGTGATCCGCACCAGATCATGGTCGGAGAAGGGCGAGGGAGAGCCCTCGAACTGCACCGCGAACGGCCCGGCCTCGGGCTGCGGTACGTCGTAGGTGAGCGCGTTCACGAACTCCTCGGTGCGCACCGAAGCCGGATCGGGCAGGAAGCCGCTCCGGAGCTGGCCGCGGGCCCAGGTGTACGAGCCGCGGTCCACGTCGATGGAGAACGTGGAGAGGGGCACCTCCGCGGTGGATTGGAAGGTCGACACCCCCGGGTCGTCGAACCCGTCACCGTCGGTAGGCAGGTCCACGGTGCCGTTCAGCGCCTCCGGTCCGATGTACCCGAGCGACCGCAGGTTCGCATCCGCGTCGTTCTGCTTCTCGCCGCCGTCACGCGCGTCCTTCGTACCCTCACCGATGCGCATCAGGGTGTGGGGGGCCTGATTGCTGTTGCGCTGCACCCACTCTTGTACGGTGAGCCGCTCTCCTTCGGCCTGGACGTTCGACACCACCAGCCCGTTGGCCACCGGCGGCTCGACACCCGGTCTGGAGAACGTGGCTGTGCCCAGCACCACCAATGCCGACGCCGCCAGCGCCAACACGCCGCCCACCCCGGCCAGCGCCCAGCCCCACCGACGCCGCTTCGGCGCCGGGAGCACCCGGTCCGCGAGGCCGTCGGGCACCAGCGTGGACTCGACCTGCTGCGGCTGCGCGGTGAACCGCGCGTCGAACACCGCGCGCAGCACCGGGTCCGCGTCGAGCGCCAGCGCCACCTCGTCCGGCAGGTCCGCGCCCGCCGGGTCCCACGCCTCGAGGAGGCGCACGTAGTCTTCCCGCTGCTCCGGCGTCATCGTCCCACCCCCTCTTCTGCGGCTACCGCTGCGAGCGAAGTCCGGAGCGCCAGGCGGCCCCGCGCCACCCGGCTCGCCACCGTCCCGGGCGCGATGCCCAGCACCTGCGCGGCCTCTCCGAACGCGAACCCCTGACCGTCCACCAACCACACCGCCTCGCGCTGCTCCACCGGCAGCGCGGAGAGCGCGTCGTTCACGTGGTCCCCGAGCCGGCGGCGCTGGAGCTCGCGCTCCGGTCCCCCGCCCGGCGTGGCGTGCAGCGGGACGACGTTGTCGCCCGCCGTGGCCTCTTCCTGTGGCATGTCCGTCCTCTTCTCGCGGCCGTTCAGGAACGTGGTGTAGAGCACGCGGCTCTGCCACACCCGGAACGCGCCGTCGTCGTGGAGCTGGGGCAGGCGATCGAGCCCCCGCAGCAGGGATTGCTGCAGGAGGTCCTCGGCGTCGACCGGATCCCGGGTCAGCCGGTGCGCGAAGCGGTACAGCTCCGCGAGCACCGGCCGCACGAGGCGGTCGAACCGGGCGTGGGTCTCGGACATCGATCGTCCCCGTGGGCTTCCGTTCTCACCCACCCGGACGGACAGGAGAACGGCCGGAGTTTATCCATTGCACCAGAGATTTCTCTGGAGTGGGGGGCCCGGGGCGGGATTGGCAGGGACGCACACACCTGTGTGCGGATTGGCCCACCGTCGCGGCTGGCGGGAGGATTCGACGCTGCCGGGTAGGCGCTCGACCAGCTGGCCCGCGGATTGCAGGCTCACCGGGTGGAGGTCCATGTGTGGTGGCTGTCGCTCGTCGGGTGTGGCGCCGACCTGCCGGCGGGATGGGAGGACGCCGAGCCCGTCGCGTCGCTCTCCCAGGGGGAGTGTGCTGGATCGCCCTACGACACCGGCGTGGTGGTGGAGGTCGAGGCCGACTTCGGCGCGGACCCGCTCGAGGTCGACGCGAGCAACGTCCACTTCCGGTGCGAACAGGACGTGGAAGCGTTCTGGAAGCAGGATGGGGCCACCGTGGAGGTGCTGGTCCAGCCGATCGACATGAACCCGTCGGTGGTCGCCAGGTGCGACTGTCTGTACGACCTGGAGATCGTGGTCGGATCCCCGGAGGGCGAAGTGTCCGAGGTGGTGGTGTGGCGCCGCTGGGACGCGCTCAACGACCCCAACGACCCCGTCGAGGTCGGGCGAGTCCCCCGATGAGCACCGCTCGCAAAGCGGCGATCGGCGCCACCGTGGGCGTCGTGCTCGGAGCGCTGTTCGTCGGTGCGTGGTGGTGGGGCTGGGGCTGCCGCGTCTGCGCACCCGGTTCGAGCCCGTGGACGTTCGTCGCGTTCGGGATCGGCGGCGGCGGCGCGCTGGGGGCCTGGCTCGGCGCGGAGCAGCCCTCGTTCCCCCGCTGAGCCCAGCCCGGTAACGAGGGGTAACGACGGGTCCCCGGAGCCCTGCAGCCGGGTGAGGGAGGACGGGGAGGTCGCGTGTATCGGCAGGTCTCGTTCGACACGAAGCTGGTGGTGCTCACCTGGACCGGAGACGCCGCTGGGTGCAGGCTCACCGCGAGTGATGCCGCGTGGCAGCCGTTCGCCGACGTCGCCACCGCGCTGCTGGCGCGCGGGGTCACGGGGCGGGTCGACCTGGCCACCGTCGCGGTGCAGGGGGTCGCGGTGGCCCCTGCGGAGGCCGACGCTTCTGCTGCGCTGCGCGCGTTCTGGTCGGACCACCTCCGGTGGGCGCCGACCGAGCCCGCGATCACGTACTGGTCGTTCCTCCGCCCGGGGACCACGAACGGCGCGCTGATGCCGGACCTGGCGCTGTGGCGCTGGGTCGCCGACGCGCAGCGGGGCTACGCCGCCTGGCGCGAGAAGCACGACCTCGCGGAGCGCTGGGCCTCCCGCTGTCGGGCTGCGCAGGCCCTGGTCGACGCCACGCCCCGGACCGTCGACTGGTCGGGCCCCGCGCCGGTGGACCTCGTGGTCGCCACCCCGTTCCCCACGGGCGCCCTGGTGGAGCCGGACGCTCCGCCGCCCGCCGTGCTCGACGCGGTCGAGGCCCGCGCCGCCAACTTCGATCAGCTGCACCCGGCCGAGCCCGTCACCCACGTGGCCCGCGAGAACGTGATGCAGGCGCTCGCGGGCGCGGGCGTGTTCGATCCACCGGACGACGGGCGCCGCGCCCTCGCGCTCCGGGACCGCCCGACCCTCGCGAGCTGGCGCCGGGCGGCCCTCGGCTGGTTTGACGCAGCGCAGCAGCTCCCAGCGCTCCGCCCCGCCGGCTGCACCCACCCGCTAGCGAGCCCGGTGGCGCTGGACTGGTTCCGGCACGGGCCCTACGCCGGCGAGGACCACAGCCCCACGGACTGGCTGCGCTGGCACCTCGCGAGCTGGATGGAGGAGGACCGCACCGCGCCGGGGCACCTGGAGTTGTTCGCGCGTGCGCTCTCCGCCAGGGTCGCGTGGCAGACCGGGCTCGGCGGGATGCAGCAGCTCGGGTCGGCGGGAAAGCGCGAGGTCGACGTGTCGTGGGCCGGACGGTGCACCGTGCGGGCCGCGGTGTGCACCAGGGCCGGTCACCCCGTACACGGCGCGATCCTCGGGGCGCTGCTGGCCGAGCGGGAGCCGGGGAACTGGCACGGCTGGATGGAGCTCGGCGTCGCGCTCGGGGCGCTCGCCACCTCCGGGTACGTCGCGGTGCTGCCGTTCGTGGTGGGCGGCAAGCGCTTCGACGACAACGGGGCGGCCGGCGGCGCCCGCGCCTGCCTGCGCCACGCGGTGTCCCTCCACCCTCCGCTGAAGGGCGCCAGCGTCATCACCAACGTGGTGTACGCCCTGGACGACAACCGGATCTTCTACGATCAACCACCGGTGCCGCTCGACCAGCTCCCTGCGGCGCTGCTCACCGGCGCGGAGCCCGACGGGGTGCGGGCCGCGACCGCCAGGCTATCCGGGTCCCTGGCGGCGTACGTCGCGTCCGGCGGGTTCCTCGACGACCCCCGGCACGGCGCGCTCCTGGCCACCCTGGGGCCCGCCTGAACCGTCTGGACGCAGGGCCCGGAGTGGGGGCTGCCAGAGGAGGATCCCGAAGGCACCCGCGAGCCCGACGTGCAAGACAGAGTTGGGCACGAACGAGCCGAGGCCGTGGAACGCACCCTGCGCCCACGCCCACGGGTCCACCGGCAGCAGCAGCAGCTGCACGAGCAGGTCGGCGCCGATCACCGCGCGCACCGCGGGCCCGTCCGGAAGCCACGCCACCCGCAGGTTGAGCGCGCCCAGCGCGACGAGGAGCACACCGGCCGTGCGCGCCATCACGAGCGCCTCCGGAGAAGGCGCCTCCACACCCTTCAGCGCGAGCAGCGCTCCGGGCGCCCCCGCCGCGAGCAGGCCGATGCAGAGCGGGACCAGGGCCGCGAAGGCCAGGAACCAGGAGCGGAGCACGCGTCACCTCCGCCGCCCCCGTCACCCACCGCCCGCCCCGCCGCGATGACCTCCCGAGGGAAGGGCGCGGCCCGACGGGTCGGCTACGGGGCCCCATGTTCTCCGTCCTGCTCCGCCACTGGCGCACCCGCCGCGGGTTGTCGCAGCTCGATCTCGCGCTCACGGCCGGGGTCTCCGCGCGCCACGTGAGCTTTCTGGAGACGGGTCGGTCCCGACCGGGGGAGGGCATGGTGCTGCGGCTCGGGTCCGCGCTCGACGTCCCCCTCCGCGACCAGAACCGGATGCTCGAGGCCGCTGGGTTCGCGGCGATGTGGCCGGAGCAGGCTGCGCTCCCGCCCGTGGTCGCCCAGGTGCTGGAGCGGATGCTGGTCCAGCAGGAGCCATACCCGCTGGTGGTGCTCGACGGCGGCTATGGCATGGTCCGGGCGAACGAGGCTGCCCATGACCTGTTCGCCGTCGCGGTCGACACCCGCCGGGGTGCCCACAACCTCCTGGAGCTGCTGTTCGATCCCGCGGGCCTGCGGCCGTGGGTGGTCGACTGGGACACCGTGGGGGCGAGGCTCCTCGCCCGGCTCGAGCGCGAGGTGGCCCTGGGTCGGCGGACGGCGGACGCCCTGCTCGATCGACTCCGTGCCCGCGCGGGGGACCTGCCGCGCTCCGACCCGACCCGACCCGTCGACCCCACGCTCACGCTGCGGCTGCGCCTGCCTGGCCACACCGCGTCGTTCATGTCGACGCTGACGGTGTTCTCGGCGCCCCAGCAGGCGTGGGTCCAGGAGCTCCTGATCGAGAGCTTCTTCCCGCTCGACGCCGAGACCGAAGCCGGCTGCCGGGCGCGCGCCGCGAACCGATGAGACTGCCTGGCGACCCTCCTGCTGCGGGACTGGTCTCCCAGGGGGCGGACGAGCCCGAGGCGCGGCCTCACGTTTCTGCCCGCGCGTGCACGGTTGACGCGCACCCCGGTCCAGGTGCAGCGATCGAGCGCGCCGGCGGCCTGAGGTCACGTCCGCGCCAGCGCCGCCGACTCGAAGCCCGCGAGCCGGTGCGGCCGCCGAGCCGGACCTCGCGGTTACGGGGGCGGTCGGAGGCGCCCATGTGGCCGCTCGTCCTCGGTTGTGCTCCCCTCCCGCTCGACGCGCCCGCGCCCTCCCTGCGCGTCGTCTACGACCCGTCGTCGGGGGCCATCCCCACGCCCAACGACCTCGCCCGGGACGCAGAAGCCGAGCGGCTCGCGTTGCCGATCGAGGCCACCCAGTCTCCCGCCGAGCAGGCGCTGCGCGCGGCGCTCAACGAGCAGGACGGCTGGTCTACGACGAGCGACGTGTCCTTCGTGTCGTCGGCGCCCCTCGAGCCCGCATCGCTGACCGACACCACCGTGGAGGTGTGGGAGTGGGGCCTGTCCCCCACCCCGGTCGCGGGCCTCGTCCGGACCTTGTCCGACGACGGCCTCGGCGTGTCGCTCACCCCGCCGGCCAGCGGGTGGGCGCCTGGTGGCCGGTACGTCGTGCTCGTCCGCGGCGGAGACGGTGGCCTGCGCGGCGTCGACGGCACCCCGGCCGGCCCCGACGCAGCGTTCTGGTACCTCCGCGCCACCGAGCCCCTCACCGACCACGACCGGGCGTTCCCCGGCGAGACCCGCGACGAGCGGCTCGCGACGGCAGCCACCCTCGAGGAGGCCCGGCAGGGCCTGGCCCCCTACTTCGACACGTTCGAGGCGCAGGGCACCGACCGCGACGACGTGGCCGCGTTGTGGTCGTTCACCGTGACGCGGCGCCCCGAGCTGGCGATGCACGCCGACAGCCAACGGATGCCGATCCCGTTCGACCTGCTGCTCGACCCCGAGACGGGCCTCGTGGACCTGCCGCCGTCCCCCGAGGACGACGCCCTCGAGCGCGACGCGAAGCTCGTCGCCAACACGCTCGACGGCTTCGCGGTGTCCGCGAACCTCATGTTCGAGACCACCACCGCCCTCGACCCCGCCACGGTCACGCCGCGGACCGTCGAGCTGTGGGACCTCACCGCGACGCCCGTCCGGATGCCAGCAGCGGTGCAGGTCTGGAACGAGGCCGGCCCGTGCACCTCCGCCGACGACGACGGCTGCATCCACGTCACCGTCGATCCCGAGCTGGTGCCCCTGGCCCCCGGCACCACGTACGCGGTCCTCGTGCGGGAGGGCATCACCGACCGGTTCGGCCTGCCGCTGGCGCCGATGGTCGTGGGACAGCTCCTTCGCCTCGACGACCCCGTCGCGACCGGGGGGACGTCGGCCCTGCCCACCCTCCCCGACGCCGACGCATCCCGCGTCGAAAGCGTGCGCGTCGCGGTCGACGTGCTCCTCGACAGCGTCGGCCGCGCAGGGGTGGTCACCGCCTGGCCGTTCACCACCCTCGACCGCGTGCAGGCCCTCCGCGACACCGTCGCCATCCCGGAGACCCTCGGGTACGACGCCACCCCCACGGTCACCGACCGCGGCGACGCGAACCAGCTGTTCGGCGCCGATCCGCTGTCGGACCTGTTCCCCGGGCTCCTCAACCCCGCCGACGTGTTCTACCTGCCGCGGGTGGACGGCGTCGCCGAGGTCATCGAGGGCACCCTGCCGAGCCCCGTGCACCTCGACCCCGTCACCCGGCGCTGGCGCGAGCCGGGCGTGATGGACGACCTCGCGTTCGTCGCCACCGTCCCCCGCGGCGTCCCCGCCGGACAACCGCTGCCGGTCGTGATCTTCGGCCACGCGGTGGTGACCGACCGGCGCTTCGTGCTCACGATCTCCGGCGAGCTCGCGAAGCGTGGGTTCGTGGCGATCGCCGTGGACTTCCCGTACCACGGTGAGCGCATCGCGTGCATCGACACGAGCCTCGTCGCGGTCCCGAACTTCTTCCCCCCGCCGCTGCAGCCCGTCGTCGGGTTCACCGAGCCCCTGATCCGCTTCCCACCTTGTGTGTCGGGGGAAGACGCGACCTGCAGCCCGATCGGGGAGTGCCTCTCGCCGCACAGCACCCCGGAGCCGTTCGCCTCGTTCCCGGTCATCGACGTGCGGCCGGCCTCGGGCGCCGCGTTCCTCGACGTGAACGACCTGCCCCACATCCCCGACCACTTCCGGCAGGCCCTCGTGGACCTGGGCGCGCTGCGGTACTCCCTGCAGACCGCCGACTGGGAGGCGGTGCTGGGCCACCCGATCCGCACCGACCGCTTCCTGTACGCGGGCCAGTCGCTCGGCGCGATCATCGGCACCGTCTACGTGGCGTCGGACCCGACCGTGGTGCGCGCCGTGTTCAACGTTCCGGGCGCGAACATGGTGCAGCTGTTCAGCGACAGCACGTTCTTCGGGCCGCAGATGGACGAGTACCTCGCGTCCATCGACGTCGTGAAGGGCAGCTGGGAACACGAGCGGCTGCTCAACGTCGCCCACTGGCTCATCGACAGCGTGGACCCGGCCTCGGTGGCGCACGTGTACCGGGACGAGCCGGACCGCGTGGCGGGGCTGATCCAGATGGATCGCGTGGGACCGGCCCTCGGCGACCTCGTGATCCCGAACGCGACGACCGACATCCTCGCGGAGGCGAGCGGGATGCCGGTGCTCGAGTACCCCTCGGTGCTCCACGCCGACCTCGTGATCCCGCTGGTGGGCGACGAGATGCTCACCGACCTCGCCGACTTCCTGGCGGAGGGCCAGCCGTGATCGGCTGGGGGGCGGTCGCCCACGCGGGCGGGTTCGAGGTGGCGCAGCAGTCGGCGGTGGCGGGCGGGACGGGTCACGCCTCGACCGCGCGCCCCGACGACGCTGCCGCGGCCTGGTTCGATCCGGCCGCGCTGGCCGACGGCGGGGGCCTGCGTGTGGCCCTCGGTGCTGCGGTGGCGGCGGTGACGGTGCGCGCGGAGTGGGCGGAGGGCGACGCGGTCTCGGACAACGCGCTCGGGACGCCGCCGCACCTGTACGCGAGCTGGTCCGGGCACCACGTGCTGGCCGGCGTGGCGGCGAACACGGCGTTCGCCGGCGGTGCGCGGTGGCCCGACGACAGCGCGCTGCGCTTCGAGAGCCAGGAGACGAGCCCGCGGTTCTTCCGGGTGGCGCCGTTCGTGGGCGGCCGCGTGGGGAAGCTGCAGGTGGCCGGCGGACTGCACGTGGACACCGGCGGCCTGGGGATCCGCAAGGCGACGGACCACGTGACGGAGGAGGGCACCGCCACGATCGCGCTGCGTGCCACCGGGGTGGGCGCGGACGCCTCGGTCTACGTGGCGGCCACGGAGGCGCTGTCGGTGGGCCTGTCGTGGAAGGGTCGGACCCGGTTGCCGCTCGCGGGCGAGGTGGACTTCGACGTGCCGGCGCCGTTCGCGCCCGCGCTCCCCGACCAGACCGTGTCGGCGGACTGGACGCTGCCCGACCGCCTGGCGCTGGGCGCCGCCTGGACCGGGGCGTCGTGGCGGGTGCTGGCCGACGTGGTGTACACGGCGTGGTCGGTGAACGACGCCCTGGTGCTGGACTTCGCGGACCCCGCCACGGACGACGTGACCCAGCAGAACGACTGGCGCGACAGCGTCGCGGTGCGCGGCGGCGGGGAGGTCGACGTGTCGTGGGCCACCCTGCGGCTCGGGGGGTACGCGGAGACCGCGCCGAGCCCGGTGACCACGCTCGGACCGTCGTCTCCGGACGGGCCGCGGGTGGGTGGCACGCTCGGCGTCGGGGCTTGCCTGAGCGACGTGTTCCGGGTCGACGCCTTCGGCGAGGTGCTCCGCGTCCTTCCGCGCACGTCCACCGCGCCGAACGGCCCCCCCGCAGCGACGTACCAGGGGCTCGCCGGAGTGGGTGGACTGACCGTCGCGCTGGAGCTCTGAGCCGCCGAGGCTCCTCAGCGCGTCCCGAACAGCAGCGCGTTCATGCGCTCCGCGTCGTACCTGACGAGCATGCGCAGCGCTTCTTCCTCGCTGAGCTCCTGCTGCGCTCCGGCGCCGTAGATGGACTCGCCGAACGCGGGATGGTCCCAGGTGATCAGCGCCGCACCTGCGGCGCGCAGGCCCCACTCGCCATCGCTGTTCGAGACGCGCAGCTGTCGGCCGCCGCGGATCTCCTCGAGGAGCGCGCGCGCTTCGCCTTCGGTCACGACTCACCCGACGCAGTCGGCATCGGGAGGCGTATCACGACATGGAGGCTCAGTTCTCGGCGGTCCCCGTGGGCGAGGACTCGGCCGTTCCCTCCGTCGAGCCGTCGTCGCACTGGTCGGACGCGCCCGTGTCCTGCGCGCAGTCCTCGTCCTTGCCGCAGGCGGTCGCGAACAGCGCCAGGGCCGCCAGGAACTTCCGATTGTCGAGCAACGGCATGTCTTCCTCCTCTCGTGGGGTGTCCCCACCGTACCGGTCGATGGGGTCCCGACCGTCAGCAGCGCGTCAGCACGCCCGGTCCTGCGGTAGAACAGGGCCATGCCGGTGGACATCCGCCTGTTCGGAGGCCTCGTCGTCCGCGTGGACGAGCAGCCCGTGGCGTCCCGCTACGAGGCGGGGTTGCTGCTGCTGGCCTGGCTCGCCCTCCACCCGGGGCGCGACTTCACGCGCGACGCGCTCGCGGCCCTGTTGTGGCCCGACCCGCCGCTGCCGGTTGCGCGGCGGCGGCTGCGCGAGGTGTTGTTCTCGCTCCGGCGGGCCCTCGGAGACGCCGACCGGAGCCCCCCGGTCCTGGTGTTGGGCCGCGACCGGGTGGCCCTCGGGGTCGGCTGGACCTGCGACGCCGCCGCGCTGGCCGCCACCTGGGCCGAGGTGCTGCGCCACGCGCACCGCCGCCTCGACGCGTGTGCGTCGTGCTGCGACCGCCTGGAGAGCGTGGTCTCCGCGGGGGAGCTCCTCGCCGGCGTGCGGTTGCCGGAGGGCCGCTTCGCCGACGAGGTCGCTGCGCGCCGCGACCACCTGCGCCAGGTCCGGACCGAGGTGTGGGTGGCGGTGGGCACCCGCGCGCTCGAAGCTGGGGACGCAGCCCGTGCGCTGGCCGCTGCGCAGCGTGCCGCCGAGGAAGAACCCCTCGCGGAGACCGCGCTCCGGCTGCAGCTCCAGGCGCTCGCCCGCTCCGGACGGCGGGCGGAGGCGCTCGCCGTGTACGACGCTCACGCAGCGCGCCTCGAAGCGCTCGATCGTCCTCCACCCGACGACGCCACCGAGGAGCTGTACCAGGCGATCCGCCACGAGGACCCCGTGGACCGTGCCCGCGGGCGCGTCGACGCTCCGGCGCCGCCCACCGGGCTGACGGGACGCGACCCCGAGCTGCGCCAGCTCGATGGCCTCCTCGCCCGCGACGACGTGCGCCTGGTGACGCTCACGGGCCTGGGGGGGGTGGGCAAGACCCGGCTCGCGCTCGAGGCCGCGCACCGCCACGGCCCCGCCTTCCGGGACGGAGCGCGGTTCGTGGCCGCCGGCGAAACCCGGACCGCCGCCGAGCTCGCGCTCGCGCTGCAAGCGGCGCTGGGGCTGGCAGGCACCCGCGCCCCGGTCGCGGTGCTGGTGGACTGGCTCCGCGGCAGAGAGCTCCTGCTGATCCTCGACGAGCTCGAGGGCAACGACGGCGCGGCGGAACTGGTCTCTGCCCTGTTGGCGGGCGCCCGGACCCTGCGGGTGCTCACGACGTGCCGGACGCGCCTCGGGCTGCGCGCCGAACACACGGTCCCGCTCGGGGGGCTCGCGCCGGACGCTGCCGCCAGGCTGCTCGTGGAGCGGGCGCGCCAGGTCCGGCCGTCGCTCGCGCTCGACCCGGAGGAGGTCCGCGACCTGTGCGCGACCCTCGGGGGCCTCCCCCTGGCCATCGAGCTCGCGGCTGCGCGGGTCGACGGGGAGGCGCTGCTCGACATCCACCGGGCGGCGGCCGACGGGCTGCGCCTCGCGGGGGGGCCCGTGGATCTCCCTGTGCACCAGCGGGACCTCCGGGCCCTCGTGGGCGGCAGCGTGGCTCGCCTGACCCCACCGGACCGGGACGCCCTGGCCGCGCTGGCCGTGTTCCGCGGTCCGTTCGACGCCGAGGACGCCCGCGCCGTCGCTGCCGCCGACGCCGACGCCCTCGCCCGCATGGTCCACCACTCCCTGCTCGCGGCGGTCGGGCCCGGTGAACACGCGCTGCACCCCCTGGTCGCGGCGTACGGGCGGGCGACGTGCACCGAGCCCGAGGCCGTGGCCACGCGCCACCGCCACCGCGTGCTGACGACCCTCGAACGCGGGGATCGGACCTGGTGGGTGCGTCGCCGCGACGAGGTCCGCGCCGCCTTCGCTTCCGCGCTCGACCAGGGGGACCTGGCGCTGGTGGCGGCCGCGGCCTGGCCCCTCGCGCGGCGCCTCCGCAGCGTCCATGGCTGGCACGACGCGGACGCCTGGTTCGGGCGGGCGGTCACGCTCCTCGGCGCCGGAGATCGGACCCACCCCGCCTTCCGGCGGTGCCTCGTGGGCGCCGGGGGAGCCGCCTTCCGCCTGGGCCGCCACGAGGAGGCCGTCGGGCAGCTCGAGACCGCGCTCACCCTGTCGCGCGCGGCGCAAGACCCCCTGGACACGGGCCAGGCCGCCCGAACGCTCGGGTTCGCGCTCCGGAACGCGGGGTACCCGGCCGCCGCGGTGCCGCTGCTGGCAGAGGCCGCCGACCGGTTCGACGAGGCGCGCGCTGCGGTGGACGCCGCCGGCGCCCGGTACGACCGCGCCACGGCGCTCTACGAGACCGGCGACCTCGCTTCCGCGCGCGGGGCCCTGGCCAGCGCTGCTGCGGAGCTGGCGGCCCTCGGGGACGGACCGGGCGCCACCGCCGCGCGCTCCGTGCTCGGGTTGTGCGAGGTGTTGTCGGGCGCCTCGGAGGTGGGGCTCCGACGGCTCACCGAGGCCGTGCGTGCCCACCGCTCGCTCGACGACGCGGGCGTCGCCAACAGCCTCAACGCCCTCGCGTGCGCCGAGGTCCTGACGTGCCGGTGGGCAGCCGCGGCCCGGCACGCGACCGCAGCGGCGCAGGCGTACGCCGACAGCGGGTTCCTCCCGGGCGTGGCCTCCACCGAGACCTGGCTCGCCATGGCGCTGGTCGGGGCCGGGCGCCGCGCGGAGGCCGCCGCGTCCGTCGACCGGGCCGTCGGGGCAGCCCTCGCGCTGGGCACCGCGCGGCCCCTCCTGGAGGCCGCGGCGGCGGTGGCGTGGTGGTACGCGGGTCCGGAGGGGGTCGCTGTCCCGGGGGCGACGGACCGACCGGCCCGGCTGGTCGCCACGGTCCTGGCCCACCCGGAGCCGATCGCAGAGCTGC